>CACJGD010000004.1 GCA_902592935.1 uncultured Pelagibacteraceae bacterium | reverse complement strand
TCCAAATGCTCTTGATATGTCAGGAATAGATTTTGCAAAAGATTTTTCTCCTGAAGAAATGGCTGCATTATCTAGTATTGCTGGACAAATGGGTGCAGGAAAAGTTGTATCGTTACAAAAAATGGCTGGACAAATGAATGCATTAGGTACCGCAGGTTTTGATGCAAAAGGCATGATGGGCAATCTTGATGAACAAGGCATAGGAATGGGAGCTGCGATGCAGGGACTGGCGACTGCAGGAATGGTAGATATGACAGCAATCACAGGCTCCGCTAATTTTGATATGGCAAATTTTAAACCTGGAGATTTCGCTTCTATGAATGTAGCTGAGATGGGAATGAATCCAGCAATGATGGCTGGAGCTTTAGATGCATTGCCAGTAGGTGCTGCAACAGCTGCACTAGAGACATTAGCTGCTAATCCAGAGGCAATGGGTAAAATGGGTCAAACAATGACAGGTGCTTTAGTAGCAACCATGAGCGCAAAAGGTATGGGCGAAGATATGATGAAAAGTATGGAGGCCAGTATAGGAATTGAAGGCATGACGGATATGGCTAAAGGGATGACTGGTATTGAGGGTATGAAAGAAATTGGAAAAGCAATGGCTGACATGGGAATGGAACAAATGGCAGAAACTTTATCTACTGCTTTTGCTGATCCTGAAGTTGGCATTGCTACTGCAATGTCTGGAAGCGTTGGAATGATAAGCCAAGCTATATCTGGAAAAGCACCAAGCCAAAAAAATGCTATTCAAAGAGGAATGGAAATGAAAGATTCATTCGCAAATAATATGGCTTCACCAGAAGCGTTAGAAATGCCTGAAAATATAAGTGAATCCGGTATGATGATGGGGGCAATGATCATGGCCAAACCAGCTTTAGCTGGAGGTTTGCCTGGTGCAATGGCTCCTCCTGAAGGAATGACCGCTTTAGCTATGGGAGCTATGATGACAGGTGATACACCATCATCAGGAATGATGATGGGAGACGTTATGCAAGAAATGGGAAAAGCTGAAATGGGTGAAGCAATGGCGAATATGACAGGAATGGATGTTGGTTCAATGGAGAAATTAGGAATGGCGGATATGGCTGCACAGACAGGATTAACTCCTGGAATGGTTGCAAGTATGGGAGCTGCAGGAATGGCAGGAATGGATATTACTGCCGTAATGTCAACTAACGTTGCTGGCCTTGGAAGCAAAGCTGTTCAAGGTGTTGCTGATTTAGCAAAAACAGGAAATTTATCTGCTGGTCAAATGGGAGATATGATGGAAGTTGGATTAGTTAACCAAGGAACTATGGCTGCGATGGGAGCAGAAGGTATGAAAGGCTTAAGTGGCGCAATGGGAATGGAAGGCGGTGACATGGGACTAGCAGCTATGAGTGGTGGAATGGTTGGAATGGGTGAAATGAATTTAGATGCACAAATGAATCCTGAAATGGCAGCAAGCATGGGAATAACTGGAACTCCAGGAGGTGCAAAATTGGGAGATATTATGGGAGGAGCACCTGAAGGTTTAGAAGGTGGTGCAATAAGTGGTGGAATGAATTTGGGACAAGTTTCAGCTGCAATGGGTACAGGTATAGACCCTGGTGCTGCAATAGGATCAGTAGCAAACGCAGCAAATGAAGTAGGTGAAGGATTAGCAGGCGCTGCAATGGGAGCAGCCATGTCCGCACAAGGAGTAGCAGCTTCAGCAATGGGTTCTCACGCAATGGGAGCAGCAATGGGAGTTGGTGGAATGGGTGACGGTGACATGGGTAAAGCTATGGGTGGTGCTATGCAAGAAGGAATGTCAGGAGCTATGGGTGGAGCTATGGCTGGTGCAATGGCAGGCGGTCCAGGCGGTCCAGCTGGTCCAGGAGATATGGGTCCAATGGGCGACATGGGTGGAGCCATGGGCGGACCTGATGGCGGACCTATGGGCGACATAGGTGGAGCCATGGGAGGAGATATGATGGGCGGTGCTATGGGAGATATTGGTGGTGCTGTTGAAGGTGCAATGGGAGCACCTGGTGGACCAGGAGATCCAGGACCTGGTGGCCCAGGAGATCCAGGACCTGGTGGCCCAGGTGGACCAGGAGATCCAGGACCAGGACCAGATCCAAAATAAATTTTTTAATGATAAAAAATTTTTTAACAAGTTTTTTTATTTTTATTTTAATTACAAACACTTCATCATCTGAATCTAGATTTGGAGAGTTAACAGAAATGCGAGATGAAAAAATGCGAGGTAAAGATAATCAATGGGTTAGACCTCATCCAGGACCTTTTATTTGGAATCATATTGAAAAAGAAAAGGGAAAGTTTACTTGGGAAGAAGTTGACAAATATGTCGTTTATGCTCAAGAACATAATCAAACAATATTAGCTACTATTTGGCCTCATGCAAATTGGGAGCAAAAATCTTGCAAAAGAAAAAAAGCTAAAAGTCCTTTTGGGAAACGTTTTACAAAATATTTAAGTAAACCTTGTTCAATGGATGATTACAAAAATTTTCTTGTAAAATTAATAGATCGATACGATGGTGACGGTTCAAATGACATGCCTGGATTAACCAAACCCATAAAATATTGGGATATTATGAATGAACCAGAGTTTAAAATGTTCTTTAAAGGAAGCGAGGAGGATTTTGTTGAAATATTTAATTTTTCCTCAAAAGTAATTAAAGAAAAACAGCCAGATGCAGTTATTGTTATGGCTGGTGCCGCTGGAATGTTTCCTGAAAGTAAAAAATATTGGAGGTCAGCTTTGCCAAAAATTAAAGATCATTTTGATATTGCAAATATTCACCACATAAGTGGGCCAGACGGACAGTGTGATAAAGAGCTATGGGTAGATGAATTTGCAGCTTTATTAAAAAGTGTAGATGTAAATAAACCTATTTGGTTAACTGAAGCTATGACTTGTGGTGCTCCTGTAAAAGCTTGGGTAAAAGCTTTTTTAAATGGAGCTGAGCTGATTATCGATGTTGGAGTAAATGCTCCAGGAAAAAAAATGAGCAAAAAAGGTAGAAAGAAATTAAATGAATTCATTGCTGAATATGATGGATTTACATCAATTAAAAGTATTTCTGAAAAAAAAGTAGAGTTTACCTATAAAGATGGGTCGTTAAAAACTTTAGAATTTTAAATTACCATCAATTCTTACAATTGACATCATAATCACAATAGTTAATATTAATTTTCAAAGTCTGGTTGTGCTGACTTTTAAATCAAGGGACAACAAAAAAGTTAACTTTTAAAAGAAAGACAGCATGATGAAAAAAATTTTAACAGTTTTTTTTATAACTTTATTTTCATGTAATATTTCTTATTCAAAAGATAATCCTTTAAAAATTTTTAAAAAAGAAATACTTGGTGGAGATGCAAAAAAATTTTATAAAGCAGAGGATTCTTTAAATAAAGAGGAAAAAATTTTAAGTTATTCAAATACTGATAATGCAATTGGTATTACATTAGATTATGAAATGGAAGGACATCCAGAAGATTGGAATGTTTCAGATTCACAAGCTCAAAGATGGGAATTTAAAAATAAGAAAAATAAGTACTATAAAATTGGTAAAGAGTTTTATGTTAAATATATTTTTAAAATTGACCCAGGTGAAAATCATGCGGCAAACATATTTCAAACTGTCGGAACGAAAAAAGATGGTGAAATTATTTTTCCATCAATGCAAATAATGTATACTACTGATGAAAACGAACCTCCAAATAGATTTCAATTTCTACATCATTTCATAGAAGAGGTTTTCTGGACTAAAAAGGATCCAACTGCGAATAGATTTAAAAAAACAACCTATAAGTTCCAACTAGGAGGAAAGAGTACATTTAAGAAATTTCGTACAATCTTAATGAAAATAAAAGTATCAGATAAAGATGATGGTGAATTTATTATGTGGTTAGATAATGACAGAATTATTGAAAGTTATGGACCTAATATAATTTTAGGGAAAGGAATGGCATTAAAAATTGGTCTTTATAGGTATTGGGAGCGTTTATCAAATTTTGATCCTAATTCTATAACATCATCTACTTTATTTATAAAAGATTATACCATTAGCAAAAAATGTAATGAAGTTATGGACAATAAAAAATGTAATTATAAGTCAAAAGAGAGAGTCTCAGCTACCAGTCTTAAATATAGAGTTTCATCTACTTATAATAAACCCAAGGGAGCTACAGTAATAAAAAGTATTAAAGCAAAAAAAATTCATAAAGAAATTAAATATCAAGATTTAAAAGGAAATTTTTTAGCAATTATAAAAAATAAAAAAGATGAAAAATATTTATTGAAAAATACAGGTTTTACAAAGGAATCAGCAGCTAATAATGGAATTGAGAAATGTAAAGAAAATTTTCCCAATGTTTTGGATTTAGATAATAACGGTTGTTATATCCATTATCAAAAAAAGGTTACACAGTTCTAAATGAAAAGAATTTTAATAGTTATATTTTTAATAATATTTTCAAACAGCGTACACGCAGAAACAAGACTTACTAAGGAATTTAATAAATGGTTAGCGAAAAATGAGTTTACTCAATATTACAAAGTAGGATTTGCTGAACCAACCGGAAAATGCAAAGATTTAGAAAAATATAGCCACCTTTGGTACTATAACAAATGTGATAAAGATAAAAAAATTACAGGAAATTATGACGTTAATGATTATAACGAAGCTTCAGAAATTCCAGAATTAATTAATGGTAAACCAGTCAAACCCAACCACGAAACTTTGCTATATTATTTTTGGTTATATGTTAATGAAAATTGGACAAATAACGACAGATACAGTGATATCAAACCTTCAGATAACCCATATCAATTCAAGTTTGATTTAAGAGAAGATAAATATATTAAAAAACAAATGCAGAAAACTGCATTGCTAAGTTATATTTTGTATGAAGATGGTAAAATTGTTATTGATGAAATAAGTCCGAAAGATAGATTTGGAAAAGTTTTTACAAATGAAACTCAATTTCATTCCCAATCAGTTGGAAAAAGTTTAGCATCTTATATTCTCGGACATGCAATATGCAAAGGATATGTTGAGAGTATTGATGCCAAATTAGATGATTGGCCTTTAATTGAGAATAGTATTTATCATAATCAAAAAATTATTGATATTATAAATATGGCAGCTGGAGACCAGGCATATTTCTCAAAAGATAATCCTAGCAATAGATATAAAAAAACAGGGCGCTCCGTTTCTAACACTACAATTAAAAAAGCAATCGAGAATGAATTTAAGGAGATAAAAAAATCTAAAAGAAAATATGCTTATAATAATTTTCCACCTCCTTTGATTATGAATTATTTAATTTTCAAAATTGGAGAAGAAAAATACCAAGAATTACTTGACGATATTTTTAGAAAAAAAGTTGGAATTGAACATGGTATGTATTTTGTTGAACCTCAGACGTCAGAACCAGGTGATCGATCAACTCATAGCACCTTTTTAGCTACAAGATATGATTACTTAAGAATGTCAAAAGCTATGTTGGATGATTGGCAAAACGATACCTGTGAAGGAAAATATTTAAAAACTTTGTTTGAGAGAAAAATTAATAAAAATATGCAATGGGAAAATAACAAAGACTCATTTGGTCTCACAAAATCTTATGCTGGTTTTTTCCATACAGGACTTAAAGGAATGAAAAATAGACCCATATTCATAATGGATGGTTATGGTGGCCAAATATTTACAATAGATTTTGAAAGAGGAAGAATTGTTGCAACAATAGCTATTCATCGAGACTTCAATTGGAAGAAGATAGGTTATTCAGTTATAAAAAAAGGTAAATGAAAAAAATTTTAATAATAACTATTTTAATATTATCATTTTGTTTTACAGCATATGCTAATGAGTGGAAAAATAAAAACAAATGGAAAATATCTTGTGGTGTAATTGATAAAGAGTCTTTAATTGTAAACGGAAAAAGTAAAAAGTATTCAAAAAATGAATTCAAATTAGTAGATGTAGTTTTCAAACTTGATAAAGGAGAAGTTGGAAGTTGTCCTACAGATAAAAAACCTGCTGGAGGTTATCCTTACTCTGGAAGACAAGAAATAACTCATAAACTTCCGATCGGACATACTATTTTTGAGACGGATATTACTATTGAAGGTGCTCCATCAGCTAGATCGACTATATTTCAAATTCATGATGGTAGAAATAGTGGTGCTCCTCCGTCGTGGATTGGTGTTGATGGTGGATGGAAAATTATTCAAAAATTTCCAAAAGGAGAATGTTCACAAGAAAATTGTAAAATGTTAGAATTTATTACATTAGAAACTAGCAAAACTTATAGATTTAAAGCTGAAATAGATTATCAAAAAAAAGCAAAATTTTTATCTGTTAAATATTATCTTGATGATAAATTTATCCTTCATCACTACGATGTTCCATTGTTAACCAAGAAAACTGACGGGCCATATGGACCAACAAAACCATATATTAAAATTGGAATTTACAGAATTGGAGATACTGGTACAACTAAGTATACATATAAGAATTTAGTTATAAAAAATAAAAAAAAATCTTCATTTAAAAAAGTTAATACGTCTCAAGGTGCAACTAAATTTTTTGTTGTTGTTTCAAGAAAATCAGATCCTTCAGTTCAATTTCGATTTGAAGATGAGCTTAAAGGTAAAGCAAGAACACAAGCTTTAAAAAAATGTTTCACTGCAGGACATGATGATTGTGAAGTGTCATTGATAGGAACAACAAAGTAATTTTAAAATGAAAAAAATTTTAGCAGCAACCGCAGCTTTTGTTAGCAGCTTTTGGCTGTTCTTCAGCTTGTGATGTTTCTAATTCTTTTTGCCCATCTTCAAGAGCTTTTTCTTTCTTTGAAATTTTATCCTCAAAGTAATCATAAAGAGAAGCAAAACCTAATTTAGCGGCTCTTTTTTCCTCATAATTTTTTCTACCTTTAAGGTTTTCAATTATTTTGACTATTTCTTGGTTTTGCATGCTTCCTTTTTATTAAAAAAGGCAAATAATTCAAGCTGTAATAATTGGCAAATTATAAATTGGTTTTTTTTGTGCTAGGGTAAGATAATGAATATTAGTCAAAAGAAACTAGAAAAATCTAAGGGTAGTTTAGAAATAAAAATAAAAGATCAAAATTTACAAAAACTATTTCAGCAAGGAGCTTTAAAAGCTTTGATGCCAGATTTTCATGAAAATTTAAAACAGTTGATGCTTATCAATACTGCTGGTGGAATTACTTCTGGAGATGAATATGATTATGAATTTGAAATTGATAGAACGAAACTTTGTATTTCAACTCAAGCAGCAGAAAAAATTTATAGCGGTTTTGGTAATCCTGCCAACTTAGAAATTAATTTAAACTTGTTAAATAATTCAAGTTTATTTTGGTTACCCAAAGAATTAATTTTATTTAATAATTGTAACTTAAAAAGAAAAATTAATTTTAATTTATCAAAAGACTCAAATTTACTTCTTTGTGAAAATATAATTTTTGGACGAACTTCTATGAAAGAGAAATTTGAAAGGGGATATTTTTCAGATTTTTGGAATATTAAAATTGATGATAAACTTATTCATTCTGAAGCAATAAATACAGGTTTATTTGAAAAAAAATATTTGAATAGTTTTTCGACATTAAACAATAATTCTGCAGTTGCGACAATTATTATTGTAGGAGAAAAATTTTTAAATAAAGCTGATAATTTATCTGAAACTTTAACTAACAATGAAAATACAACTTCAAATTATTCTCATTGGGATAATAAATTGATCCTAAGACTGTTATCTAAAGATAGTTATAATCTTAAATTTGCAATTGATAAAATTTTATCTTATTTTTTTGAAGGTTCAAAGATACCAAAAGTATGGAATATATAAATGAAACTTACTCCTAGAGAAAAAGATAAACTTTTAATAAGCCTTGCAGCAATTGTTGCAAAAAATAGATTATCTAAAGGTATAAAATTAAATTATCCAGAAGCTATAGCTTTAATAACAGATTTCGTAGTTGAGGGAGCTAGAGAGGGTAAAAGTGTTGCAGAACTGATGGAGGCGGGAGCTCATGTTATTAAAAAAAAGGATTGCATGGAAGGCATTCCAGATATGGTGAAGGAAGTTCAAGTAGAAGCTACTTTTCCTGATGGAACTAAATTAGTAACAGTGCACAAACCAATTAGATGACAATATTATGAAGCCAGGTGAAGTAATTACAAAAAATGAGGATATAGACTTAAATAAAGATTCAAAAGTTACAAAGATAAAAATTTCTAATTCTGGAGATAGACCAGTGCAAGTAGGAAGCCATTATCATTTTTTTGAAACAAATGAGTATTTAGTTTTTGATCGAGAATTAGCATATGGAAAGAGATTAAATATTCCTTCAGGAACTGCTGTAAGATTTGAGCCAGGTCAATCTAAAGATGTTGAGCTTATAGAAATAAATGGATCAAAAAAAATATACGGGTTCAATAAGAAAGTTATGGGTAATTTATAATGGCTAAAATTTCTAAAGCAGCTTATGCAGATATGTATGGGCCTACTACAGGAGATAAAGTAAGGCTCGCAGATACTGAATTATTTATTAAAGTTGAAAACGACTTAACCACCTATGGTGAAGAAGTAAAGTTTGGTGGTGGAAAAGTAATAAGAGATGGAATGGGCCAATCTCAAATCAGCAGAGAAAAAGGAGCTGTTGATACAGTCATTACCAATGCTTTAATAGTTGATGTAAATGGAATTTATAAAGCCGATGTTGGCTTAAAAGATGGAAAAATATTTGAAATTGGTAAAGCTGGAAATCCAGATACTCAATCTAAAGTAAATATTATTATTGGTCCAGGAACAGAGATAATTGCAGGTGAAGGAAAAATTTTAACAGCAGGGGGTTTTGATAGTCATATTCATTATATATGCCCCCAACAAATTGATGATGCTTTACACTCGGGTATTACAACTATGTTAGGAGGAGGTACTGGTCCTGCTCATGGAACACTTGCAACAACGTGTACACCTGGTCCTTGGCACATACAAAGAATGATTCAATCTGCTGATGGTTTTTCTATGAATTTAGCTTTTGCTGGGAAAGGAAATTCTTCATTACCAGAAGGTCTAGAGGAACAAATTCTAGCAGGAGCTTCAGCTTTAAAATTACATGAGGATTGGGGAACCACTCCTGGAGCAATTGATAATTGTTTAAATATTGCTGACAAAAACGATGTGCAAGTAATGATTCACACAGACACTTTAAATGAAAGTGGGTTCGTAGAGAATACAATTAAAGCAATTAATAAAAGAACTATTCATGCTTTTCATACAGAGGGTGCTGGTGGTGGGCACGCACCAGACATAATTAAAGTTTGTGGAGAAGAGTATGTTATTCCTTCTTCAACAAACCCAACAAGGCCTTATACGGTTAATACAATAGAGGAACATTTAGATATGCTTATGGTTTGTCATCATCTTGATAAATCGATTCCAGAGGATGTAGCATTTGCTGAAAGTAGAATCAGACGAGAAACAATTGCAGCAGAAGATATTCTCCATGATATGGGTGCATTTTCAATTATTGCATCAGATAGTCAGGCTATGGGTAGAGTTGGAGAAGTTATCATCAGAACTTGGCAAACTGCACACAAAATGAAAGTTCAAAGAGGAAGTTTACCGGAGGAAAAAGGGGATAATGATAATTTTAGAGTTAAAAGGTATTTAGCAAAATATACAATTAATCCAGCAATTGCTCATGGAATTTCAAATCATATTGGTACCATTGAAAAAAATAAACGTGCAGATTTAGTTTTGTGGGACCCAGCATTTTTTGGTGCCAAACCAGAGATGATATTAATAGGTGGAAGTATAGCTTGTGCTCAAATGGGAGATCCAAATGCATCAATTCCAACTCCTCAACCAGTATACACTAGACCTATGTTTTCATCATTTGGAACTTCTTTAGAAAAATCATCTGTAATTTTCACAAGCAAACTAGCTCTTGAAAAGAATTCATTAAAAGATGCAAGTATTAGAAAAGACTTATTACCAGTAGAAAATACAAGAGCCATTTCTAAAAAAGATATGATTTTAAATAACAAGTGTCCAAAAATTGAGGTTAATCCTGAGACTTATGAAGTAAAAGCTGATGGTGAAATAATTACTTGTGAACCAGCCAAAGAACTTCCTTTGGCACAAAGATATTTTATGTTTTAGCTTATGGATAATTGTTTTTTAATAGTTAATAAAATAGCCAAAAATAAAGCAAAAGATCACATATCTTTATCTTATGATGAGAGATTTTTAAGAAGAAAAAAACTTGTTTCAGATAATGGTTTTGAATTTTTAGTCAATTTACCAGAGACAAAATCACTTTCAGAAAATCAAGCGTTTAGACTTCAAAGTGGAAATTTGATTTTAATCAAAAACAAAAAAGAAAGTTTACTTGAAATAAAAGGAAAAAATTTAATGCAACTTATATGGCACATTGGAAATAGACATATGCCTTGCCAAATTGAAAAAGATAGAATTTTTATTCAGTATGATGAAGTAATAAAAAAAATGATATTAAAATTAGGAGGAAAGGTTAAGCAAGTTTTAAGACCTTTTAAACCAGAGGGAGGAGCATATGGAATTGGTAGGACCCATAGCCATAAACACTAAATTAAAAAATAAAAAAGATTTAAAAGAGTCTTTACAAATTCTTCAAACTTGGTTTTCACCCTCATTTCCTGTTGGAAGTTTTTCATATTCTCATGGATTAGAGGCAATGATTAATGATAATTTAATTAAGTCAAAAGAGGATATTTTGGATTATTTAAAATGTATCTTAAAACATGGAACTGGTAAAAATGATGTAATTTTAATGAAATATACCTATCAAGGAGAAGACTTTAATGAACTTGCTCTATCACTTTGTCCAAGTAAGGAAAGAAAAATAGAGACTATTGAAATGGGAAATGCATTTAGAAAAGTTTTATCTGATAGTTGGGATTTTAAAATTGAGGAAAACACTGCTTATCCAATTGCAGTTGCTAAAGCTGCTAAACACTTTGGTATACCTTTAAACCTAACGATAATATCTTATCTACAATCTTTTGTATCAAATCTAATAAATGTTTGTATTAAACATATACCAATTGGACAAAAAATTGGTCAAGACTGTATAATTCAGACTTATGATTTAATTAAAGAAATAGAAAAAGAAAGTGAAAATTTAAATTTAGAAGACTTAGGTGGAATTTGTTTTAATAGTGACATCTATAGTATCAAGCATGAAAATTTAAAAACACGAATTTATAAAACATGAAAAATATAAATGGACCATTAAAAGTTGGAATAGGTGGACCCGTTGGTGCAGGGAAGACAAGTTTAACAGCTGAATTGTGTAAATTTTTATCAAACAAAATTTCTATGGCTGTAATATCAAACGATATTTATACAAAAGAGGATGCAGAATTTTTAATGAAAGTCCAAGCCTTACCTCTTGAGAGAATTAAAGGAGTTGAAACAGGAGGGTGTCCACATACTGCAATACGTGAAGATGCCTCAATCAACATGCTTGCTGTAGAAAACATGAAAAAAAAATTTCCTGATCTTGATCTGATTTTAATCGAGTCTGGTGGAGATAATTTAGCAGCAACTTTTAGTCCAGAATTAGTCGATCTGTCTATTTATGTTATTGACGTTGGTATGGGTGGAGATATCCCTAGAAAAGGTGGTCCTGCTATTCAAAAGTCAGACTTGTTAATTATTAATAAGACAGACTTAGCTCCTCATGTAGAAGTTAATCTTGAAACTATGAAAGAAGACGTAAAAAGGGCCCGAAATGGTTTACCTTATGTTTTTTGCCAGATGAAAAAGCAAATTGGTGTTGAAGATGTTGCTAAATTCTTATTTTCATCAGGTGGACTATAGAGTTTTGATTTAAGCTCTAATTGTTGGCAAACAATAAAAATCAGCTGTATCAATTTTAGAAGAATACTGTCTTCGCATATTCCACTTCTTATGAACTCCAGCACTTGCAACACTCAAGGTAGATCTTCCGTATCGATGATTAGTGTTATCAATTGATCGCATCAAGCTATTAATTTTTTCATCTTTTTCAGATGTAAATAAATTCGTTTTATCACTAGCATTTGACAATCCTGTCAGCATCACTCCTGCTTTTTGATAACGATACCCATTTTTAAAAATACTCTCTAATATTGAAACTGCTGTTTTAACTGTTTCGATACTATTGTTTGTTGCAATTGGAAAATCAACTGTCTTCGCATTTGAATAATATCCAAAGTTTCTTTGGAAAGGACTTGTTCTAACAAAAACTGTAATTGCTTTTGCAACCAACGACTCTGATCTAATTTTTTCTGAAGCATTTAAACAATAATTTGCAACTGCTTCTTTTAATTCCTTAAATGTTTCAATTCTTTTTCCAAATGATCTTGAGACAACACAGCTCTTTCTTTTAGCAGTGGTTGTTTCTAAACCTATGCAAGAAATTCCTCTAAGTTCCATTGCAGTTCTTGAACTTAAAACATTTGAAGATTTTTTGATCCAGGTATTAGACTTATTCTTTAATTGCTTAGCATTATAAATTCCATGCTTTTGATAAAACTTAGTTAACTGTCTACCAACACCCCAGACATCATTAATTTCGACTTTTTCTAAAATAGGATCTAAATTCTCTATACCAATTAAACTGGTAACTCCTGATTGTTTTTTCTTCGCAATATGATTTGCAATTTTACTTAAAGTTTTTGTATTTGCTATTCCAATACTAGTTGGAATACCAGTCCATTGTAAAACTGTTTCTCTAATTTCTTTTCCAACTTTTTCCACTTCACTATCGGGAAAGTTTGATAAATCTAAAAATGCCTCATCAATTGAATAAACTTCTATTTCCGAATTAAATCGTTTAAGAGTTCGCATCACTCTTCTAGATAAATCTCCATATAAAGAATAATTAGATGAGAAAACTTCAACTTTATTTTTAAGAATAATATCTTTTGCTTTAAAATAAGGTTCCCCCATTTTAATTCCCAAAGCTTTTGCTTCATTTGATCTTGAAATGATACAACCATCATTATTAGATAAAACAACAACAGGCTTTCTTCTTATTTTTGGATTAAATAATCTTTCACAAGAAACGTAAAAAGAATTACAATCAATTAGTGCTATTTTTTTAGTACGTAGAATGGATGACATAAGTAACAACTCCCCAAATGAAAATATCTTGTTCTTCATTAATTAAAATTCTGTCAGAAAATTCTTTAGATCCAGAGGTTAAAAATTTTTTATCTTGTTCTTGAACTAAAGTTTTAACTACAAGCTCATCATGAACATTTGCAATCACAGTTGAAAAGTTTTTTGGTTTTAAACTTTTATCGACCACTAATAAGTCACCATCATTAATTCCAACATCGATCATTGATTTACCTTGAACTCTGATGATGAAAGTTGCTGGAACATTTCTTATTAAATGCATGTTCAGATCAATATCTTCTTCGATATAGTCGGTAGCAGGGGAAGGAAAACCAGCGCCTGCTTTATGTAGATAATAAGGGATTGTTAGTTTCATGTTCTTGTTTTGTTCTAATTTATAGACCATTTATACAATACACTCAAGAGTTTGTATTTTGAGTCCGTAATTGAATCAAAAGTGAATCAAAACGTGAACATCGAAACTACATTTTGTGTGCTTGTGGATAACTCCAACCAAGGATAGTTTAAAATTCTAATTTAATTATAAAAGGAGAAAAATAATGAGTTCAATTGAAGTCAAAACTTTTGACAATCCAGACGAAAGTAACACGAATTTTAAAAATGCCAAAATAGATATTGTGAAAGTAGGAGATCAAAGAGTTATGAGATTAGTTTTACAACCAGGTTGGAAATGGTCACAAGACATTAAGCCAACAGTTGGCACAGATAGCTGCAAAGCAAAACATCTTGGCGTAATTGTTTCAGGGGCAGTTTGCGCAAAACATGATGATGGAACTGAATTAACTTATAAAGCTGGTGATGCATATTCAATTGAACCAGGTCATGATGGTTGGGTAGTAGGCGATAAACCTGCGGTAGTTTATGAGTTTCATGGAAAATGGGGAGAATAGTAAATAAATATAAATCATGAATATTTTAGATTTTGTAATGGTTGGTTCTAATGATTATAAAAAATCTAGTGAGTTCTATGATGCTATTTTAGAGCCATTAAAATTAAAAAAAATTGTAATAACAGAAAAATATATTGGTTATGCTCATTTAAGTGAGCCTGATAAGGCTCAATTCTACGTAACAGATCCTGTAAACAATGAGCCAGCAACCTTTGGCAATGGAACACAAATAACACTATTAGCAGAGTCTAAAGAGGCAGTAGAAAAATTTTATGAAATTGCAATTTCCAAAGGAGCTGTTGATGAAGGTGCGCCAGGAGTAAGAAGTGATGGTAATTATTATGCTTATATAAGAGATATGGATGGAAATAAGATTGCAGCAAAAAAAAATTTAAAATAAATTAGAGGGAACTATGAAATTAAATTGTCATTGTGGAGCTGTTGAAGCAGAAATTAATGCTACAGTTAATGAATTAGCAAAAATTGTAAGATGTAATTGTTCTATTTGTAAAAGAAAAAATGCAACAATGGGTATGGTTAAAAATGAAGATTTTAAAGTTACTAAAGGAGAAGATAAATTAAAACTTTATCAGTATCATACTAAAGTTGCTAACCATTACTTTTGTACTGAATGTGGAATTTATACTCATCACAATCCAAGAAGTGCACCGGCTATGACTGGATTTAATTTAGGTTGTGTGGATGAAGTTAAAGTAGAAGATTTAAAAGAGGTAGCTTTCTTTGACGGGCTTAACCATCCAATGGATCAAGAAAAGTAAAAGTTCAATGAAATTATCTGAAAAGTGTTTTAAAAAAGTTAAAAAAGATTGTTTTAAATTTATTAAATCACAAGAAACATCAACTGAAAAGTTTGGCAATAAAGAGGGGATGATTAAGAATTTTTTAATCCCAATATGTTTTTGGATTGTAAAAAAAGCAGAGAATAAAAAACCTTATTTTGTTGGATTAGCTGGGGGACAGGGAACAGGCAAAACAACCATAAGTTCAATAATAAAGATAATATTAGAAAAGTATTTTAAATTAAAAGTGTTTAAGATTTCTATTGATGATTTTTATAAAACCAGAAAAGAAAGAATAGTTTTATCAAAAAAAGTACACCCAATGTTATTAACTAGAGGTGTTCCAGGTACACATGATATTAACATGATGCTAGATTTCTTTAAAAAATCAAAAGCAAAAAAATTTAAAAATATGAAATTACCAAATTTTAATAAGGCAATTGATGACAGATTTCCTAAAAATAAATGGAATAAAATCAATAAAAGACCAGATGTTATTATTTTTGAAGGATGGTGTGTTGGAGCAAGAGCGGAAACTAAAAAGACATTAAAAAAATCTATTAATTCTATGGAAAAGACAAATGATCATAAACTTGTTTGGAGAAAATATGTTAATCAGCAATTAAAAACTAAATATAAAAAGCTATATTCTCAGTTAAATTGTATGATTTACTTAAAAGCAAAAAACTTTAATTTACTACAAAAGTGGAGATTAAAGCAGGAACATAAACTATGGTTAAAAACAAAGAAGAAAGGTGGTCATAAGATAATGAGTAAAGGAGATGTTATTAATTTTATGCAAACCTACCAAAGAATTACCCAAAATATGTTCAAAACTACGCACAAATACGCTTCTATAATTTTAAATTTAAACAGTAACCATCAAATTAAAACTGCTGTATATAAATCAAAATGAAAAAAATATTCATAATAGTAATCGCATCATTATTTTATTTGAGTAATGCTTTTGCAGTCACACTTTTCGATGCATTAAATTTAACCTATCAAAATAATATTCAATTAAATGCTGAAAGGGAAAATATAAAAGTTTCTGAGGAGGATATTAAAATTTCTGAAGCTGATTACAAACCTTCTGTTACACTAAGTGGCTCAAAAAGTTTTGAAAATACTAATACATTAAAAAATCAGAATGGTGGTACAGCTACTAAAAATGATGTTGATCCATTTACAACATCTTTAAAGATAGAACAAACGATACTAGATTATGGTAGAGATCTAACACTTGAAAAAAATAAAGTTTCATTAACTTTAGCAAAAGCACAATTAATTAAAAAAGAACAAGAAGTATTGCATGATGCAATAAATGCATTTACAAATTTAATTTTATCAAGAGAAAAACTTAATATTAATTCAAAAAATTTAAATCTTTTAATTAGACAAGTTGAAAATGATAAAATTAGAAGAGATAGAGGACAAATTACAAATACAGATGTGGCACAGTCAGAATCCTCTCTTGCTGGCGCACAAGCACAATTTGCAAAGTCAAAAAGCGATTTATTAATTAACAAACTTAATTATGAAAATATTATAGGAAAAATAAATGATCCAAATAATTTAAAGAAAAGTTCAAATGCAATTGTTAATATTCCAAAAACTTTAAGTGAAGCAATAGATTTATCAAAACAGAATAATCCAGATATACTGATTGCAAAACTAGATTTAGAAAAGTCTGAAAAAGATATAGCAATTTCAGAGTCAGATTTAAAACCAACTGCTTCAGTATCATTAGAGAAATCTTACACTGACGATCTAAGTTCGACTGTTGCAGAAAGAGATAAAGACATATTAAAAGCAACAGTTAGCTGGCCTTTTTATTCTGGCGGAAAAAAGAAATATAAAATTAGCAAAAATACAAATTTAACAAATAGAAAAAGATTATTATTAGATCATGCTATTAAAACTAATGAAACTAACGTCGCAAGTGCGTGGTCAAGTTTAGAGTCATCCAAAAGTTTTTTAAATTCTGTGAGGGTTCAATTAAAATCAGCAGAAATTGCCAACGAGGGAATTGCAGCAGAGTATGAAAGAGGATCGAGAACAACTTTAGACGTTATTCAATCAAATTCACTTTTACTTTCAGCACAACTTTCTTTAGTGAATTCTGAGAGAGATTATCTTATGGCTCAATATAACTTGCTTAAATCAGTAGGCTTACTAAATAGCCAATATTTAAAACTTAAGTAAATATTTGATTTTTTTCGTATAAAATAATTATATTGCTAATGAGAACAAAATGTGTACATTTATATTCATGATTCGAGTGACAAAAAATTTAAAAAAAGAGGCAAAAAATGACGAAAAATAACCTAAAAGTAGTTAAATCTACTAAAGATCAAGAAATGGATGTTAAAGAAAAGAATAAAGCACTGGATGCTGCAATAGCTCAGATTACAGATAATTTTGGAAAAGGCTCTGTAATGAAGCTTGGTGAAAAGAGAGCTATGGATATCGAGTCTGTTTCAACAGGTTCTTTAAGCCTTGATTTAGCTTTAGGGATAGGTGGATTACCAAAGGGAAGAATTATTGAGGTTTATGGACCAGAGTCATCTGGAAAAACAACTTTAGCATTACAAGTTGTTGCTGAAGCTCAAAAAGCTGGAGGCATTTGTGCGTTCGTAGATGCAGAGCATGCATTAGATCCAGTGTATGCAAAAAAACTGGGCGTAAATACAGAAGAACTTTTAATTTCACAACCAGATACTGGTGAACAAGCTTTAGAAATCGCTGATACACTAGTAAAATCAGGCTCTATTTCAGTAATCGTAATTGACTCTGTTGCAGCTTTAACTCCAAAAGCTGAAATTGAAGGTGAGATGGGAGATCATCATGTTGGTCTTCAATCAAGATTAATGAGTCAGGCTTTAAGAAAATTAACAGGTTCAATTTCAAATACAAACACAATGATGATTTTCATTAACCAAATTAGAATGAAAATTGGAGTTATGTTTGGAAGTCCAGAAACAACATCAGGTGGTAACGCACTTAAGTTTTACTCATCGGTAAGAATGGATATTAGAAGAATTGGTGCTATCAAAGATAAAGATGAAATTATTGGTAACTCTACAAGGGTAAAAGTAGTTAAGAATAAAGTAGCACCACCATTTAAAGTTGTTGAGTTTGACTTGATGTATGGAAGAGGAATTAGCAAGATGGGTGAACTAGTCGATCTTGGTTCTAAAGCAGATATAATTGAAAAATCAGGTGCATGGTATGCTTATAAAGGTGAGAAGATTGGTCAAGGTAGAGAAAATGCTAAGACTTATCTGGCTCAAAACCCTAAAGT
Source organism: uncultured Pelagibacteraceae bacterium (assembly GCA_902592935.1). Taxonomy (GTDB): domain Bacteria; phylum Pseudomonadota; class Alphaproteobacteria; order Pelagibacterales; family Pelagibacteraceae; genus Pelagibacter. The sequence goes on along the minus strand of CACJGD010000004.1, from coordinate 37,982 downwards.
TGCTGCAGAAATTGAAATGGCAATTAGAGAAAAAGCAGGTGTGATTTCTAAGAAAATAGAAGGAAATCCAATTGATCCTGAGAAATTAGAGAAAGAAAAGAAAGTAGCTGAAAAAGAAGAAGCTGCAAAAGCAGAAGCTACTCCTCCATCTAAAACGAATTAATAGGTCATCTTTATTAATAAAAGGCGCTTAAATTAAGCGCCTTTTTTCCCTTCGATATCTAGACATAAAATAAAAAAGCTGTATTTTAAAAATATGGCAGACAAAACACTCAATGAAATAAGAAATACTTTTCTAAAATATTTTGAAAAGAATGATCATAAGATTGTTGAGTCTAGTAATTTAGTTCCAAATAATGATCCTACATTGATGTTTGCAAATTCTGGGATGGTTCAGTTTAAAAACGTTTTTACAGGATTAGAAAAAAGAGATTACGTTAGAGCTACCACTTCACAAAAATGTGTAAGGGCAGGTGGTAAGCATAATGATTTAGAAAATGTTGGTTACACACCAAGGCACCACACTTTCTTTGAGATGTTAGGAAATTTTTCTTTTGGTGATTATTTTAAAGAGCAAGCAATTCATTATGCTTGGGATTTAATAACTAAAGATTTTGGAATAGATAAAAGCAGGCTTTACGTAACAGTATTTCACGAGGATGATGAAGCATTCAATTTTTGGAAGAAAATAGCGGGTTTTAGGGATGATAGAATTATAAGGATAGCAACTTCTGATAATTTTTGGTCAATGGGTGAGACAGGTCCATGCGGCCCTTGCTCAGAAATCTTTTTTGATCATGGAGATCATTTACCAGGAGGTTTACCTGGTTCTAAAGATGAGGATGGCGATAGATTTATAGAAATTTGGAACTTAGTCTTTATGCAGTTTGAACAAGTTACAAAAGACAAAAGAATAAATCTTCCAAAACCATCAGTTGATACTGGAATGGGATTAGAGCGAATTGCAGCTTTATTGCAAGGTTCACATGACAACTATGAAACAGATCATTTTAAAAAAATAATTGGTTCTGCATCTGAAATTACAAAAGTTAAATCTGACAAATCTAATTTAGCAAGTTTCAGAGTCATCGCTGACCACTTAAGAGCAAGTTCTTTTTTAATTGCAGAAGGGGTTTTGCCTTCGAATGAAGGAAGAGGATATGTTCTTAGAAGAATTATGAGAAGAGGTATGAGACATTCTCATTTACTTGGATCTAAAGAACCAGTTTTTTATAATTTGTTTGACACTCTTAAAAATGAAATGTCTGGAAATTATCCAGAATTAGTTAGAGCAGAGTCTTTAATTAAAGAAACTTTAAAAATGGAAGAAGAAAAATTTTTAGTTCTTTTAGATCGAGGAATAAAAATTTTAAATGACGAAATATCTAAAATAGATAAAGTTTTGCCAGGTGAGGTAGCTTTTAAATTATATGATACTTATGGTTTTCCATTAGATCTGACAGAAGATATTTTAAGGAACAAATCAATGTCAATTGATACTGAAAAATTTCAATCTTTGATGAAAGAAAGTAGAGAGCTTGCTAAAAAAAATTGGAAAGGTTCTGGTGATGCAGCCGTTGAAGATATTTGGTTTGGAATAAAAGATAAAATTGAGCCAACTGAATTTTTAGGATACGAGACTAATCAAGCTGAAGGTGTCGTATTATCTCTTTTAAAAGACAACAAAGAGGTAGATCAGTTAAAAGAAAATGATGAGGGAATGATTATAGTAAATCAGACTCCTTTCTATGGCGAGTCAGGTGGACAAGTTGGTGATAATGGCGAAATAGTCTCGAATGATTTTAAATTTGAAGTAACAGATGTTCAAAAAAAATTAGGTGATTTATTTGTACATTATGGAAAGGTAAAGAGTGGATCTATAAAACTGCAGCAAAGTGTGGAATTAAAAATTGATGTTGAAAGAAGAGATAATACACGTGCTTATCACTCAGCAACTCATTTATTGCACGAGTCTTTACGAAGAGTTCTCGGTACTCATGTAACCCAAAAAGGATCTTTAGTAGAGCCAAGTAGATTAAGATTTGATTTTAGCCACATGAAGCCAATTTTGAATGAAGAAATTGATAAAATAGAGGACTTTGTAAACACAATGGTCTCTAAAAAATCTGATGTAAAAACTAGATTAATGACACCTGATGAAGCGGTTGAAAACGGTGCTTTGGCATTATTTGGTGAAAAATACGGAGATGAAGTAAGGGTTCTTTCGATGGGAGATGAGGATGGCAAGTATTTTTCTACTGAATTATGTGGTGGAACACATGTGAAAAATACTGGAGATATTGGTAAATTTAAGATTGTCAGCCAATCTTCTATTGCTGCAGGAGTAAGGAGAATTGAGGCACTAAGAGACAAGCAGTTAGAGGAATACCTACAAAACAAAGAGAAATTATCAAATCTATCTGCAGAAAAAGATGAGGAAACAATTAAAGATTTAAGTCAGCAAATTATTAAATTGGGAGGAAAACCAAGTTTAGATGAAAATGATCAAAAAACTTTGATTAAAAATTTAAATAAACAACTAGAGACTATTTCAGTAAATGCAATTTTAGAGGATAAATCAAAAAATATTATTAAAGACGAAGAAATTAATGGAGTTAAATTAAGACTGCAAAAAATAGATGGATTGCCTCCAAAAGAATTAAGAAAACTTGTAGACAAAGGTAAAAAAGATTTAGATGAAGGTGTTGTGGTTGTATTTGCTAATAAAGATGACAAGGTTGGATTAGCTGTTGGAGTAACTGACAATTTAACAAACAAGTTTGATGCAGTTCAATTTGTTAAAGTTGGATCTGAAATAATTGGTGGTAAAGGCGGTGGAGGAAGAAAAGACTTTGCTCAAGCTGGTGGACAGGATCAAACTAAAATTGAAGAAGCTTTTGAAAAGCTTAAGAGTTTAGTTTAATTTTTTTTTCAAATTTCCATCAATCTCGTCTAAAAACTGATTAGTAGTTAAATACTTACTATCAGGACCAATAAGAATTGCTAAATCCTTTGTCATTGATCCACTTTCCACACACTCAATGCAAACTTTTTCTAAAGTTTGTGCAAATTTAATTAGTGAGTCATTATTATCTAACTTACCTCTATGAGCCAATCCTCTAGTCCAAGCAAAAATAGACGCTATTGGGTTTGTTGAGGTTTCTTTTCCTTGTTGATGCATCCTATAATGTCTTGTTACTGTACCATGTGCAGCTTCTGCCTCCATTATTTTTCCATCTGGGGTTAACAATGTACTTGTCATTAATCCTAAAGACCCATAACCTTGAGCCATAGTATCAGACTGAACATCTCCGTCATAATTTTTGCATGCCCAAATATATTTACCACTCCACTTCATTGCACATGCAACCATGTCATCAATTAATCTGTGTTCATAAGTTAAATTGTCTTTTTCAAACTCTTCTTTATATTCTTTTTCAAAAATTTCTTGGAAAATATCTTTAAATCTTCCATCGTATTTCTTTAGAATTGTATTTTTTGTAGACATATAAACAGGCCATTTTTTAATTAACCCATAGCTGAAACAAGATCTTGCAAAATCCTCGATTGACTTATCTAAATTGTACATCGATAAGGCAACACCAGGACCTGTAAAGTTAAATACCTCATGTTTAATTTCATCTTTACCATCCTCTGATGTCCACTTTACTTCCATTTTTCCTTTTCCAGGAACTTTAAAATCTGTTGCTCTATATTGATCACCAAATGCATGTCTTCCAATAACTACAGGATCTGTCCAAGAGGGCACAAGTTTAGGAATATTTTTACAAATAATTGGCTCTCTAAATACCGTTCCTCCAATTATGTTTCTTATTGTTCCGTTAGGAGATCTCCACATTTTTTTTAAATCAAATTCTTCTACTCTTGATTCATCAGGGGTAATTGTTGCACACTTTATTCCAACCCCAATTTTTTTGATTGCATTTGCAGAATCTATTGTTATCTGATCATCAGTATTATCTCTACTTTTCATTCCTAAATCATAATATTCAATACCTAGATCTAAATATGGGAGAATTAATTTATTTTTGATAAACTCCCATATAATTCGAGTCATTTCATCGCCATCCAGCTCTACTACTGGGTTATTTACCTTGATTTTGCTCATTAAATAAAAATTATCTTAATAATTGAATTTGACCATTTTATATACATATTAATCGAAAATTAGCAAATAGAAGAATATGTTTAGTAAGATATTTCCAAAAATTCACACTGAAGGATACAAGTTTATAGTAATAGCTGTATTCATAACTATTATTTTTCTAATTATTAATAATTTTTTAGGATTAATTGGAATATTACTAACTATCTGGGTTTATTATTTTTTTAGAGATCCAGAAAGAACAATCATTGGAGATGATAGTTATTTAGTTAGCCCTGCAGATGGAGAAGTGATTAAAGTTGAAGAGGTAGATGGTCCAAAAGAACTTGGATTAGAAAATAAAAAATTTAAAAAAATAAGTATTTTTATGAATGTCTTTGACTGCCATGTGAATAGAACACCGTGTTCAGGTATTATTGAGGATATTTTATATAAACCAGGTAAATTTTTGAATGCATCTTTAGATAAAGCAAGTGAAGACAATGAGAGAAATTATTATAAAATAAAAGATAAGCATGGTAACGATATCGTAGTTGTTCAAATTGCAGGTTTAGTTGCGAGAAGAATTGTTTGCGAAACAAATAAAAATCAGGAATTAAATCAAGGTGATAGAATTGGGATGATTAGATTTGGTAGTAGAGCAGACGTTTATTATGAAAATTATGAACCACTAGTTAAAGTTGGTCAAACAGCAATTTCAGGAGAAACATTACTGGCTAAAAATTAATTATGGAACAACCAAAAAACAATTTAAAAATTGTTACGGATAAAAAAACTAATGCAAGAGTGATTTTACCTAACATGCTAACTCTTATTGGGGTTTGTATAGGTTTATCATCAATCAGATTTGCTTTGGATGGGAAATTTGAATTTGCAATAATAGCAATTATATTTGCTGCACTTATAGATGGGCTAGATGGAAGAATTGCAAGATTAATTAATGCAACATCAAAAGTTGGAAAAGAACTCGATTCATTGACAGATATGATTAGTTTTGGTGTAGCTCCAGCATTTATTATGTATTTTTGGAAATTAAATACATTGGGCAGATTTGGATGGTTATTATGCCTTATTTATGTAATTTGTGTAGCATTAAGATTAGCTAGATTTAATGTCAATACTAGCCAAACACCATCATGGAAGGACAATTTTTTTGAAGGTGTTCCATCTCCTGCAGGTGGAATTCTAGTTTTAACTCCTTTAATTTTAAGTATGTCTAGTTTCGAATATTTTCAAATAAATTACAGTATTCTTGTTCCAATTTTTTTTATTACTACATCATTATTACTTATAAGTAAATTTCCAAGTTATTCATTTAAAAAAATAGTAATTCAAAGAAAAGCAACTATTTTTTTGTTATTTGGAATTGTTTTATTTTTTGGCTTGTTACTAATTTATCCATTTAAAGTATTATTTATTACTGTGATTATATATTTGTTTATGCTTCCAATAAGTTTTTTTCATTATCAAAAATTGAAAAAACAATATGAGGATCAAAACTTAAAAGATGACGAAGATGATCTTGAAGATATTCTTTAATGAAAGAAAATGTAATTATATCACTAGCAGACTCAAAATATTATGAATTATTAGATGAATTGATTGACTCTATAAAGTATTTTAAACAGAGTGAAAATATTGCTATTTGTATACTAGATGCAGGTTTAACTGATGATCAGAAAAAACAGCTCTCAAATAAAGTAGACGAAATAAAATCAGCTGACTGGGATATTGAAGTACCTGAATTTAAGGTTCAAGGAAAGGAATGGCTTAAAAGTCAAGTTTCTAGAGCTTTTTTACCTAAATACTTTCCTAATTATAAAAAATATTTATGGATAGATGCTGATGCGTGGGTTAATTCTTGGAAAGCAATAGAACTTTACTTTGAGGGATGTAGTAAAGGAAAGCTGTCAATTGCAACTTCAGCAGATAGGGCTTATGGTAGAGTTTTAAGAGCCGAATGGTTTTTAGGAAGTTTTGCCAGGATTAAATCTCAAAATTATAAACATGCAAAGTCATCCGGTTTTTCTGAGAAAATTGCTCGAGAAGTCGCCTTAAAACCTCATCTTAATATTGGCGTATTTGCTTTACAAAAAGAAGCACCTCATTGGAAAATTTGGCAAAAGAATTTAAAAAAATCACTTTCATCTGGAAAAATATGGGGATCAGAACAGATAGCAATGAATGTCACTATTTATTGTGACGGTCTACCAGTTGAAATATTGCCAGCTTATTGTAATTGGACATTTATTGAAATTTTAAAATTTCATAAAGATAAAAATACTTTAGTTGAACCATATTTACCAAATCATGAAATCGGTATTGTTCATTTTGCTGGAAAACATAATGACAAAATTAGAAGTAATAAAAATTTTATTTCCAAAATTGAAACAACTGAAGATGAAATTATAGAGATGAAGCTAAGATTTAATAAAAAAAATTAAAAATAAGAATTATATATAATCTATATTGATGAAAATTCTAATTTATAATTCAGGAGGTGGATTAGGTGACAGCATTCAATTATTTGATATTATTAATAGTTTAAAAAATAAATTTGGAATTTATAATATTTTTTATTTATCCTCTCATAAAAATCATTTTAATAATTCACTTAAAGATTATAATATTCCTTTAAATGAATTCAAGACAGATATAATTTATTTTGGATTTAGACTATGGCATTTATTTTGTTCAAAAAAAAAAATATTAAATAAAAATTCAATAGATAATTTTGATTTGATTATTGATTTACAATCAAAATTAAGAAATACTTTAATTTTAAAACAAATTCCAACAAAACAATTTTATTCATCCACATTTAATTTTAAGTTTTCTTCGAAAAGTAAAAATTTTATTTCAACAAAATTTAACAATTTAAATATTTTATCAAATTTAGAAAAATTATTAGATACTGAAATTCCTTTAATTAAATATAATACTAACTCAATAGAAAGAAAATTTTTCGATGAAGCAAATAGACTTCTTCCAAAAAATAATTATGTTGGATTTTCTGTTACTCAGGGAAATGAATATAGAAAAAAAACATGGTCAATTAATAAATTTATTAGTGTGGCTAAAAAATTAAAAGAATTAAATAAAAAACCAGTCTTTTTTGTTGAAAAACAATACTCTCAATTAATAAATAAAATTAAAATGGAGGTTGAAGATGTAATTTTTCCCGAACTTGACTCGCATTTATCAGGCCCACCATTAGTAACCGCTTTGTCTTCAAAATTAGAAAAAGCAATAACTATAGACAATGGTGTAATGCATATGATGGGTTTAGCTGATATTCCTATGATCATTCTATTTGGGCCTACTAACTCAAAAAAATTTGCTCCTAAAAAAAATAATATTAATATTTTAGATAGTAAAATACTTTATAATTCGAAGGATATTTCAAAGATTACCGAACAAGATGTATTAAATTTAATTTAATACCTTATGAAAAAAAATAAAATTTCAAAAAACTGGGTAAATAAACAGAGAAGAGATATCTATGTTAGACAATCAAAGGTTGATGGATATAGAGCTAGATCTGCTTATAAATTGATAGAAATTGATGAAAAATTTAAAGTTTTTAAGGGTGGATTGTCTATAATTGACATTGGTGCAGCACCAGGGAGTTGGTCTCAATATGCTTTTAAAGCAGCAAAAAGTGGAAAATTGATTTCTATTGACTTAAAAAAAATGGAACCAATAGGTAAAAGCATACAAATCCAGGGAGATTTCACTGACGTTAAAACACAAGATGAGATTAAAAAAAATCTAAATGAAAAAGTTGATGTTGTAATGTCTGATATGGCCGTTGACACAACTGGTATTAAAAATATTGACTCAATACAAACCGGAGAATTATGCATAGAAGCTATGAAATTTGCAAAAGATCTTATGAAAGATAATGGTTATTTTATTTCAAAAATTTTCATGGGTGGTACTTTTAACGAAATCGTCGCAGAAGGAAAAAAATATTTTAAAGAAGTTAAGGTATTTAAACCAAAATCAAGCAGGAAAGACTCTAAGGAAAGTTTTATAATTTGTAGAAAAGTTAGATAGACACTTTAAAATAAAAAGGAATCATATATAAAAGATTATGGTTCCTATAAAAGAAGCACTTACCTTTGATGATGTTACATTAGCTCCAAAGTACTCAGAAATATTACCTTCTGATACAGACACTAGTGTATCTTTAACTAACCATTTAAAACTTAAAATTCCACTTTTATCATCTGCGATGGATACTGTCACAGAGAGCAGAATGGCAATAGCTATAGCTAAAGCTGGTGGTATTGGTGTAATTCATAGAAACCTTGATATTAAAAAACAATTATCAGAGATAAAAAAGGTTAAAAAACAAAAACTAATAGTTGGAGCAGCTGTAGGTGCATCATCAAATGAATTTATTAGAGCTAAAGAAATAATTAAAGAAGGTATAGATTTAATTGTAGTAGACACAGCACACGGCCATACAAAGAAGGTTGCTGAAATAATCAAATATATAAAAAAAATAAAGAATAATAAAATTGCTTTATGTGCTGGGAATATTGCAACACCAGAAGCTGCAAAATTCCTTATAAATTTAGGCGTGGATTTAATTAAAATTGGTATAGGGCCAGGCTCTATTTGTACAACAAGATTAGTTGCTGGAATAGGGGTTCCTCAATTAAGTGCAATTTTAGCTATAAGAAATGGTTTAAAGAATAAAAATGTTAAAATAATTTCAGATGGTGGAATAAAATATTCTGGTGATTTAGCAAAAGCATTTGCCGCGGGAGCCGATGCTGTAATGATTGGCTCGCTATTTGCGGGCACAAGTGAAACTCCAGGAAAATTAATTAGAAAAAATGGACAACTTTTCAAAAGTTTTAGAGGGATGGGTTCTGTTGGAGCTATGAATAAAGGATCAGCTGATAGATATTTTCAAAAAAAACAAAAAGATTCCTCAAAATATGTACCTGAAGGCGTTGAAGGCTTTGTAAAATATAAAGGAGACGTGGGGAGTATTATTTATAAATTAATTGGTGGATTGAAGTCTTCCATGGGTTATCTTGGATCAAAAACTATCATTAAATTGAGAAATAAACCACAATTTGTGAAAATTACAAAAGCTGGATTTTATGAAAGTATGGTTCATAATGTAGATGTGGTAAAAAACGATAGCAAATATTGATGAATAAGTTTTTCAAATTAATAGGATTAATACTTTTAACAGCTTCTTTTAACAGCGTGTCTTTTAGTAAAGAAAATTTTTTTAATGAAGCTTTAAAATTGTTTAAAAAAGAAAAATATGAAGATGCTCGTTTTTTATTTGAGAGAAATATAGTTTTTAATCCAAAAGACGCAAATTCATATTTATATTTAGCTAAAATTTACAATCACGAAGAAAATCAAAGAAAAGAAGAATACAATTTAGAAACAACACTTTTAATTGAGCCTGACAACGAGGAAGCTTTATTAATGTTAATGAAAATTGCTTTAGAAAAATCTAATTATGAAAAAGTAAAAGATCTATCAGATAGGTTTGTGAAAGTTTGTAAAAATTTATGTGATGAAAACAAAAATATTAAAGAGTCATTAAAAAATATAGAACCTAAAAATAATGAGTCTTGATCAAAATCTTAATAAAATATTAATAATAGATTTTGGTTCTCAATTTACCCAATTAATTGCAAGAAGAGTAAGAGAATTAGGTGTTTTTTCAGAAATAGTTAGTCACAAAAAAATAAAACTAAAATACATAAATAGCAGTATTAAAGGAATAGTATTATCTGGCGGTCCATTAAATGTTTATCAAATAAATAAGTATTCATTTGATAAAAAAATTTTACAACTTGATATCCCAATTCTTGGAATATGTTTTGGACATCAAATTTTATCAAAACTTAATGGTGGAAGAGTAAAACAATCAAAGCATAGAGAATTTGGTCTAGCTAATGTTTATAAAAAAAATAAAAGTCTTTTAATAACTAATTTTTTTGGAAATAAAAAATCCAAACAAGTTTGGATGAGCCATGCTGATCAAGTTTCAAAACTTCCTAAGAATTTTAAAGTTGTTGCTTCAAGCACTAATTCAAAATTTGCAATCGTTGAAAATAAAAAGAAAAAATATTATGGAGTACAATTTCATCCTGAAGTAACTCATACAGAGAATGGAAAGAAATTAATAAGTAATTTTATTTTTTTAATTTGTAAAATTAAAAGAAATTGGTCCTCTAAGGATCAAAAAAATCAGCTTATTAAAGACATTCAGAAACAAGTTGGAAATAATAAAGTTATTTGTGCATTATCGGGAGGTGTGGATAGTAGTGTAGTTGCTCAATTACTAAATAAAGCTATTGGTAAGAAACTTTATTGTATTTTTGTAAACACAGGTCTTTTAAGGAAAAATGAGGAAGTGCAAGTAGTTCAGACATTTAAGAAGCGCTTAAAAATGAATTTGATTTATGTAAATGCCGAAAACGAATTTTTAAAAAAATTAAAAAATGTTTCTGATCCTGAGAAAAAAAGAAAAATAATTGGTAATTTATTCATTAAAATTTTTGAGCGATATGCTAAGAAAATCAAAAATGTTAAATTTTTAGCTCAAGGTACTCTTTATCCAGATTTAATTGAGAGTAAATCGGTTACTGGAAGTCAAACCTCTAAAATAAAATCTCATCACAATGTTGGAGGGTTACCAAAAAAAATGAATTTAAAATTAGTAGAACCGCTAAAATTTTTATTCAAAGATGAGGTGAGAAAATTAGGATTAGAGCTAAATTTAAATAAGGAAATCATTTCTAGACATCCGTTTCCTGGACCAGGATTAGCAATTCGAATGCCAGGTATAGTAACAAAAGAAAAAATTAAAATTTTAAAAGAGGCTGATTATTATTTTATTCAATCTTTAAGAAATCATGGTCTTTATCATGATATTTGGCAAGCCTACGCAGCATTGTTGCCAGTTAAAACTGTTGGGGTAATGGGAGATAATCGTACTTATGAGTATTTATGTTTGTTAAGAGCAATTACATCAGAGGATGGAATGACAGCAGATTATTATGAATTTAAAAAGTCTTTTATGCAAACTATATCAAATAAAATAGTAAACAGTATTAGAGGTATAAATAGAGTTGTGTATGACGTTACCTCAAAGCCACCTAGTACTATTGAATTAGAGTAGTTTTTAATTATAAATTAAGATTATGAAATATTTACATACAATGATTAGAATTAAAGACGTGGATGAGTCTTTAAGATTTTTTTGTGATGGACTCGGTTTAAAAGAAACAAGAAGAATGGAGAACGATAAAGGTAGATTTACTCTAATTTTTCTTGCTGCACCTAATGATGAAAAAGCAGAAATAGAATTAACTTATAATTGGGATGGTGATGAATTTGGTGAAAGTTCAAGAAATTTTGGTCATCTTGCTTATAGAGTAGATAATATTTATGAAACATGCAAAAGATTAATGGATATGGGATACACTATTAATAGACCTCCAAGAGATGGTCATATGGCTTTTGTTAGATCGCCAGACAAAATCTCAATTGAAATACTTCAAGAAGGAAATCTAGAACCTAAAGAACCTTGGGCTTCAATGGAAAATACCGGCTCTTGGTAGGTCGATGAAAAAAAAAATTTCAGATTTAATTAAAAAAAAAAATAAACAAAAGATTGTAAGTTTAACTGCTTACTCAAAAAACGTAGCATCTATTTTAGATAATTATTGTGATATCATTCTTGTTGGAGACTCTCTTGCCTCTGTTTTATACAACTATAAATCTACGAGACAAGTATCTTTAGAAATGATGATTGAACATTCTAAAAGTGTAAGAATGGGAATTAAAAAAGCCTTAATGGTTGTTGACATGCCGTATAACACTTATCGAAATTCAAAAGAAGCTTTAAAAAATGCAAAAAAAATAATTTCAAAAACTAAGTGTGGTGCTGTCAAATTAGAGGGTGGAAAAAAAATTTATGAAATAATTAAAACTTTAGTTAAAAATAAAATTCCAGTTATGGGGCATTTAGGGTTGCTTCCTCAGTCAGATAAAACTTTTAAATTTAAAGGCAAAAAAAAAATTGAGAGAGATAGAATTTTAAAAGATGCATTATTATTAGAAAAAGCTGGAGTGTTTTCTATTGTTTTAGAATGTGTTGAAACTTCTTTAGCAAAGCTTGTAACCCACAACATTAAAGTACCAACAATTGGAATTGGTGCTTCAAAATATTGTGATGGTCAAATATTAGTTTTTGACGATTTAATTGGATTAAATCAAATGAATTATAGGTTTGTAAAAAAATACACCAATATCAGGAACGAAATTTCTAAAGCTGTTTCAAATTATTCAAAAGAAGTTAGAAAAATTAAATTTCCAAATAAAAAAAACTCTTATTAATTAAAAGTATTTTTTAAATTCTTCATTAATATTTAAAATTTCAAGATCAACTAACCCACCAATTACTAATTGCAGACCAACAATTAAAATAAATATCAAACCAATATAAGCTATCCAAATATGTCTTTGTATATAATTGGCCATATATGTTGCCAAAGCACCAGTCAGTACAACTGACAACATTAGTCCAAATATCATAAATCCAAAATAGCCTTTTGCTGCTGCAACTACACCTATAACATTATCAAAACTGATCATGATATCTGCAAATAAAACTTTTCCAATACTACTAATGTACGAAGGTTCTTTCCCCTTTTTATTAGTAGGCTTTACTTTTTTAATATCCAATAAATCTTTTCTTAAATCGTTTACTATCCAAATTAATAATAAACCACCTAAAATTTTTATAAAATAGAATTCAAATAAAAACGTTGCAAAGACTGCAAAAAATATTTTAAAAACAAATGCTCCAATTACGCCCCAAAGAATTATTTGTTTCCTATTTTTTGGAACAAAATTTGAAGCAATAGATCCAACGATCACAGCATTATCTGCTGTTAATATAATTGTAATAAAAATTATATTGGTTAGAATTATGAGTTCTTCGATCAAAATGAAGATATAATAGTACAATCGGTAAAATTTTCAATCAGACCGAAGTTAAATTTTTATTGATTTAGCCTTTAGGAAATAATTAAATATGCCTTTTAAAAAGGAGGATAGATGAAATTATTCAAATTATTTGTATCTATAATTACTTCAGTATTATTATTTGCAAATGTTTCTTTGGCTGAAAAATGGGATATGGCACTGGCTTATGGTGCTGGAAACTTTCATTCTGCTAATGCAACAGAATTTGCAAAGAATGTAACTGAAAAAAGTGGTGGAAAACTTACAATTGTTACACACCCAGGTGGCTCATTATTTAAAGGCGGTGAAATTTTCAGAGCTGTAAGAACAGGTCAAGCACCTATCGGTGAAAGATTTATGTCAGCTCTTGGAAAAGAAGATCCTTTATATGAAATTGACTCATTACCTTTCTTAGCAACTACTTATGACGATGCTATGAAATTATATGAAGCTTCTAAACCATATATTGTTAAAAGTCTTGATGAAAAAGGATTGGTATTTCTCTATGCAGTGCCATGGCCTGCTCAAGGACTTTACAGTAAAAAACAAATTAAAAAAGTTGGTGATCTAAATGGATTAAAATTTAGAGCATATAACTCTGCAACAATTAGAATTGCGGAATTAACTGGAATGGCACCAACTAAAATTGAGGCAGCTGAAATTAGCCAAGCATTTTCTACAGGTGCAGTGGAAAGTATGATTACTTCTCCCACAACTGGTAAAAATAGTAAGATTTGGGAAAATGGTGTTAAATATTTTTATGATATAGCAGCATGGTTTCCAAAAAATATGATTATCGCTAATAAAGCAGCTTGGAATAAACTTGATAAAGCAACTCAAGATTTAGTTATGAACCAAGCAGCAATTGCTGAAGAAAAAGGTTGGGAATTATCTAAACAAGGTAATACTGGAGACAAGAAAGCTTTAGCAGATGCTGGAATGGAAGTAGGCGAAGTTAATTCAGCTTTGAAAAAACATTTTGAAAAAGTTGGAGCAACAATGTCTGAGGAATGGAAAGCAAAAGCTGGAGACAGAGGTGCTGCAGTTTTATCTGCTTACAAATAAATAGTCTTAAAAAAAAGGCCAACTTGTAGTAAGTTGGCCTTTTTATTAAATGTTTCAATCAATAAATAATAATCTAAATAAGCTCTATAAATTTTCAGGATATTTAGCTGCTTTTTTTTTAATACTTGTTGCAGTTTTTATTTTAATTGGAATTTGTTCAAGAATTTTTGGTTTTTACATAAGAGGTTTAGCTGAGTACTCAGGTTACTGCATGGCTGCAGCTTCCTTTTACGCTTTAGCCTTTACTTTCGTTGAAGGTGGACATATTCGAATTACTCTTTTTTTAGAAAAAACCTCTTCATCTTATAAAAGATTTTTAGAAATATGGTGTTTGATCGTAGCAACAATTTTTTCAGGATATTTGTCTTTTTACTTATGGAAAATGTTATTAATCTCTTATGATTTTCAAGAGAGAAGCGAAGGTGCAGACGAGATCTTAATATGGATTCCTCAAACTAGCGTTGCCATTGGATCTTTAATTTTTTTTATAGCTGTTTTGCATAAATTTATTTTAAAAATTTTAAGTAAGAATGACTGAAATATTTCTCATAATATTTTTTATAAGTGTACTTTTGTTCTTTCTTGGATCTGGCATCTGGGTAGCTATAAGCATGATTGGAGTTTCAACAATTGGAATGATATTATTTACTTCAAGACCAGTTGGGGATGCCATGGCAACTACAATATGGGGAACCTCATCATCATGGACATTAACAGCTTTACCATTGTTTGTTTGGATGGGCGAAATATTATTTAGGACTAAATTATCTGAAAATTTATTTGCTGGACTATCACCATGGATGCAAAAATTACCTGGTGGATTAATTCATGTAAATGTTGTTGGTTGTGCACTTTTTGCTGCAATTTCAGGCTCTTCAGCAGCAACTGTTGCAACAGTAGGCAAGATGTCTATTCCAGAACTAAGAAAAAGAAAATATCCAGAAAAAATTTTGTTAGGCAGCCTAGCTGGCTCAGGAACTTTAGGACTTCTTATACCTCCTTCAATAATACTAATTATTTATGGAGTAACAGTTCAAGAGTCTATTGCAAAGCTGTTTATTGCAGGAATTATTCCAGGGATAATGATTGCACTTATATTTATGTCCTACGTGATCATCTGGTCTTTAATAAATAAAAAAAGCATGCCAAAGTATGTAGAGAATTTCTCCTTTTTAGAAAAAATAAAAAAATCTAAACAATTATTACCAGTAATTATTTTAATATCAGCTGTGATTGGATCAATATACACAGGAGTTGCAACAGCAACAGAGGCTGCTTCTTTAGGAGTAGTAGGGGCTTTAATTTTATCTTACTTTCAAAAGAGTTTAACTATTGAAACATTTAAACAATCCTTGTTAGGAGCAACCAAAACATCTTGCATGATTGCTTTTATTTTAGCTGGCTCTACATTTTTATCATTAGCCATGGGGTTTACTGGTCTTCCAAGAAATCTAGCTATCTGGATACAAAATATGGAGTTATCACCTTATGTATTAATTTTTGTATTAATGATTTTTTATATAATTCTTGGAATGTTTCTTGACGGAATTTCAGCAGTAGTACTAACAATGGCAATCATTGAGCCAATGATAAGACAAGCTGGTTTTGATATGATTTGGTTTGGAATATTTTTAGTTATTGTAGTTGAAATGGCTCAAATCACACCACCTGTAGGATTTAATTTATTTGTATTGCAAGGAATGGCTAACAAAGACATGGGATTTATTGCAAGGAGTGCATTCCCATTATTTCTGTTAATGATCCTTGCAGTAATTCTTGTAGTTATCTTTCCAGAGATAGCTTTATGGATGCCACAACAAATGGTTCAAAATATTAATTAATATTTTGATTTTTTTGTACCATCAATAATTTGTTTCAATTCTTTATATTCTTTACAGTTACAGTTTTCTAATATTTTTAATCTTTCTTTAGCTAAATCTAGTCTGTTGGTTGCAACATATAATTCACCCAAATATTCATTTATACCTATATGATTAGGTTCAATTGCTAGACCTTGTAGATAATATTTTTCGCCATTTTCATAATCACCAAGTTTTCGAGTAGTGAAACCTAAATAATTTAAAGTATCAGCTTTATTAGGTTTTTCTGAATTAGACTTCAAAAGTAGTTTTTGAGCCTTAGCATATCTTTTTTTTGCCTTTTCAAGTTTTCCTTTTGCTTCATATTTTTTTGCAAACTTTATTGATTGTACTGCCTTATCATAATTAGATTTTACTTTTTTAGAGGTAGAGTCTGATCCTGCAGAAAAAGAGTTTGTTGTAAATAACGTTAAGATCAAAAATACAAATATTTTTTTAATCATTTATAAATTTCTCCATTTTATTTAAAGGTTTTAGTTTTAATCCGTTCTCTATCAGGTTTTCTCTAATTGATATTGCCGTAGACAACGAACTTTCGTTATCCCCATGTATGCATACCGAGTCTATTTCACAAGGTATCTGCTTTCCACTGTGACAATTAAGTGACTGATTTTTAACCATATTTAATACGTGTTTTTTGGCTTCGTCTGGATCCGTAATTAGAGCATGTGATTTTTTTCTAGAAACCAAGTTGCCATCGTCCTCATAATTTCTATCTGCGAAAATCTCACAAGCTATACGCATGTTTAGTTTTTTGGCCGCTTCTTCCATTTTAGATCCAGTTGGAACTAGATAAATTAAATCTTTACTAATCTCTTTTATGACTTTTGCTAAAGTGCTAGCTAAATCTATATCCTCACAAGCCATGTTGTTTAAAGCACCATGTGGTTTTATATGAGTAACATTCTCTCCGTGATCTTGAGCAATTTTTTGAAGAATTTCATATTGATTAATAATCAATTGCCTGACCTCATTAGGTGGAAGATACATTCTTTGTCTTCCAAAATTTTCAGGGTCATTAAATGAAGGGTGTGCTCCAATACTAACACCATTTTTTTTTGAAATTTGAACCACTTGTTTCATAGATTCTTCATCACCCGCATGATAGCCACATGCGACATTGGCAGAATTAACTATTTCTAGTAAATCTGGATCATACTTATTTGAATGATGTTTTGATTTTTCTCCTAAATCGCAATTTATATTAATTTCCATAGTCTGTAATGTTAAGTATAACATGTAATGATAAAAAATATATCAAATCTTGGTGATGCAGCTTTGTACTGTGATTTTGGAAACGAAGTAAAAAAATCAATTAACTCAAAAGTTATAAAATATTTTAAAACCATTAAAGAAAAAAAATTCGAAGGGATCAATAATTTAACACCTTCATATAATAAATTAATTATCTCTTATGATCTAAAAAAAACAAATTTTAAAGAAGTTAAAAAATTTATCGAAAATATTAATATTGATGACTCAGAAAAAACAAACTCCAAAAAATTGGAAATACCAGTTTGTTGTCACGAAAATTTCTCCTTGGATATTAAAAGATTGGTAGAAATATTAAAATTAAGTAGAGAAAAAATTTTAGAGAATTTTTTAAATAAGGAATATTTCTGCTACATGACAGGTTTTATTGCTGGCATGCCTTTTCTTGGTGACTTAGATGAAAATATGCGAGCTCAACGTTTAGAAACTCCTAGGGTTAAAGTACCCAAGGGGTCTGTTGCATTAACTGAGCAATTCGCAAATATTTATACATTTGAAAGTCCAGGTGGATGGAATATTCTAGGAAATACTCCTTTGAATGTCTTTGATAGTTCAAAAGAAGATAAACCAAATCTAATTAACCCAGGAGATACAGTAATTTTTAAAGAAATTACTCTAGATCAGTATAAAAATTTTAATGAGTAATAATTATTTCGATATAATCAGACCTGGAATTAATACTACCTTTCAAGACAAAGGCAGAGATCATCTATATCATATTGGCATTCCATTTAGTGGTGCTATGGACAATAGGAATTATCTTATAGCTAATAAACTTGTTAATAATAAATTAGACTCAGCAGTTATAGAGTTTGCATATCAAGGTCCACATTTAAAGTATTCAGGAGAAAGAATTAATTTTGCAGTTACCGGAGATGTAATTTTTTCAATTAAAAAAAAAGATACTGAAATTGAGGGTAATTGCTATCAAAGCTATCAAATTGAAAATGGAGATGAGATAAATATTGTTTCTACAAATAAATCAGTTTATGGATATTTAGCATTAGGTGGAGAACTCGATTTAAAATTTCAATGGAATAGTTGTTCTATAAATACGAAAGCAAATATTGGATCCAATGATGGAAAAAAATTAGATTTAGGGCAAAGAATTAATCTTAAAAAAATAAATTCAATTAAGGATATTAAAAAAACTAATTACATCAATACTAAAATAGAAAACATAAGGGTGATCAAAGGTACCAATTTTGATTACTTTTCTGAAGAAGGTAAAAAAATATTTTATGAGAAAGAATTTATTGTGTCAAAACTTTCAGACAGAATGGGTATGAGGCTTGAGGGTCCTAAAATAGAGAATATCGTTAATACCAATATTAAATCAGAGGGATTAATCAAAGGTGTTATTCAGGTACCTGCTGACGGCAATCCAATAATAATGCTCTCAGATCATGGAACTGTTGGTGGCTATCCAAAAATTGGTGCAGTTGCAAGTGCTGATTATGATCGATTGGTACAAATGGCACCAGGATCAAAAATAAAATTTAAAGAGATTAATTTATCGGATGCAGAGACTCTATTTAAGTTATATGAAATGGAAACTCAAAATTTTCTTTCTCAAATTTAATGAATTTTTTATCAAAAATACCAGGCCCTCTTTTAGTTTTTTTAGGAGCATGTGCGCTAAGTTTTGGTGGCTTAATAGTAAAATCTTTTGAAGGATCTACACTTTGGCAAATATTATTTTGGAGATCACTTTTCTTTATTGGAGTAATTAAAATTTTTTTAATATTCACTTACAAAGGAAAAATTTTCAGTGCTCTTTATAAATCTGGGATTCCAGGTTTATTTGGAGGTATAGTTTTATCCATTGGATTTGCTAGCTATGTATTTGCTATGTACGAAACAACAGTAGCCAATGCAAACTTTATAATTCAAACTCAAGCTTTGTTTTTAGCAATTTTTGGCTATGTATTTCTAAAAGAAAAAATCTCAAAAATTACATTAACTTGCATTGTTACAGCAGTAGTTGGAATAATTTTAATGTTGGGAACTTCACTAACACCAGGTCAAATGACAGGAAACTTAGTTGCATTCATTATGCCAATATCATTTGCGATCTTAATTTTAATTGTTAGAAAATATCCTAAAGTTGATATGATACCTTTACAACTCGTTGCTGGAATTTTTGCAACATTAATAGGTTTGTTTATGTCACCAAGTATTATTGTTTCAACAAACGATATTTTTTTAGGTTTTATTGCAGGATTTTTTCAAGTTGGACTTGGTTTTATACTTATAACAATTGGAGCAAGATCAACTCCTTCAGCATTTGTTGGAATAATTATGTTAACTGAAGCTGTCCTAGGACCTTTGTGGGCATGGATGTTTGCAAACGAAAACCCGCCACTTACAGTGCTTTTTGGTGGAGCGGTAGTTATAACAGCGGTGGTTATACAGTTTTTGTCTCCATTACTTGTCAAAAATGTAGCTAAATAAATTTCACATAAACATTTTAAATGTGCTATAAATTTATATACGGGAGAGACTACTTTTGTAGCGCCGAAGGAGCAACCACCCCGGAAACTCTCAGGCAAAAGGACCGTACATATTAACTCTGGAAAGAGAATTATTCTCGCCGAAGGAGCAAATCTCTCAGGCAACAAGACAGAGGGGGCACAGTAGAGTTAATATGGAAATAAAAAAAACATCGCTAAATAAACTTCATCAAAGTAACAACGCTAAATTTGTTGAATTTGCGGGATACGAAATGCCCATTCAGTATAGCAAAGGTATTATTGAAGAACATAAATTCACAAGATCGAATTCTGGAATATTTGATGTATCTCATATGGGTCAATTATTTATATATGGTGATGAAAGTTTAACAGAAGAATTAGAAAAGATTTTTCCATTAGATTTAAAAAATCTAAAACAAAACTGCTCTAAGTATAGTTTTTTAATGAATGAAGATGCTGGAATTTATGATGATTTAATTATTACTAAAATAGAGGAGGGGTATTTAATTATCTTAAATGCTGCTTGCAAAGATAAAGATTTTGAAATTTTATCTAATTTACTAGGTTCAAAATTTAAAATGAATTTAGACAACAATAGATCTTTGATAGCAATTCAAGGGCCTAAGTCTGTTGAAATTTTAAACTCAGTTATAAATGGGGTTGATCAATTAAATTTTATGACAGGAAATTGGTTCGATTCTGATAGTCAAAAATTATTTGTCACAAGATCAGGTTATACAGGGGAGGATGGATTTGAAATTTCAATTTCTAACGATAAAGTTGAAAAATTTGTTGAAAATTTAATACAAAAGGGAGCACAACTTATAGGACTTGGGGCAAGAGATACCTTGAGATTAGAAGCTGGATTATGTTTATATGGTCACGAACTAGATATTAATAAAACACCAGTTGAGGCAAACCTTAGATGGGCAATCTCAAAATCTAGATTATCAAATGGAGGTTTTATTGGATCGAAAAAAATTATGAACCAAATACAAGATGGAGCAAGCCAAATAAGAGTAGGGATTAAGCCTGAGGGTAGGCTGATTGCAAGAGAAAAAACAAAAATATTTAATGATACAGATAAACAAATTGGTGAGATAACTAGTGGAACGTTTGGACCAAGTGTAAACGGTCCTATAGCGATGGGTTATGTTGATAAAGAGTTTTCGAAAGTTGATACTAAAATTTTGCTTGAGGTAAGAGGGAAAAAACATCCAGCAAATGTTTGTGCATTACCATTTTATAAAAAAAATTATGTGAAAGGAGTAAATTAATGAGTGAAGTAAAATTTTCTAAAGAACATGAGTGGATTACTTTAGAGGGAGATGTAGCCACAATAGGAATTACAAAACATGCAACAGAAATGCTTGGTGACATAGTTTTTGCAGAACTTCCTGAAAAAGGATCTAATGTTGAAAAAGATGGTACAGCAGGAGTAGTAGAGTCCACGAAAGCTGCTAGTGATGTTTATACTCCAGTTAGTGGCGAAGTAGTAGATACTAATCAAGCTATTGTAGATGATCCTTCTAAAATTAATGAAGATCCAGAGGGCTCAGCATGGTTTTTTAAACTTAAAATGAAAGATCAATCTGAAATGGATAGCTTAATGAACAAAGAAGAATACGATAAATTTGCAAAGGAGAGTGCTAGCTAATGTTACATAATTCTCAAAAAGATTTTTTAAAAAGACACATCGGACCTTCAGATGAAGATCAAAATAAAATGCTTAAGGAACTTAATTACAAATCACTAGATGATTTAATCAAAAGTACAGTTCCAGAAAAAATCCAATTGAAAGACGAATTAAATATTGGTGAGTCAAATTCAGAATATGAAGCATTAAGAAAATTAAAAGCAATTTCAAAAAAAAATCAAATTTACTCTAACTTCATAGGAATGGGTTACTACGGCACTTATACACCATACGTAATTCTAAGAAATATTTTAGAAAATCCAGGTTGGTACACTTCTTATACACCTTATCAGCCCGAGGTGGCTCAAGGAAGATTAGAGATGTTACTTAATTTCCAACAAATGATAGTTGATTTCACAGGAATGGATATTGCAAATGCATCTTTATTAGATGAAGGAACAGCAGCTGCAGAGGCAATGGGGTTAAGTCATAGATTAAATAAAAAAGATAGTAATTTAGTTTTTGTCTCAGAAAATTGTCACCCACAGACAATCGATGTAATTCAAACAAGAGCAGAACCAATGGGATTAAAAGTACTTGTTGGTGATGAAGATAAAGTATTAGATCAATTAAAAGAAGATTTAGTTTGTGGTATATTACAATATCCGGGAACACTAGGAGATATAAAAGATCCAAGTGAAGCAATAAGTAAAATTCATAAAAAAAATGGTAAAGCAATTTTAGCTTGTGATTTATTAGCACTTGCCAAGTTAAAAACACCAAGAGAACTAGGAGCAGACATTGCTGTAGGAAGTTCTCAAAGATTTGGAATTCCAATGGGCTACGGTGGGCCTCATGCAGCCTTCTTTGCAACTAAAGACGAATACAAAAGATCTATGCCAGGAAGAATTGTTGGTGTATCTGTTGATAGACACGGGAACAAAGCATACAGATTATCATTACAAACTAGGGAACAACATATAAGAAGAGATAAGGCTACAAGTAATATTTGTACTGCCCAAGCTTTATTAGCAATTGTTTCAGCAGCATATGCTATTTATCATGGTCCAGATGGTATCCGAACTATTGCTGAGAGAGTTTCTCAATTAGCTAAAAACTTTGCAGATAAATTAAAACAATCAGGATATGAAATTTATTCAGATCATTTCTTTGATACGGTTACAATTGTTACTAAAGATAAAACTGATCAAATCTATAAAAATGCTTTAGATCAAAAAGTAAATATCAGAAAAGTAAATTCTGAAATGCTAGCAGTTTCTTTCGATGAAAAGAAAAATGTTTATAGAGTAAATCAATTACTAAAAATTTTTAATGCAGCAGAATCAATTAAAAAAGAAGATCCAACAGTAAGTTTACCCAATCTTCCAAAAAATTTATTAAGAACTTCAAAATATTTAGAGCACCCTGTTTTTAATTCATATCATTCAGAAACTGAGATGCTTAGATATTTAAAAAAATTAGAAGATAAAGATATAGCTCTTAATAGAACTATGATTGCACTTGGTTCATGTACTATGAAATTAAATGCTACAGCAGAAATGATACCTATCTCATGGAGAGAATTAGCAGAGCCTCATCCATTTGTGCCTATTGAGCAGATGGAAGGATATAGAGATTTATTCACTGATCTTAAAAATTGGCTTAGATCAATTACCGGTTTTTCTGGTGTTTCGCTTCAACCAAATGCAGGTGCTCAAGGGGAATATGCAGGATTAATGGTTATTAGAAAGTATCATTTAGATAGAGGCGAAGAAAACAGGAATATATGTTTAATACCAAGTTCAGCACATGGAACTAATCCTGCTAGTGCACAAATGGTTGGAATGAAAGTTGTTGTTGTTGATTGTGATAAAGAAGGAAATGTTGATTTTAAAGATTTAAAGAAAAAAGCTGAAATGCATTCTGAAAATCTTGGTGCATTAATGGTCACTTATCCATCTACTCACGGAGTATTTGAGGAAAAAATTACGGATATATGTGAGTTAATTCATAAACATGGTGGTCAAGTTTATATGGATGGTGCAAATTTAAATGCGCTTGTTGGTATAGCAAGACCTGGAAATTTTGGTCCAGATGTTTGCCACATAAACTTACACAAAACATTCTGTATTCCACATGGCGGTGGAGGACCTGGAATGGGACCAATTGCATGTAAAAGACATTTACAGGTTTATTTACCTAATCATCCAGTTGTTAAAGACTGTGGACCTGCAACAGGAATAGGAGCAGTTTCAGCAGCACCTTGGGGAAGTTCAAGTATTTTATCAATTTCTTGGATGTATATTAAAATGATGGGTTCTGAAGGTTTAAAATTAGCAACGCAAGTTGCAATTTTAAATGCAAATTATATAGCTCATAGACTTAAAGACCATTATCCAATTCTTTATAAAGGCTCAAACGGAAACGTAGCCCATGAATGCATAATTGATATACGTTCAATAAAAAGTGAAACAGGGATTACTGAAGAAGATATAGCTAAAAGATTGATCGATTATGGTTTTCATGCACCAACAATGTCATGGCCAGTAGCAGGTACAATGATGATTGAACCAACTGAAAGTGAAAGCTTGTCTGAACTGGATAGATTTTGTGATACTTTGATTAGCATTAAATCAGAAATAGATATGATCAAGTCAGGAAAATTTGATAAAGTTGATAATCCAATTAAAAATGCACCTCATACTGATATTGAATTAGCCTCAGATGAATGGAATCATAAATATTCTAGAGAGCAAGCTGCATATCCAGCAAAATTCTTAAAAGCAAATAAATTTTGGCCTCCTGTTGCAAGAGTTGATAACGTATACGGAGATAAAAATATTTTTTGTACTTGTCCAAGTATGGATGAGTTTAAAGAAGATGCAGCATAATAATTAATGAAAATTGCTGTTGTTGGCTCAGGAATTTCTGGATTAAGTGCTGCTTATTATTTATCAAAAAAACATCAGGTAGATCTTTTTGAGAGAGAAGACCATTTTGGTGGACATTCTTATACAATAGATTTATTTCTTGATGAAAAAAAAGTTTCAGTAGACATTGGTTTTATTGTTTTTAATTTTCAAACTTATCCAAATTTAATTAATTTTTTTAATGAAAATGACATTCAAATTGAAAAAAGCAATATGTCTTTTTCAGTTTCAGTAGATAACACAAATTTTGAATATTGCGGAAAAGGATTGAGTGGAATTTTCTCAAATAAATCAAATTTATTAAACTTAGAGTTCTTAAAAATGTTTTTTGACATAATTAAATTCTATAAAAAAAGTGATCAAGTAAATATATCTAATGATAAAATTACTCTAGGCGAATATTTAAAAGCCAATAAATTATCTAAAACATTTGTTGATTATCATATAATACCAATGGTATCTGCAATTTGGTCTATGCCTCCTTATGAAGCGAGCAAAATGCCAATTAGTTTTTTTCTAAGATTTTTTCAAAATCATGGTTTGTTTAAATTAAAAAACAGACCACAGTGGTACACGGTAACTAATAGAAGCAGAACTTATGTAAGTAAAATACTTTCGCAAATAAGCGGTGAACATTATAAAAATTATAAAGTTACAAAAATAAAAAGGAAATCATCAGGATTAGATTTATATTATGGTGGAGAAAGTGAATTTTTTGATTATGAAAAAGTAGTTCTGGCGACACATGCTGATGAAGCCTTAAAGTTAATTGAAAATCCAACTGATGATGAGAAAAATATTCTCTCGAATTTTAGCTACAAAGAAAATATAGCTTACATACATACAGATCAGCGGGCCATGCCAAAAAATAAAAAAGCTTGGTCTTCTTGGAATTCATCAATAGATGACAAGAATTTAGAGAAAAATTCAATAACCTACTGGTTAAATTTATTACAAAATTTAAATTGTGATGAAAATATTTTCTTAACACTAAATCCTTACTTCAAAATTGATGAGAAAAAAATATTGAGAAAAGTAAAATTTACACATCCTTATTATGATCAAAAAGCATTAGATGCCCAATCAGAGCTTGTTAAAATACAAAACCAAAAAGATTTACTTTTTTGTGGGAGTTATTTTGGTTACGGATTTCATGAAGATGGAATAAAATCATCTATTGAAATGCTGAAAAACCTTAATGTTTAATTCTTGTATATATAATGGAAATGTAATCCATAAGAGATTCAAACCAAAAGAACATTTTTTTAAATATAAAGTATTTTCAATATTAATTGATCTGTCAGAACTTAATGAACTTAATAAAAAATTAAAATTTTTTTCTTTCAATAAATTTAATCTAATTAGTTTTTATGAGAAAGATCATGGAGAACGTGATGGGTCATCTCTTTTTGAGTGGGTAAAAAAAAATCTAATTAGCAATGAAATCAGTACAGAAAATATAAAAGTTAAACTTTTATGTTATCCAAGAATATTAGGTTATGTTTTTAATCCACTAAGTATTTTTTTTGTATATGATAAAAATGATAATTTAATTTCTATTTTATATGAAGTTAAAAATACATTTGATGAGCAACATACTTATGTTTTTAAAGTGGAGAGTCAAAATAAATTAATTCAAAATAATTGCTCAAAAAAATTTCATGTATCACCATTTATTGAAATGGATTGTAATTATTTTTTTAGGATATTAAATCCAGAGCAGAAGTTATCGGTTGTAATAGATCAATATGATCAAGAAGGAAAAATTCTTTTCGCGTCTCAAGATGGCGAAAGATCTGAATTGACAAGTAAAAACTTAATGAATTCTTATCTAAAACACCCTTTAATGACATTTAAAATTATCTCTGCGATACATTTTGAAGCGTTTAAATTGTGGATTAAAGGAATAAAATTTATTAAGAAAAAATTTAAAATTAAAAATAATTTAACAGTAGAAAATTAATGTTTTTAAATAACGCAGCAGATAAATTAGTTTTTAAATTTCTTAATAATATAAGCCATGGTTATCTTGAATTAACTACATGTGATGAAAAAGTATTAAAGTTTGGAAATTCAAATGAAAAATTACATGCAAATATCTTAATAAAAAAACCAGATTTTAATTATAATTTAATTAGAGGTGGTAGTATTGGATTTGCTGAGAGTTACATGAGAGGTGAATTTGAAACTGACAACTTATCAAATTTAATTGAATTAACTGCGAGAAATATAGAAGTGGTACATAAATTTTCAGGCCTTCTTGATTTTCCAATAATTAATTTTGTTAAAAATAAAATAATAAAAAATACAAAAAGCCGTAGTAAAGAAAATATTGCCAAGCATTACGATCTTGGCAATGATTTTTTTTCTCTTTGGTTAGATGGCACACTTACATACTCCAGTGCTATTTTTGATGATAAATCAAAAAATCTTTCTGATGCTCAAAATAACAAATATCAAAAATTAATTGATCTAATTAAACCAAATAATGGTGACAAAGTTTTAGAAATAGGATGTGGTTGGGGAGGTTTTGCTGAGTATCTAGGCAAAAAATACGATGTTAAGCTAGACTGTATTACAATATCAAAAAAACAATTTGAATACGCAAAAGAAAGAATTTTTAATTGTGGTTTAAATGAAAAAGTTAATATTGAAATAAAAGATTACAGAGATCTTAAAGGCAAATACAATTCAATTGCTTCTATAGAGATGATCGAGGCTGTTGGTCAAAATTATTTAGAGGGATATTTTAAAACTATAAAGAATAACTTATCTGATGGTGGAAAAGCTGCTATTCAAGCAATTACCATCGATGATAGGTTATTTGATAGATACAAAAACAAACAGGATTTTATTCAAAAATATATTTTTCCAGGTGGTTTTTTACCAAATAAAAATAGTATTAATAGATATGTTTCTGACAACGACTTAATTATTAATTCATATATTTCTTATGCTGACCATTATGCAAATACATTAGCTATATGGAGAAATGAGTTTTTAAAAAAATGGGATTTAATAAAAAATCAAGGTTTTGACTCAACATTTAAAAGAATGTGGGAGTTTTACCTTTCTTATTGTGAAGCAGGATTTAAGTCAAAAAATATTGATCTGATACAATTTTCAATACAAAACAAATAAAAATAATGGAGATATTTATGCGACATATAAAAATAATTAAGTCAATTTCATTGATAATTTCATTATTCTTAATTACAAGTTGCTCAAATAATAGTGCTATGAAACCAGAAGACTTTAAAAACAAAAAACCAAGATTAATTATTGAGGAATATTTATCTGGAAATGTTAAGGCTTGGGGTGTTCTACAAAATAGATCAGGAAAAGTTACAAGACAATTTTCTGCAGACCTAAATGGAACTTGGGATGGAAAACAATTAATTCTTAAAGAAAAATTCAATTGGGACGATGGTGAAATTCAAGACCGAGAATGGACAATAAATAAAATTGATGAGCACAATTATGAAGGAACAGCAGGGGATGTTGTAGGTAAAGCAATAGGATATTCTTACGGACCAGCGTTTAAATTTGAATATGTTTTATTAGTTCCAGTTAAAGGTAAAGAATTAAAAATAACTTTCGATGATTGGATTTTTAAACAAGATGATAGAGTTGCAATTAATAGAGCAATAATGACTAAATTTGGTTTTAAAGTAGCTGAGTTAACAGTCGTATTTGTAAAAGATTAACTATTTTTTTTGATATTTCGTTAGTTTTCCAACTAAACCAAAATAAATTTTACTTGGTAAAAAACTCAATAGTTTTAATGTAATTGTAAGTGATTTTGGAAAATGTATTTCAAATATATTTTTGTTAACTAGACCTTCATAAATTTGATCTGCAGCATACTCAGGAGTTTTTAAAAAAGGCATTTTAAAATCATTTTTATCTGTCATTGGTGTTTTAATAAATCCAGGAGAGACTAAACAAACACGCACATTGTATCTTTTAAAATCAAAGTACAAGCTCTCAACTAAGTTATTTAATGCAGATTTAGATGGTCCATATCCAGTTGAATTAGGTAACCCCCTATATCCTGCAATTGATGAAACAATAGTAATTATTCCATTTTTTTTATCTCTAAAGTATTGCTCAACTGCTTTAATGGTATTTACAGTTCCAAAAAAATTTACTTTAAAGACATCTTCCATTTGTTCTACATCAATATCTTTTTCTTTTTTTGGATCCCATGTTCCGGTTGAAAAAAAACAAATATCAATATTTTCATATTTGTTTTTAATTTCATTAAATACTTCTTTGCATTTTTCTTTATCTGTTACATCTAAAGGAAAACTTGAAATATTTTCATAAGAATTTGAAAGCTCATTTAGTAATTCAGCTCTTCTTGCAGATACAGCAACATTCCATCCCTTACTTACAAACTTAATTGCTAAAGCTTTGCCAATACCAGTACTACCGCCTGTAATCCAAATAGTTTTTTTACTCATTTTTTGTTATGTATATATCTAACATGTTTAAAAATAAATTTTTAACATTTATATTGTTTCTTGCTATTACATTCTCTGCTTCATTGATTGGAGGTTTAGCTACCATTACATTTAAAGAGCCATGGTATTCATTACTAAATAAACCAATATTTAATCCACCAGATTGGATATTCGGACCTGTTTGGACCACTTTGTATATATTGATGACAGTTGCAATATGGCTTTACTGGCATACAAAAAATAGAGATATGAATACTGTTTATATTTATTTTATTCATTTAGTTTTTAATACAACTTGGAGTGTAGTTTTTTTTGTTTTCCATAATATGGTTTTAGCGCTTTTAGTATTAATCTTACTAATAGCATTGATAATTAATCTTATTTTAAGGTTTAAACGCGTCAAGATGTTGAGTGCCTACTTAATGATTCCATATTTACTTTGGTGTAGCTTTGCACTAATCCTGAATACAAGCTTAATTATATTAAATTAGATATGGATGATGTTGTAGTAATCGGTGGTGGAATAATTGGGGCAGCAACAGCTTATTTTTTATCCAAAGAGGGGAGAAAAGTAAAAGTTATTGAAAGGGATCCTACTTATAAAACAGCTTCATTTCCATTGTCTCTAGGTGGCTTTAGAAGACAATTTTTTCAAAAAGAAAATATTTTGTTAGGAAAATTTGCAAGAGAATTTATTTTTCAAATACCAGAATTATTAAAAACAGAAAAAAATCCTAATCCTACAGCTAGTATGGTAACCAATGGATATCTTTTAATGTTTGGCCCTGAACATGCTGAAGAACAATATAGAGCATTAGAAAATCATAAAGAATGTGATGCAGGAACAAAAAATATTAAAGGATCAGAATTATCAAAAGTTTTCCCTTATGTGAATAGTGAAGGGATTGAGACAGCAACTTACACAGATAATCAAAGTGAAGGATGGATTGATCCATTTATGTTTCATACCGCTCTTAAAAGTAAAGCAATAGAGCTTGGAGCTGAATTTATTAAAGGTGAAGTAAAAAGTATTTCTGAGATAAATGCTAAAACGATTGTTTCTGCAGTTGGTTGTTGGACAAAAGAGTTGTTAGAAGATGTCCCTGTTGTTCCTCAAAAGCATACAGTTTTTAGGGTTAAATGCCCTACATATATAAAAGAGATGCCACTAAGTGGAGACTTAACAACCGGTGTTTATTGGAGACCAGAAGGAGGAGAATATTTAGCAGGATCACCTATTTCTGTATTTGATGCAGAAGATTTAGAGCCTGCTTGGAATGATTTTGAAGAATTAGTGTGGCCAGCTCTTGCCAAGAGAATACCAGCTTTTGAAGAATTAAAATTAACTGGTGGATGGGCAGGTTACTATGATTGCAATAAATTAGATAACAATGCAGTCGTTGGTAAACATCCAAAATATGACAATGTTTACATGGCTTCTGGATTTACAGGTCGAGGATTAATGCAGGCGCCAGGTATTGGTAGAGCGTTGACCGAATTAATTACAACAGGATCATACCAAACAATTGATATAAGTGATTTTGCAGTTGAGAGAGTTTTAGGTAAAACTGCCAGGCCAGAGCCCTACGTTCTATAATTTAAGTTCCACAAAAAGTTTGATATTTTTCATTGCTCGATGGAGCAGGCGTTTGGTATTCTTCAATATTATTCTGATTGTCATAAGGATTTTTTAAAATAGCTAATAATTTTTTCATTTTATCTAAACTTCCTTTGTCTGCTTCAGCTAAAGCCTCCTCTACTTTATGATTTCTAGGAATAACAGTTGGATTATTTTTTTTCATAAGTTTAGTTTGTTTTTCCTTAGTTGAATTATTTAACTCAGATCTTTTTTTCCATTCATTTTTCCAATTGATAAAATCATTATTTTTGTAAATTTCATCTAAATTGACATCCATTAGATTACAAAAAGTATTTGTGTAATCTGCTTTATTTTTTTCCATCCAATTAAATAAATCATTAATTAATTTTTTATCATTTTTATCCTCACCAAATAGACCAAGCTTATCTCTCATCATATTTAACCACTTATCTTCATAAATATTTTGGAAATTATCTATTAAAACTGTAGCTAATTTTATTGCAGTATCTTCATCTTTATGAATTAGAGGGATCAAACATTCGGCAAATCTTGCTAAATTCCACTTTGTAATTGGTGGTTGATTAGAAAAGGCATATCTTCCAAATTTATCGATTGAGCTAAATACAGTTTTTGGATCATAATGATCCATAAATGCACAAGGACCGTAATCAATAGTTTCACCTGAAATTGTCATATTATCAGTATTCATAACTCCATGAATAAATCCAACACGCATCCAGTTAATTACTAGCTGGCATTGCTTTTCCATTACGAGATTTAATAAGTCTAAAGCTTTTGAATTTGATTTTTTAATTTCTGGATAATGTCTGTTTATTGTGTAGTCGACTAAAGTATTTAAATTTTCAGTGTTTTGAGTTGCAGCAATATACTGAAATGTTCCAACTCGAAGATGACTTGATGCAACTCTTGTTAATATAGCACCTTGTAAAAGATTTTCTCTTACAACTTTTTCTCCTGTTTTTACTACAGCAAGGCTTCTGGTAGTTGGAATATTTAATGAATGTATCGCTTCGCTGATAATATATTCTCTAAGCATAGGTCCCAGAGCCGCTCTTCCATCACCACCTCTAGAAAAAGAAGTTCTTCCTGAACCTTTAAACTGAATATCAAAACGATTGTCATTGTTAACTAAATGTTCGCCCAACAAAACTGCTCTACCATCCCCTAACATAGCAAAGTGTCCAAATTGATGTCCTGCATATGCTTGCGCAATGGTGTTAGTTTCTTCCGGTATGGAGTTACCAGAAAATATTTCTGATAATTTTTTTTTATCTGTTTTTGAAAAATCTAAATTTAAAGTAGATGCTAGTTCCTCATTTAAAATTACTAATTCAGGATCATGAACAGGAGTTGGTTTAATATTTTCTTTAAAAGTATTTGATAACTTTGAATATGTATTATCAAAATGCCAACCAATGGTCA
Organism: uncultured Pelagibacteraceae bacterium; assembly: GCA_902592935.1. Taxonomy (GTDB): domain Bacteria; phylum Pseudomonadota; class Alphaproteobacteria; order Pelagibacterales; family Pelagibacteraceae; genus Pelagibacter. Next base: position 6,075 of record CACJGD010000004.1, on the reverse strand, counting down.
TTTTAATTAACTAACTTCAGCTAGATTTTCTTTTGGTTTAACCTCTGTTTTGAACTGATTAGAGATTTTTTGTACTTCAACAGAAGATACTTTGTATTCTGCACACATTGTTTCCTCATCTTTACCATGACCTGTAACCATATTAACCATATGCTCTGGGAAATGGAATGTAGTAAATACTATTCCTTCTTTAACTTTATCTGTTACCTCTACTTTTAAAGCAACTTCACCTCTGCCTGAATAAAGTCTTCCAATATCGCCTGTATTAAGATCTCTATACTCTGCATCTTTAGGATGAATTAATAAAACATCTTCATCAACAATATTTATATTTTTTGTTCTTCTAGTCATTGTTGCGGCGTTGTAATGTTGTAAAACTCTACTTGTTGTTAAAATTAAAGGATAATCTTTTTTATTTGCTTCAATTTCTGATGACTCTTTCCAATCAAAGTTTTTAAGTCTACCTTTACCTAATTTAAAAGTTTCAGTATGTAAAATTTTAGTATCAGTTCCATCTTCTTGAACTGGCCATTGTAATCCAAATTTTCCTAATCTTTCTCTAGTAACTCCCTTAAAGAAAGGAACTATATCAGCAATCTCTTCTAGAACTTGATCAGCGTCATAAGTTGGTTGGTCAAAACCTAATTTTTGCATCATTTCAGTTACAATTAATCCATCAGGTTTAGTGCCTGGTAGAGGAGGCACAGCTCTGTTCACTCTTTGAATTCTTCTCTCAGTATTTGTAAAAGTTCCATCTTTTTCCAAGAAAGTTGTACCTGGTAGAACAACAGTCGCTAATTTTGCCGTTTCACTCATAAATATTTCTTGAACAACTAGAAGCTCTAATGAGTTCATAGCCTCTATAACATGAGCGCTATTAGGATCAGTTTGAACTATATCTTCACCAATAATCCATAAACCTTTAAGCTCTTTATCTATTGCAGCTTCAAACATTTGAGGAATTTTTAATCCTGGCTTAGTTGGGTGAGTTACTCCATATTTTTCTGTATAGAATTCTTGATGTTTTTCATCAGCCACAGGAAAATATCCAGCACCCTGGTGTGGTTGACATCCCATATCTGCTGCACCTTGAACATTGTTTTGACCTCTTAAAGGGTTAACTCCAACACCTTTTCTTCCAATGTTTCCGGTAATCATTGCTAGATCTGCAATTAACATTACAGTTTTAGATCCTTGTTCGTGTTCAGTAACTCCTAAACCATGGAACTCCATTGAATTTCTTGCAGTAGCATATGCAATTGCTGCTTCTTTAACTAATTGTTTATCTACTCCAGCCACTTTTGCTAATTGATCTACATCTTGTCTTTCAATTTCTTTTAAGAAATTATCAAAGCCTTCAGTTCTATCTCTTACAAAATCTACATTATAAAGTTTTGATTTAATAATAAAGTGCAACATCATATTTAGAACTGCAACGTTAGTTCCTGGTCTTAGTTTAATATGATAATCAGCAAGCTTAGCTAGTTCAGTGGTAACTGGATCAAGCACAATTAATTTTTTACCTTTCATGACTTGCTGTTTTATTTTTGCACCCGTTACAGGATGAGCATTAGTTGGATTAGCTCCAATAACTAAAAATAAATCTGCATGATAGATATCTTCTGTTGAATTAGTCGCCGCTCCTGTTCCAAAAGTTTGCTGCATTCCCCAAGCTGTTGGTGAATGACAAATTCTTGCACAACAATCTACGCTGTTAGTTCCTACTGCAGCTCTAATCATTTTTTGGAAAACATAATTTTCTTCATTTGTACATCTCGCAGAGGAAATTCCAGCAAAGGCATCTGGACCATTATCTTTTGTAATTCTGTTCATTTCCTTTTTGATAAAATCATAAGCTTCATCCCAAGAAGCTTCTTCAAATTTTCCATTTCTTTTAATTAAAGGTGTTTTTAATCTGTCTGGATGATCATAAAAACTAAACGCATATCTTCCTTTAATACACGTATGTCCAGCGTTAACTTCTGTTTGTTTAGGCGTATCAATAGCTACAACTTTATCATCTTTAATTGAAGCCTCTAAATTACAACCAACACCGCAGTATGAACAAGTTGTTCTAACTTTTTTATCTACTGCAGCAGACTTTGATTGAAAAACATCTGAGATAGCATCTGTTGGACAAGTGTGAGCGCAAGCACCACAAGAAACACATGAACTATCTCCAAACATCATGTCGTTATCAGTTGTTATTCTTGATTCAAATCCTCTTCCACTCATTGTTAAAACGAATGAACCTTGAATTTCATCACAAGCCCTGACACATCTTCCACAATTGATACAATTGTCTAAATTCATTCTCATGTAATCATGAGATGTATCTCTTGGAATTCCTTTATGTTGTTTTGGACTGTTATATCTGTGATCAGATACTCCTAAATCGTTTGCTACTGTTTGTAATTCACAGTTGTTATTTACCTCACAAGTATCACATTCCATTGGATGATCTGTTAATACTAATTCAACAATATTTTTTCTTAGATCTTTCAAGGATTCATTTGAAGTAAAGATATGTTGATTTTCAGCAACTGGAGTATGGCAAGAAGCAACTACTCTTGTAGGGCCATCTTTTTCTAAAGCAACTTCTACCGAACACACTCTACAAGCTCCATAAGGTGCTAAATTTGGATCATCACATAAGGTAGGAACTTTTTTTTCACCCACATAACTTTTTACAAATTTTAAAATTGAGGAGTGATTTGGACCGATTTCATACGGTTTTCCGTCAATATAAGCAATTTTTCTTTTCTCTGAACTCATTAATTATCTTTAACCATATCATTTTTCATTTCATCCCCAAAGTATTTTAGGATGTTTTGAATAGGAGTAGGAATAGCTCCGCATAAAGCGCATAAACAACCTTTTTTCATTGTAACAAGCAATTCTTCAAGCAATTTCAAAGGTATTTTTGCAGTTTTCTTTTTAGCTTGGTCAAACATCTCTTTACCTCTGTAAGATCCAAGTCTTCCAGGGAAACATTTTCCACATGATTCTTCAGCAGAAAATTCAAATAGATGATGAATGTATTCTGCCATAGAAAAATCTTTAGGAATACTCACCACACTAGCATGACCCAACATGAAACCTTTTGCAGTAAATTCCTGAAAATCTAAATTCAGATTTTCTATTTCACTTAATGGAACTACACCACCAAGTGGCCCACCGATTTGAAAAGCTTTTAATGGTTCTTTGTATCCTCCACCAATTTCATTAAATATTTTTTTCATTGGCGTTCCCATATCAATTTCATAAACACCTGGGTTTTTAAAGAAACTATCCAAACAAACCAATTTAGTGCCTGCAGATTTTTTATTTCCTATAGATGAAAATTTTTCAGAACCATTTATTAAAATTCCGGTAGCAGCTGCTAAAGTTTCAACATTATTAACAACAGTTGGTTTTTTATACAATCCTTCTGTAACAGGAAAAGGAGGTCTAACATCAACTTCTGCTCTTCTTCCTTCAATAGATGCAATCAAAGCTGTTTCTTCTCCACAAATATATGCACCTTGTCCGATACAAATCCCAAGATCGAATGAAAAATCAGTTCCCAAAATATTATCACCCAGAAGACCTAACTTTTTAAGTTCATTGATACTTCCATTGATGGCTTCAATAGATTTTGGATATTCTCCACGAATATATAAAACTCCTTCATCACTTCCTATTACAAATCCACACATTACCATTCCAAAAATAACTTTTAGAGGCTGGTCTTCTAATAAATATCTATCTGAAAAAGCACCAGAGTCACCTTCGTCTGCATTACAGATAACGTACTTTTTTTCTCCTTTTGCTTTACTGCAAAAATCCCATTTCATTCCTGTTGGAAACCCTGCACCACCTCTACCAGTTAAATTAGAATCTAAAAGCGATTTAACAATTTCTTTTTTATCAGTTTTTAAAAATTTATTTAATTGATCTTTAAATTGGTTAGTTGATGAAAGTTTATCATCCATTAAAAAACTTGTTGTAGCAAAACTTTTTGAGAAAAATTTCTCTTGTTTAATTTCTTCACCTTTAATTATTAGGTCAATTTTTTCTATATCCTTCCCAGCATAATTTTCTCCATCATAATGGAATGCATGGTTTTCATAACAATGTCCCAGGCAAAACATTTCTCCAACTTTATCGTCACCAAGTTTTTCTTTTAAAGTATCTTTTAACTTCTCTTGTGTGCCAGCGCACATGCATGCACTACCATTGCAAACAAAAGCTTTCTTTTCTCTATGAGATGGTCTTAAAAATTCATAAAATGATTCAGCTCCATGAAGTGTTGAAACCCCAAGGTTATGTTTTTTAGCAATTTCTTTGATATCTTGCGGTTTATCGCTCAATGTATTTTCAGATATTTGCTTAAACAGATTTTCTTTAAGTCCAATTCTACCTGATAGATTACTTATATTTTTTGACAATTTACCCTTTACCCTTTTTTAATAGCTCAAGTATTTATTATAATCCTATCTTGATTACTATAAATATTAAAGCTATCCTCTTTTACAAAACCAACCAATGTCATGTCAAACTTATTTGCTAAATCAATAGCAAGACTAGTTGGCGCACCAACACCTATTAAAATCCCAATATTTGCCATAAGTGCTTTTTGTACTAGGTCAAAATTAAGTCTACCGGAACAAGCTAAAAATTGTGAAGTGTTATCAAGTAAATTTTCTTTTAGAGAATAACCAATAAGTTTATCTAAAGCATTATGACGACCAACATCCTCCTTAATGGCAACTATATCTCCTTGAGCAGTAAATAATCCACTTGCATGAATACCTCCAGTTTTTGAAAATTCTGATTGATTTTGACGAAGCTTTTTTGGTGAGCTCATTAAAACCTCTTTTGATATTTTTGGATTAGATTTTAAAATTTTGTCTTTTTTAATAATTTCTAAAGCATCTAAAGAACTTTTGCCACAAACACCACAAGATGAGTTTGTTAGAAAATTTCTTTTTATTTTATCGACATCAATGTTATCTGAATTATTAATTGTAACAATAATTTTATTTTTTAGACCGTATTGTTCTGTAGGTTTACCAGTGAGCTCAATTTTTTCTATATAATCAATTTTTTCAATTATTTTTTCATTAAAAAGAAAACCTCGTACTAAATCTTCATCATCTCCTGGAGTTCTCATCGTAACTGAAATAGTTTTTTCAACCCAAATTTCCTTATCTTTATATCTAATTATTATTTCTACAGGTTCCTCTATAGATATATGATCATTAAAGTTATCTAAATTTTCAGATTTAAATTTTAATACTTTGTATTCAGAATTCATTCGAGCAGTATATTTTAACTTTAAAAATATGAAAGAATGAAAAAAATAAGTTTATGAATTATTGATGTGAATTTTCTTTAAAAAAGCGACTTATAAAAGATATAAATCGCTTTTTTATAAGAATTTATTTTTTTTGATACTTTGCAGCTTCTTCTGAACCGTCAGTTGCAGTCCCTTTACTATATGAGTGAGCACCCATACCTGCAAGCTCTCCATCTTTAACTATAAGATACTGATTTCTGATTTCTTTTTTGTCAAAAAAACATTCCAGTATTTCTCTAACACCATCTGCGTATCTAGTTTGTGCTGATAGAGATGTTCCAGAAGTATGTGGCGTCATCCCGTGATGAGGCATCGATCTCCAAGGATGATCATTTGGTGCAGGCTGAGGAAACCAAACATCTCCAGCATAACCACTTAATTGACCGGATTTAAGCGCTGCAGCAATTGCATCTTTATCGCAAATTTTTCCTCTGGCGGTATTTACGATATAAGCTCCTTTTTTCATCTTATTAATCATTTTTTCATCAAAAAGATGTTCAGTTTCAGGATGTAGTGGACAATTAATTGTAACAACATCACAAACTTTAACCATAGATTCAACTGAGTCATGAAAAGTTAAATTTAACTCTTTTTCAACTTTTTCTGGTAATCTATGTCTATCAAAATAATGGAGATGAACATCAAAAGGTTTCATTTTTCTTAAAGCGTCTAAACCAATTCTTCCTGCTGCTACTGTACCAATATGCATACCTTCAACATCATAAGATCTTTGA
>CACJGD010000003.1 GCA_902592935.1 uncultured Pelagibacteraceae bacterium | reverse complement strand
TTAACAAAAAAAAAGTTGAAGAATTCATAAGAGTTGACCACGCAGGTGAGCGAGGAGCTGTTAAGATTTATGAAGGACAATTACTAGCTTTAAATACACTTGTAAAAGACGAAAATCTTAAAAAAACTATCGAGGAAATGAAAGTTCATGAAAAAGAACATTGTGAATTTTTTGAAAAAGAAATTAAAAAAAGAAATATACAACCAACTAAATTTTTACCCTTGTGGGATTTATTAGGTGTTGGACTCGGATTTGGATCAACTTTACTAGGAAAAAAAGCTGCAATGTTGTGTACTGCTTCCGTTGAAGAAGTTATAGATGAACATTACTTAAATCAAATTAACCAACTGGATAAGAGCGAAAAAGATTTAAAAAAAAAGATTACAAAATTTCGACAGGATGAAATAGACCATAAAGATATTGCTTATGATGAAGGTGCAACAAAAAAAGGACCCTATTTATTACTTGATAGAATTATTAAGACTGGCTCTAGAATTGCAATAAATATTTCTGAGAAAATTTAAGCCTCTAACTCTACATCCCAATACAAGTAATCCATCCAGCTTTTATGTAAAAAATTTGGTGGGAAATTTTTGCCATTTTTGTGCAGATCCTCTGTTGAAGGTCTATAAGGATACTGATGTAATTTCATACCTGAATACTTTAATAGTTTTCCACCCTTTTTAACATTACAGGCAGAACAAGCTGTTACCACATTATCCCAATTAGTTTCGCCACCTTTTGACCTAGGTAATAAATGATCAAAAGTTAACTCATCATTACTTCCACAGTACTGACAGGAAAATTTATCTCTTAGAAAAACATTAAATCTAGTAAAACTTGGCTTGCTTTGAGGAACAATATAATCTTTAAGTGCAATGACACTTGGCAATTTCATATTAAAAGATGGACTTCTTATAGTTCTATCGTAATTACTAACAATAATAACTCGATCAAGAAAAACTGATTTAACTGTATCCTGCCATGACCATAAAGATAAAGGGTAATAACTCAAAGGTCTATAGTCAGCATTAAGCACTAATGCTGGACACTTTTCTAATGAAACATTTTGCTCAATAAAATTATTCATTAGTTTAATTTTAACTTAGTTAAACAAATTTATCAATAATAAGAGATGTTAAATTTTTTTTAAAATAAAATTTAAAGCTGTACTTGATGCTTCAATAGGAATATGATGATCACAATTTTTTATTAATAATGTATCAACTTTAACATTATTTCTTATTAAAAAATCTTTTGCTTCTAATAAATGTGTTGATGGGACAATTTGATCAGCTTCACCATGTATAAGTAATGTTTCGGTGTTATTTTTGATTCTATTTTTCAAATCTTTGTGATTAATTATCTTTCCAGAAAAACCAACTATACATGAAAATTTTTCTTCAAATGTAAGACCAACGTTTAAAGACATCATACAACCCTGACTAAATCCTGATAAACAAATTTTATTATTTGATAGGTTAAACTCTTGTTTTACTTCATTAATAAATTTTTTCAGAACCTCTTCAGCTTTAATTGATTGTTCTAGTATATAATTAGAATCTTCTTTTGTTAAATCAAACCATTGATAACCAGAAGGATTTATAGGACATTGTTCATGACCATTTGGACAAATAAAAACTGTATTAGGCATGTGTCTTTTCCAATTTAAGGATAACATACTAATATCTTTTCCATCACCGCCATAACCGTGAAGCAAAATAATTGCATTTTTAATTTCAATACCCTTTTCCGGTTTAATAATTATTGAATCTAGACAAAATGTCATAGTTGATAAATTATGTTTTTTATTTCAAAAAACAATCTAAAATAAAATTATGATATCTGGAATATTTGTAAAAGTTCTATCAATAGTACTTTTGATTGCTGTGGGAATAGTTTTGATTTTAGGTATAGGCACTCTCTTCAAAGGTGGAGAAACTAGTAAAAAATATTCAAATAAATTAATGCAATTAAGAGTTCTTTTGCAGTTTATTGCAATACTTGCTTTAGTTGGTTTTGCTTATTTTTTTAAAAATTAGTTATATTTTTTTATCCAACTAACAAAATCTTTATCCTCAAAATCAATTGAACCTATTATTCTGGCGAATTCTTGACCCTCTTTATTTATTAAAATAGATGTAGGGACACCTCTTAAAGAAAACATTCTTGCTAATGTAGTAGGTGGATCAAAATAAGGTTCGAAGTTTTTGATATTAAAATCTATAAAAAATTTATTAACTTTTTTTAAATTTTCTTTACCAATATTGATTGGAAAAATTTTTATTTTATCTAATTTTGGATTAGATTGAAGTTTATCTAAGGATTGCATTTCTTCTTTACAAGGTTCACACCAAGTTGCCCAAAAATTTAATACCAATAGGTTACCTCTATATTTGTTAATATTAATTTTTCGATCTTTTTTGTCTAAAAAAATAACATTATCATATGTTTTTGGCACTTTATGTATTACAATATTTTTAATATCAGGTAGCTCTTCAGCAACAGTATTTGTTATCAAAAAAATAAATATTATTAAAAATCTCATGTTAAATAGGTATAATTAAATATCATGGCAAAAAATAAAAACAACCAAGCAATCTGGAGCACAAGAATAAAAAAAAATGCGTCTAGTTTGTTTCAAAAAGTCGGTAATTCAATAGATATTGATAAAAGACTTTATAAAGAAGACATACAGGGATCAATTGCTCATGTTGAAATGCTTTTTAAACAAAAAATAATTTCATTTAAAATAAAAAATAAAATTATTTATGGACTTACTAAAATAGAAAAAGAAATTATAAACAACAAATTTGATTTTAATAAAAAATATGAGGATATTCATATGAATATCGAAAAAAGACTTTTTCAAATTATAGGTGAGGAAGCAGGATATGTTCATACAGCAAGATCAAGAAACGATCAAGTAATCACTGATTTTAAAATTTGGATAAAAAAATCAACTAATGAAATTAACAATAATATAAACAAAGTTATTAAAAGCACAATTAAGTTGGCTGAAAAAAATGTCGAAACTATCATGCCTGGATTTACTCATCTTAAAAATGCCCAAGCTATCTCTTTTGCACATTATTTAATGTCTTATGTAGAAATGTTTAATAGAGACATAAATAGATTTTCAAATAATTTAGATAGTTTAAATGAAAATCCCTTAGGCGTTGCAGCTTTAGCGGGAACATCATTCAATATTGATAGAAATTATACAACTAAAAAACTTGGTTTTAAAACACCTACAAATAATTCTATTGATACAGTTTCAGATAGAGATTTTGTCCTAGATTTTTTATACGCTTCATCTGTATGTGCTATGCACATTTCTAGGATTGCCGAAGAACTTATTATTTGGAATTCTGATGGTTTTAACTTAATTAACCTGTCTGATAAAGTTGTGACTGGATCATCTATAATGCCTCAAAAGAAAAATCCTGATCTTCTAGAGTACTTACGTGGAAAATCAGGAAGTGTTTATGGAAATTTATTTTCAATGCTTACGATATTAAAAGGCTTACCGTTGTCTTATTTTAAAGATTTGCAAGATGATAAAGAGATAGTTTTTAAATGTAATGATAATTTAAATAATTGTTTGAAAATATTTGATGAAATACTTAAAAATTGCAATCCAAATAAAAGTAAAATGTTAGAACTTGCTAATTCAGGATATACTACAGCAACTGATTTGGCTGACTATCTGGTAAAAAACCACTCAATGTCTTTTAGAAAAGCATATCAAAAAACTGCAGCGGTAGTTAATTTTGCTGAAAAAAGAAAAAAGAAATTAAATGAATTGACGTTGCAAGAATTAAAAAAAATTGAACCTAAACTTAAGGAGGATGTATTAAAAGTATTTAATTTAGAAAATTCAATTAATTCGAAAAAATCTTATGGTGGAACTTCTTTTGATAATATTAAAAAAATGATAATGAAATATAAAAAAGGAAAATGATTAAAAAAATTACTTTAATTGTATTGTTATTTTGTGCAGTTGTTTCTTGTGGAAAGAAAGGTGAGCCTAAATACGTAGATCCCGAAAAAAAAACAGAAATACGAAAAGTTTTAATTAACAGAGCTTAATGAAATACATTAATAAACAATTAACAATAGAAAAAATCGGTCTTCAAAAAATTGCAAATAAATTTGGAACTCCTTTTTATTCTTATTCCTATTCAAGATTAAAGGAAAATATTAATAATTTTAAAAAAAGCTTTAAATCTTTTTCACCACTTATCTGCTTCGCAGTTAAGTCCAATACAAACGTTAATATAATTAGAGAAATTAAAAAATTTGGATTTGGTGCAGATGTTGTTTCCTTAGGAGAGCTAATGATGGCACTAAAAGCAGGAATTAATCCAAACAAAATAGTATTTTCTGGTGTTGGTAAAACAACAAGTGAAATCAGCTTTGCTATTGATAAAAAAATTTTACTTATTAATGCAGAGTCATTAAGTGAAATAAAAGAAATAAACAGAATAGCAAAGTCAAAAAATAAAAAAATAAGAATTGGTGTAAGACTAAATCCTAACACAGATGCAAAAACATTGAGTCAAATTTCTACTGGAAAAAAAGAAAATAAATTTGGTGTGAACAATAATACATTTTATGAAATTATAAATTATTGCAAAAATTCCAAAAATATTGATTTGAAATGTCTTAGTGTTCATATAGGCAGTCAAATTTTAGACCATAGACCTTATGAAAAAATGCTTAAAGCAGTCAGTCAAATTCTCAATAAAACAAATTACAAATTTGAATTTATAGATTTGGGTGGAGGTATGGGCATTGCTTACACTGATAAAAATAAACAACTTAATTATAAAAAATATAGAACAGCCATACTAAAATTTTTAAAAAAACATAAAGTCAAAATTATTTTCGAACCAGGAAGATCAATTATTGGTAATACTGGTACATTGGTATCAAAAATAATCTATATAAAAGATAGTGGAAGAAAAAAATTTATCATTTTAGATGCAGCAATGAATGATCTAATGAGACCTGCTTTGTATGGTGCGATACATAAAACCTTGCCTGTTACAAAATCTAATAAAAAATCAAAAAAACCATATGAATTTGTAGGTCCTATCTGCGAAAGTACAGATAAATTTATAACGTTAAAAAAATTTCAAGAATTGAAAGAAAAAGACTTAATTGCAATATGTGATGTGGGAGCCTATGGAATGTCACTTAGCTCAAATTATAATTTAAGACCTAAGCCAGTAGAATTATTGATAAAGGGATCAAAAATCAAAGTAATAAGAAAAAGACAAAAGCATAAAGATATAATTTAGCTTTTGATAAAAATGATAAGAAACTTTTTATTTTCAATTTTATTTTTTACTGGAATAATTTTAATTTCAATAATTTTTTTACCATCATTTTTTTTACCTAAACAATTTGTTTTAATTGGTGGGAAATTAATGGGATATTGGGCTAGTTTTTGCTTAAGACTTATATTATCGGTAAAAATTTCAATTAAAGGAAAAGAGAATATTATTAAAAATGAAAAATTTTTTATAGCAGCATCTCATCAATCAATGTTTGAAACTTTTTATTTACAAACAATTTTTAACTCACCTGTATTTATTCTTAAAAAAGAATTACTGTTAATTCCAATATTTGGTTGGTACTTAAAAAAAATAGGATCAATATCAATAAAAAGAAATAAAGTTACAAAAGATAATTTGGGTTTTTTTGATGATATTTCAAAAATGATGGCTAAATCTAATAGACCTTTAATTATATTTCCTCAAGGAACTAGGGTTCTTCCAAATGAAAGACTACCTTTTAAAAAAGGTGCTTCGAGAATTTATGAACAGCTTAATGTTATATGTCAGCCAGTTGCAATTAACTCTGGATATGTGTGGCCTAAAAAAGGTAAAATGAAAGCCAATAAAACGATTACAATCTCTATTCTTAAACCAATTCCCTCTGGGTTGACAAAAGAAAATTTTATTCAAATTCTTGAAAAAAATATTTATTCAGAGTTAGATTTAATAAATTAGCCCTTCATAGGCATTACAACAAAAATACTATCAAAATCTCCAGGATCTTTTATTAATGCTGGTGAACCAGTATCATTAAAGAATATTTCAACTCTGTCTCCATCTAACTGTGAGGCAACATCTATTAAGTATCTAGAGTTAAAGCTGATCTCTAAATCATGATCAAACTTAACACTTAAAGTTTCTTTACCATCACCACTGTTAGTATTATTTACCGAAAGATTTAGAGTGTCTTTAGATAAATTGAATTTCACACCGTCTTTTTTATCTAATGAAACTGAGGCAACTCTATCAACAGAATTTAAAAATAATTTTAAATTTATTTCTAATTTTTTTTGATTATTTTTAGGTATAACCTGAATGTAATTAGGAAATTTTCCATCAATAAGTTTTGAAATTAAAATACTGTTTTTTAATTCAAATTTAATTTTTGATCTCACATTTGAAATTTTTACATCTCCATCATAGCTATCTAACAAGGAACAAAGTTGAAAAATAGTTTTTTTAGGTAAAATTACTGGATCAAAATCAATTTTTTCCTCTAGTCTAATTTTTGAAATGGACATTCTGTGACTGTCAGTTGCAACAGCTGTTAAATAATTTTTATCTTCAACCTCTGTTTGATGAAAATAAATTCCACTTAGGTAATGTCTTGTTTCATCATTTGAAACAGAAAATTTACACTTATTTAATAATTTTAAAAGTTGTTTTGATTTAATTACAAACTCATTTTGATTAAAGTTTTCATCAGTCAGTGGAAACTCTGATGGACTTATACAATTTAAATTAAAAATTGATTTTTCAGACTCTACTTGTAATTTATTAATATCAGTCAAAGAGAGGTTAATTTTTTTTCCTGAATTGAATTTTCTTATTATGTCATACATTATTGAGGATGTTGTTGTTGTTTTTCCTTCCTCTAAAATCTCAACATTGTTCAATTGATGTATAAATATGAGATCTAAATCAGTTGCAGTAATTACAAGTTTTGAATTACTTGCATCTAGTAAAATATTTGAAAGTATTGGTAGGGTGCTTCTTTTCTCAATAACTCCCTGACAGTAATTTAATGCTTGCTGAAGATCTTGTTGATTTACGTTAAATTTCATTTTCTTTGTTATTATATAAAATCTGGTTTTTTAACTTATTTAAATTATCAACCATTTCAGGATCTTTTTCTTTTATTTTTTCAATAGTTTTTACTGAATGAATTATAGTTGTATGATCTCTATTAGAAAATTCCCTTCCAATCTCAGGGAGCGATTTTGAAGTTAAAATTTTAGTTAAATAAATCGCTGTTTGTCTAGGTCTTACTAAGTATCTCGATCTTCTGGATGATAACATTTCATTTTTGCTAATTTTAAAGAATTTACAAACGATTGTCTGAATTAAATCAATAGTGACTTTATTTTCTGCCAAGTTTAACAAATCCTTTAAAACTATTTTTGTCTCAGACAGTTTTGGGACTTTATTGTAAATTCTTGAAAATGAAACAACTCTGTTTATTGCACCAACTAACTCCCTTACACTTCCAGTTATTTCATTACTTATAAAATCTTGAATTTCTCTGGAAACTTGTAATTGTTCTGAATACAAACTATTCAATTCCTCTGTTTTTTTTTCAACTATTTTTTTTCTTAGCTCAAAATCTGGTTTTTGAATATCAACAACTAATCCGCCAGAAAATCTTGATTTAATCCTTTCTTGAATTCTTAATAATTTATTTGGTGCTCGATCAGCTGATACAATTATTTGAGATCCTTTATCAAGCAATGCATTAAAGGTATGGAAGAACTCTTCCTGCATAGCTTCTTTTCCACTTATAAACTGAATATCATCGATTAATAAAATATCTGTATTTCTAAAATATTCTTTAAACTTAACCATATCATTTGATTTAATTGATTTTACAAACTGATACATGAAACGTTCAGCCGAAATAAACATAACTTTATTATTTTTTTTAAGCTCTAAACCTATTGAATTTAATAAGTGAGTTTTTCCCATTCCAACACCACCATAAATATAAAGCGGATTATAATGAGATATATTTTCAGAGACTTTTAGAGAGGCTTCGTATGCTAATTTATTACTTGAACCTGTAATAAAATTATCAAACCTCTTATTTGGATCAATTCTATTATACTGGAGGTAAGAGTCTTTTATAAATGAAACATTCTCATTTGTATTGGTTTCTTTAATATTATTATCTTTAAAATTAGTTTCTTGAACTTTTTCAACTATTTTAAACTCAATTCTGATAATATCTTTTTTATATACTTTAATTATTTGTAATATTTGATCCAAATATCGTGAGGTAATCCAATCTCTAATAAATCTTGTTGGAACTGATAATAATAAATAATTATTAAATTCTTCAACAAAAAAAATTTTTTTTAACCAACTTTCATAAACTTCTGAACCTAGTTTGTTTTTCATTTCATTCTGCACTTGGCTCCAATCAAATCTATCAGCAGAAAAGTTATTAATATTTTTAGTATTTATAATTTTATTCATAACGTAAGGGGAAATCTCACTTAGAACTATTTAAAAAAATTTGCAACAAGTTAATAAAAAAAATTAAAAAAAAATAAAATCTATGATTGTGATTTAGATTTAAAATAATAAAAATTTTAAATTTTAAATTTAAAATTTAAAATTGAATCAAACATAGATTGTATCAATAATTAGTCACAGTTAAGATTGAATCAAACATAGATTGAATGACCTTAGTTCAAATATTTACTAAGTCTAAATATAGTAACTTAAAACAAAACTTAAATATATAATGTAGATATCAGGAGTTGTTAAAAAATTTGAGCTAACGTTTAAATTGCAGAAATTTTTTTTGTTATTCTAGAGACATTTCTAGAAGCGTTTTGTTTTTTAATAATCCCAGTTTTTGCAATTTTCATCAACTCAGAGTTTAATTTTGGTAAAAATTTTAAAGCTTCATCTTTCTTTTTTCCGTCAATTAAAAGATTCATCTTCTTAAGAGCGTTTTTAAACCTGCTCTTTCTAGCTTTGTTTACTGCTGTTTGTTTGGAGATTTTTCTAATTCTCTTAATTGCTGATTTTGTGTTTGCCATCTGCGCAGGGGTATAGCTTGGGAATTTATTGTGGTCAACTAAATATTTAACTATTTTTGACAAGAAACACAAAAAAAAGTCGACCTATTTGATGTTATTTTTTTTTTTATAATACCCTTACAATTCGGACGCTTACAATCAGTTCCATCTTGCTGATAAACTCTAAATTCTTTTTGAAAGGTACCTTTATTACCAGAGATATCTTTAAAATCTCTAATACTTGAGCCTCCCTTATTAATTGCCTGTTGAAGTATTTTCTTTGAATTTAAAATAATATTTAAACATTCATTTTTACTAAGTCTTCTTGCTTTTTTAAAAGGATTTATTTTACTAGCGAAAAGTATTTCACTTGCATAAATATTTCCTATTCCAGAAACAAATCTCTGATCAAGTAAAAAACTTTTAATATCTTTATTTTTTTTTCTAAAATATTTTAATACATAATTTATATTAAATTTTTCACTAAAAGGTTCAGGTCCCATTGTTTTAAATCTTTTTTCTAAATCCTGGTAATTTTTAATTATTTCAAAAAATCCAAAACGTCTTGGATCATTATAAATTACTTTAAAATTATCAAATATAAATTCTACATGATTGTGTTTTTTTGGTAAAAAAGGTGAATGATAAAAACTTGTATTTGTAAATTTTAGATGGTTTTTTTTATCAAGAATATGAATTGTTCCTGACATTCCTAAATGAATTAAACAACAATCTTCATTTTGAAAGTGAATAATTAAATATTTAGAAAATCTACTAACTTTAATAATTTTTTTATCTTTCAGAAAGCTTTCGAAATCACCTGGTATTTTAAACCTTAAATTCCTGTTTTTAATTATAACTTTTTTTATGCTTTTTTTTTTGATCTTTTTATGAAGGGATTGTCTAACAATTTCTACTTCTGGTAATTCTGGCATTTGATACTATATTCAATATATATTTTTTTATGCAACAAAATCTTCAAAATAAAAAAGGCTTTGTAGAAAACGTGTTTAATAAGGTCTACAACGATTATGACCTGATGAATGACTTTATGTCTATGGGTGTTCATAGATATTGGAAAAAAAATTTAATTAGCATGATGAGTCCAAGGGATAATAGAAAATTAATTGATGTTGCATGTGGGACGGGGGATATTGGAAAGTTATTTTTAGATACTATAAATAAAGAAGCAGAAATTACTTGTGTAGACCCCAATAAAGGAATGATTAGTAAAGGAAAACAAAAATTATCTAATTATAAAAATATAAAATGGGTTATTTCACCGGCAGAAAAATTACCAATAGCAGACAATTCATTTGATTATTACACTATTAGCTTTGGACTCAGAAATACAAAAAATTTAAATAAAGCACTTTCAGAGGCCCATAGAGTTTTAAGACCGGGTGGAAGATATTTATGTCTTGAATTTTCTAAAATTCAAAATTCAAATCTTGATTTTATATATAAAAATTATTCAAAACTTATACCTATAATTGGTCAATTTATAGTCGGAGAAAAAGAACCTTATGAGTATTTAATCAAAAGTATTGAGAAATTTATTAATCAAGATGAATTAATAGAGTTGATGGAAAAAAATAATTTTCATAAATGTTCTTACAGAAATTTTTCTGGTGGCATCGTTTCAATTCATAGTGGTTGGAAAATTTAATGATTAAAAAACTTATTACTTTATTTAAATTAGGAAGAAAAATTGCTAAATCTGATATTTTAAAAATTGCATCAAAATTTAAAAAACCTCCTTTAGCTATAACAGTATTGTTCCAAATTTTATCTATTTCGTTAGAAAAAAAAGAACAAAATAATTTAATTGAAGATGATGGTGAAAGACTATCAAGATCTTTAGAGTCTATGGGTACAACTTTTATAAAACTAGGACAATTTCTTGCTACCAGACCTGACATAATTGGAGAAGAATTATCTTTAAAGTTAGAAAAACTTCAAGATCGATTGCCGCCTTTTTCAATTCATGAAGCAAAAGAAATTATTAGAGAAGATCTGGGAGTCGATGCATTTAATTCAATAATCGATTTAAGTGAGCCAGTAGCGGCTGCATCAATTGCACAAGTTCATAAAGCAAAAATAAATGACAATGGAACAATTAAAGATGTAGCAATAAAAATTTTAAGACCTAATATAAAAAAAATATTTAATGAAGAAATAGATGCAATGATGTTATTTGCATTTATTATTGAGTCTTTTGTTAAAAAAACAAAAAGATTAAAACTTGTTGAAGTTGTTTTTTTACTCAAAGAAATAACTAATCTTGAAATGGATTTAAGATTTGAGGCTGCTGCAGCAAATGAATATGCAGAAAATACTAAAAATGACGCTGGATTTAAAGTTCCCGAGATTTATTGGAATTTTACCAGTGAAAATGTAATGACTTTAGATTGGATAGAAGGGATTTCAATAAGAGAAGTTGAGGAGTTAAAGAAAAGAAATTTAAATACTAATAAAATAGCAGAAGATATTATTCAACATTTTTTAAGACATGCTGTAAGAGATGGTTTTTTTCATGCAGATATGCATCAAGGAAATATTTTTGTTGATAACAGTGGCCAAATTGTACCTATAGATTTTGGGATTATGGGTAGGTTGGACAAACTTAGTAAAAGGTTTTTAGCAGAAATTTTATTTGGATTTATTCAAAGAGATTATCGCAAAGTGGCCGAAGTTCACTTAGTGGCTGGATTAGTTCCTAAGGATGTACCAATTGATGATTTAGCTCAAGCCTTGAGATCAATTGGTGAACCTATATTTGGTCAAGAAGTAAAGGATATTTCAGGAGGGAAATTACTCAAACAATTGTTTGATGTAACAGAAAAGTTTAATATGCAAACCCAACCTCAATTATTAATGTTACAAAAAACTATGGTTGTTGTTGAAGGTGTGGCAAGAAAATTAAATCCAAACACTAATATTTGGATAACTTCAAAACCTGTACTTGAAAATTGGCTTAAAGAAACTAAAGATCCAATTAATAATCTTAACGAAACTTTAAAAAATACATCTGAAGTAATTAAACGTTTACCAGAATTCCCTAAGATTATGGATAAAGCCAATCAAGCCTTAACTTTTTTAGCTAGCGGTCAAATTCCACAAAATTCAAATTCCTATACCGCTCTAAATGATAAGAAATCAGAAATGATAGCATTTAGAAATCAATCTATTATTGGTTTATTACTTCTTGTAATTTTTGGCCTTATAGTATTTTAATTCCGCAGATGAAAAATTTGTTAAATAAAAAAATACTATTTATTATCTGCGGAGGAATATCTGCTTATAAAAGTCTTGAAACAATTAGGCTTTTTAAAAAGAATGGTGCAGAAATAAAGACTATTCTTACTAGAAGTGCAAAAGAATTTGTAACTCCACTTTCAGTAACATCACTTTCTCTAGGAAAAGTTTATAGCGATTTATTTAGTGTAGAAAATGAGGCTGAAATGGATCATATCTCGCTTTCAAGATGGGCAGATATAATTGTGATTGCACCAGCAACGGCAAATACAATTTCAAAACTAGCTCAAGGAACAACTGATGACCTAGCATCCACCGTTGTTTTAGCTTCAGATAAAAACGTTATTTTAGCACCAGCAATGAATGTAAGAATGTGGGAGCATCCAACTACTAAAACAAATATAAAAAAATTAAAAGAGTTTGGATATAAACTGATTGGTCCAGAAATTGGCGATATGGCATGTGGTGAATATGGGGAAGGCAAAATGTCAGATCCATTAACAATTGCTCAAGAAATTGACAAGTATTTTTTAACTGAAAAAAATAATAAAAAATTTAAGGCTTTAGTTACAGCAGGGCCAACTAATGAATATATAGATCCAGTTCGTTTCATTACAAATAAATCAAGTGGAAAACAAGGATATGAACTAGCAAGATCATTATCCAGAAAAGGTTTTGATACAACATTAATATCTGGTCCAACCAATCTTGAAATAACTAGAGAGATTAATCTTATAAAAGTTGAAACAGCGGATGAAATGTTAGTTGCAACTCAAGAAAATTTACCTGTTGATGTAGCAATTTTCTCTGCTGCGGTAGCTGATTTTAAAATTAATAAAAAGTATGAAAATAAAATTAAAAAACAAGAGAACTTAAACTTAAATTTAGAAAAGAATATAGATATACTTAATTATGTGTCCAACCATAACTCCATGAGACCTGGACTTGTCATTGGATTTGCAGCAGAAACTAATGAAATAGATAAAAATGCAGAGGAAAAATTAAACAAGAAGAATTGTGACTGGATAATTTCTAATGATGTATCAAATAAAGATATAGGGTTTAATTCTGATTATAATGAGGTAACAATTCATTACAAAAACAAAGATTTTAAAAAAGAAAAACTTTCTTACAAAAAAAAATCTGGAATTTCTGATGAAATAGTTGATAGAATAATTGATCAATTAAATTAATGGCAAAAGTTCTTATCAAAAAGTTAGATCCTGCAGTTGAATTACCTTCCTACAAAACAGATGGTGCATCAGGTATGGATTTAATGGCATTATTAAATGAACCCATCAATCTGAAACCAAACTCTTCATGTTTGGTTCCCACAGGAATTGCAGTTGCATTTTCAAGTGATTTCGAAATCCAAATAAGACCAAGATCTGGTTTAGCTGCAAAAAATAGTATAAGCATTTTAAATACTCCTGGTACCATTGATAGTGACTACCGTGGGGAGATAAAAATAATCCTTTTTAATCACGGAAAAAATGATTTTTTAATAAACAATAAAGATAGAATAGCACAAATGATTTTAACACCTGTAATTAAAATGGAATTTGAAGAAAGAGATGATCTTCCAGAAACTGTTAGGGGTGGGGGTGGTTTTGGCTCGACTGGAAAATGAGCAAAAATTTAAGCAAAAAAGAAATAGATAAATTTTCGAGGCAAATAATTTTAAAAAACATAGGTCCATTAGGACAAAAAAAAATTCTAGACTCAAAGGTTTTAATAATTGGAATGGGTGGTCTAGGATGTCCAGCAGCTGATTTTTTAACTCGATCTGGTATTGGCAAACTAGGAATTGTTGACCATGACATCGTTAGCCTATCAAATATTCATAGACAAAGTTTATATGATGAAAAAGATTTAAATCAGTCAAAAGTTATAATTGCTAAAAAAAAACTAAATAGAATTAACCCAAAAACAAAAATAAATATTTATAACTTTAAAATGAATAGAGCAAAATTAAAAAAAATAATAAAAAATTACGACTACATAATTGATGGTACTGATAATTTTGAAAGTAAATTTTTAATAAATGATTTTAGTCTTAAATATAAAAAATTTCTTGTGACGGGAGCAATTAGTAAATTTGATGGTCATATTTTTACTTTTGATTTTGTAAATAAAAATACTCCTTCTTTAAGAGACTTCTATCAAGAGGACATTATTACTAACGAAATATTAAATTGTGAATACGAAGGAATATTAGGAACAGTAGCAGGCATGATTGGTACAATGCTAGCTAATGAAGTTTTAAAACAAATATTAAAAGTTGGCCAAAATTTAAATGGATTTATTCTTATTATAGATTTATTAAATTTAAGCTTTAGAAAAGTTAAATTAAATAGAACAAAAAAAAGTGAAAATAAAAAATTTAATAAATAATATTTTTATATTCTTTATTTTAATATCCTTTATTAGCTCAAGTAGTGCAGGAGAAATATTCGTTTCTCTTAAAAAAAATAAGGTAAATGTACGTTATGGACCAAGTTTCGAGTCTGACATTAAATATGTTTACAAAAAAATAAATTTACCTTTGAAACAAATTGATAAAAAAGAAAATTTTAGACGAATTATTGATTTTAAAAACAACAGCGGATGGATTCATATTTCACAATTAAAAAAAAGTAATTCAGTAATAGCTACAAAAGATAAAGTTTTATTTAAGAAACCTACATCTTTTGCTAAACCAGTTGCTCAAATTGAGGAAGGAAGATTATTAATTATAGAAAAATGTGAACAAAATTGGTGCAAAATTACATCAGATGAATTTGAAGGTTGGATTAAAACAGATAATATTTGGGGGCTAAATTAACTAAAATCAGAGGATAAAGAGAATATATTTTCTTTAGATAATTTTGTGCTGTGAGAATATTCTTTGTGATCAATACTAAGCTCAATTTCTGAACTACTAGATTTAAATTTTTCTATTTGATCATTGGTAAAATTAAAATGAATAAACTGTACTGAGGAAGCTTTTTCCCAAGTATAAGTTCTATCTACATCTTCTTCTGGAACCGCTTTAATTTTCTCACCATTTATTTTCATAAATACTGTTTCCTCTATTCCGCCAACTTTTCCAAGAAACGCCGCTCTTGAAATAGGATTATCTATTTCAAACATTAGAGTTGCTGTAAGCTCTTTTCCGTTAGGTATTAGAGGATTATACGCAGAAAGCTCATCCTGAAGTTGTTCATCACCGCCCTTTTCAATATATAGCATTTCTTGAATTTGAGCTAACATAGTTTCATAACTTTCAAAATAAAAAATGGCATAAGGACCCAAAGGAACAATTCTATTTTTTTTAAAATCAACAATTTTTTTTCTTAATTCTATTCTCTTCTCGGTGTAAACATCTAAAGGCATGATGTCTTCTTTTTGAATTATTTTTTTTTCTCGAGGCATATTTGAAAGTTATAACTTTTCGCTATTAATTCGATAGGGTGTAGTGCCTCATCATTTCATATAATTTTATCAACTTTTAAACAAATTTAAATATTTGCTTACTAGAATACAGTCTTAAGCTAAACATCTATTTTTTCTCATACCATTTATTTACAAATAAAATTTTTCTTACTCTAAAAAAATACGAAGTAAACTACTGATGTGGTCTAATTTTCAAAATAAATATCAAACATTTTTAAAAAAAATTTGTATTCTTATGAAGAGAATTGATAAGCGAGTAACTTTAGGAGAATTATAAATTTTATTAAGTATTTAATTTTTTGATTTGCTCGCCCACCACTTATCTAAAATAAAGTACCATATAGAGTTTGCAATTGGTTCAACTATTGCATCTGTTAATGCAATCATAAAGGAGACATCTGCAACTAGCATCAAAACTATAATAGCAATTAAAAAATGTCCAATTGTATAAATAATCGTTCTTAATAAAGAACCTTTATTATTTTGATAAATATTACCTGCTGCTTTAAATATACCGTTAGTAATTTCCATTATTTTTTGAAAGGGCTCTCCAGTACACAGGCTACAAGATGTATTCTTGCTTGCTCTCCACCATTAAAAAAATTATGATATTTTGTGTTATTTGTTATCCAAACATTACCATCTGCAGGTAAGTGTTTAGCTACATTTTCTATCACCATAGAACAACCTTTGTTAGTTATAATTGGCACATGCAATCTGCATTCGGGATCCTTGTGCCAACTTAGGGTTGATCTTGGTTCCTTTAACAAAAGCCTTACTCTTCCAAGCTTAAACTTTGAATTTAATACCTCAAAAACCTCTTTAAAATAGGTTTTTTCAAATTCAGGGACTAATTGGGTGTATTTACTTTCATCAATGTCAATATCTCTAGCGACTTCCTTTCCTGTATCATCTGCAATAGTCCAGTATTTTCCTCTTACATTATTACCTTCAATAGATTTTTCATCATTTGGAATTTGATTAACAGGTATTGCACCAAAATGAGTTACCCCAGGTGATTTAAATTTTTTTTGTTCTAATATTTTTTCTAAATCTAATCTCAATTTAGAAATATTAAATTTTAAATTTGGAACCTTATAAAAATCCTCAAAACTAACAATCGTCATTATTGATAACTTTCTATTTTAAAATTGCTAATTTAACTTTAAATCAAATCTATCTGAATTCATAACTTTGACCCATGCAGAAATAAAATCCTTAACGAATTTTATTTTTGAATCCTCACAAGCATAAACTTCTGCCAAAGCTCTAAGTTGAGAATTTGAACCAAAAATAAGATCAACTCTTGTTGCTTTCCATTTACCTTTTTGAGTTTTTCTATTTTTACCTACAAAAGTTTGTTCAGATTTATCTTCTTCTTTCCAAGTAGTATTCATATCTAATAAGTTCACAAAATAATCATTTGTAAGAACACCAGGTTTATTAGTGAAAACACCATGCTTTGAATTATCATAGTTTGTATCCAAGACACGCATTCCACCTATAAGCACAGTCATTTCTGGGGCTGTAAGTCCCATCAATTGTGCTTTATCTACTAATTTTTCCTCTGCAGATACTATTGAAGTGTTCTCATTCAAATAATTTCTGAAGCCGTCAGCTTGTGGCTCTAATAAATTAAATGAATGAATATCTGTCTGATCTTGTCTTGCATCTCCTCTTCCTGGAGAAAATGGAACATTTACCTTATAACCTGCCTTTTTAGCTGCTATCTCAATACCAACGTTACCAGCTAAGACAATTAAATCAGCCATTGATACACTCTTTTTCTTAGTGTCAAATATATTTTTAATATTACTTAGTTGTTTTAATGTTTTTGCTAATTTTTTTGGATTGTTCACTCCCCAATTTTTTTGAGGCTCTAACATTATTCTTGCACCGTTAGCACCGCCTCTTTTATCTGAAGCTCTAAAAGTTGATGCTGAAGCCCATGCAGTAGAAACTAAATCTGAGACAGATATCTTAGATTTTGAAATTTTATTTTTTAAATTGTTTATGTCTTTTGATTTTAATTTATACTTTGGTTTGTCAATTGGGTCTTGCCATATTAATTCTTCTTTAGGTACATCGGTTCCTAAATAACATGCTCTTGGACCCATATCTCTATGAGTCAGTTTAAACCAAGCTCTTGCAAAAGCATCATGAAATTCTTTTGGATTTTCGTGAAAATGTTTTGTTATAGGTCCATAACTTGGATCTACTTTCATCGAAATATCTGTTGTTTGCATCATTGGAGGATGAAACACATTTTTATTATGTGCATCAGGAACCATTTTAATTTTTTGTCCGTTTTTCTTTGGTGTCCATTGATGTGCTCCTGCAGGACTTTTTGTAAGCTCCCATTCATGATCATATAAACAATCTAAATATCCCATATCCCATTTAGTTGGGTTTTGAGTCCAAGCACCTTCAATACCACTACTAATAGTGTCAACACCTTTTCCTGATTTGTAACCGCTATTCCATCCAGTTGATTGGTCTTGAATTCTTGAGGCTTCAGGATCAGGACCTTTAAAATCTTCTGATGCTGCACCATGTGATTTACCAAAAGTATGTCCACCTGCTACTAATGCAGCAGTTTCATAATCGTTCATAGCCATTCTTCCAAAAGTTTCTCTAATGTCATGTGCTGCAAGTTTTGGATCCGGATTAGCATCAGGACCTTGAGGATTTACGTATATTAATCCCATATGCGATGCTCCTAAAGGCTGTTCTAAATCTCTTTTTCCACTATATCTCTCTACAGCAAGCATTTCTTTTTCAGATCCCCAATAAATATCATCTTCAGGTTCCCAAATATCAATTCTTCCAGCTCCAAATCCAAATGTTTTAAAGCCCATTGAATCTAAAGCTACATTTCCCACTAAAATGAACAAGTCTGCCCAAGAAATTTTTTTTCCATATTTTTTTTTGATTGGCCACAAAAGAAGTCTGGCTTTATCTAAATTAACATTGTCTGGCCATGAGTTTAGTGGTGCAAATCTTTGATTTCCAGTTCCAGCTCCACCTCTACCATCTCCAGTTCGATAAGTTCCAGCAGCGTGCCAAGCTAATCTAATAAATAGTGGTCCATAATGACCATAATCTGCAGGCCACCACTCTTGTGAGTCGGTCATTAATTTTTTTAAATCTTTCTTAAGTGCTTTAAAATTTAATTTTTTAAATTCTTTTGAGTACTTAAAACTTTTATCCATAGGATTTGATAAATTTGAATGCTGACTAAGAATTTTTAAGTTCAAACTATTAGGCCAGAAATCTCTAACTGTTTGACCTCTTCCTGCTGTAAATTTAGCTGGTGTACCTGCTCCAGTAAATGGACACTTACTTAGTTCATTTGACTTAAAAGTTTTTGATTTATAGTTTTCAGTACTCATTTTTCTCCTTTTAAATAATTATTCTAGACTTGTAGTTTATAATAATTCTAAAGAGGAATGTCAAATAGATTAGAATGATTTTAATGTAACTTCGTTAATCTTCTAATTTAACAAGAACTTCAACAGATTTTATTTGTTTTCCAGGAATTGATTTTTGGATATTGATTGGTCCAATGTCTTTATTATCAAGATCAATTAACTTTTCTGCTTTTACATCATAAAAATGATGATGAGCAGTAGTATTTGTGTCAAAATATGTTTGGCTAGAATTAATTGGTATTTGTTTTAAGTAACCTTTTTTTTCAAAAGCATGAACAGTATTATAAACTGTAGCAACTGATATTTTTTTATCCGTTTGTAAATGTATTTTTTTTGTAAGATCGTTAACAGTAAAATGAAAAGTTTTGTCTGTTTCAAACAAAATTTCGCATATTTTTATTCTCTGTTTTGTTGGTCTTAGACCAGAATCTCTTAATTTTTTAATATATTTGTCTAATATTGACATGTAAATTATAATTATTCTAAACTATTTCTATATTATAATTGCCCTAAATCAAGTATTAAGAGAGCTCAAATTATGAAAAAAAACTCATACTCCTATGATGATCTAATAACTTGTGGAAATGGTGATCTTTTTGGTCCTGGTAATGCAAAATTACCTCTTCCTCCAATGCTTATGTTTGATAGAATAACGGAAATCAATGAAAATAATGGTATATTCAATAAAGGTTCGTTAAAAGCTGAATTAGATATTAAAGATGATCTTTGGTTTTTTGATTGTCATTTTAAAAAAGATCCAGTTATGCCAGGATGCTTAGGTCTAGATGCTATGTGGCAACTGGTAGGGTTTTTTCTTGGTTGGCTAGGAAATCCTGGAAAAGGAAGAGCTTTAGGTGTGGGTACCGTGAAATTTACAGGCGAAGTTTTGCAAAGTGTAAAAAATGTAAGATATGAAATAGATATGAAAAAGATTATGTCTCCTGGAGGAACAACTGTTGGTCTTGCAAATGGAATTGTTCTTGCAGATAATAAAAAAATATATTCAGCAGAAAGTTTAAAAGTAGGCTTATTTAAATAATGAGAAGAGTAGTTATCACCGGTTTAGGAGTTGTTTCTTGTTTAGGAAATAATCAAGAAGAAGTCCATCAATCTTTAATAAATTCAAAATCAGGAATTTCCTTTGCAGAAGAATATAAAGAACATAATTTAAAAAGCCATGTTCATGGAAAGCCAAATATTAAACTAGAGGATCATATTGATAGAAAAACAATAAGATTTATGGGTTCAGGATCAGCTTATAATTATATTGCAATGAAAGAGGCAATTGAGGATTCTGGATTAGAAGAAAGTGAAGTGAGTAATTTTAAAACTGGAATAGTTATGGGTTCTGGTGGTCCATCAATAGAAAACGTAATACTTGCAGCAGACAAAACAAGAGCTAAAAATCCAAAACTAATGGGGCCATTTATTGTTCCAAGAACAATGGCCAGCACAGCTTCTGCAACACTTGCTGTTCCGTTTAAGATTAAAGGTACTAATTACACAATGAGTTCTGCTTGTGCAACAAGTGGGCACTGCATTGGGAATTCTATGGAATTAATTCAAATGGGTAAACAAGACATTGTTTTTGCTGGTGGTAGTGAAGAAATTCATTGGGCTATGACCGCAATGTTTGATGCCATGACTGCTCTATCTTCAAAATACAATGATACACCACAATCTGCATCTAGAGCTTATGATAAAACTAGAGACGGATTTGTAATTGCTGGTGGAGCAGGTGTTTTAGTACTTGAAGAATATGAACATGCTAAAGCAAGAGGTGCTAAAATATACGCAGAATTAACTGGTTATGGAGCAACTTCAGATGGATATGATATGGTAGCACCTTCAGGAGAAGGGGCAGTCAGATGTATGAAAATGGCGATGGCAACTACAAAGAATAAAATTGATTATATTAATACTCACGGAACATCAACACCCGTAGGAGATATTACTGAACTTAATGCTATTAAAGAAACATTCGGGGATGATATTCCAAAAATAAGTTCAACTAAATCTTTATCAGGTCATCCATTAGGTGCTGCCTCAGTTCATGAAGCAATTTATTGTTTAATAATGATGAAAAATAATTTCGTAACAGGTTCTGCGAATATTACAGATATGGATGATGATGCTAAAAAGTTTCCTATCGTCTCAAAAACTGAAACAGAAGTAACTTTAAATACAGTAATGTCGAATAGCTTTGGTTTTGGTGGAACTAATGCTGCTTTAATTTTTGAAAAGGTTTAATTTATGAGTTTGATGGAAGGCAAAAAAGGATTAATCATGGGTGTTGCCAATGAAAGATCTATTGCTTGGGGCATTTCTCAAAAACTTGCAGAGGCTGGAGCTGAGCTAGCATTTACATATTTGGGTGACGCTTTAAAAAAAAGAGTAGTTCCTTTAGCAGAAAAATTAAATTCAAACGTTACATTTAGTTGTGATGTTGAAAAAAAAGAAGAAGTTGTAAAATTATTTAAAGATATAAAATCTAAATGGGGTAAAATTGATTTTGTAGTTCATGCAGTTGCTTTCTCTGATAAATCAGAGTTATCAGGTGAATATTTAAATACGACTAGAGAAAACTTTTTAAGAAGTATGTTAATCTCATGCTTTTCATTTACTGAAGTAGCAAAAGAAGCTTCAAATGTAATGAAACAAGGTGGAAGTTTGTTAACCTTAACTTATGAATCTACTAAAGCAATTCCAAATTATAACGTAATGGGTGTTTGTAAATCAGCTCTTGAGGCAAGTGTTAAGTATTTAGCAAGAGACTTAGGAGCCAAAGGTATGAGAGTAAATGCTATAAGTGCTGGACCTATCAAGACATTGGCTGCCTCTGCAATTGGAGACGCAAAATTCTTATATAAATGGAATGAAGACCATTCTTTCCTTAAGAGAAATGTAGATATCCATGACGTTGGAAATTCAGCGTTATATCTATTAAGTGACCTTGCAAATGGTGTTACTGGTGAAATTCACTATGTAGATGCTGGATATAACAAGGTTGGGATGCCAGATCCTAAAAATATTACCTAAATATAGTTAAATTTATTAAAAAACCCCCAGAATTCTCATTCCAGGGGTTTATAATTTTAAATTGAGCTATATTACTCAGTAGCTTGTTTCATAGAAAGCTTAACTTTACCTCTATCGAAACCAATGACTTTAACTTTTACCTCGTCGCCTTCTTTGACAACATCAGTTACTTTAGCAACTCTTTTATCTGCTAGTTCTGAAATATGAACAAGTCCATCTTGTTTTCCTAGGAAATTTACAAATGCACCAAACTCCATAATTTTCATCACTTTACCTGAATAAATTTTATTTAGTTCAGCTTTTGCAGTGATGTCTTTAATCATTTGCATTGCGATATTTCTAGACTCTTCATCAGGAGCAGCAACCGTTACTACACCTTCATCATTAACATCTACTTTTGCACCTGATTTTTCAACTATCTCTCTGATTGTTGCACCACCTTTTCCAATTACAGCTGCAATGTCTTTTTTATCAACATTAACTTGTTCCATTTTTGGAGTATGTTTTCCAACATCAGATCTTGAAGCTGATAATGCTTTATTCATTTCACCTAAGATATGAACTCTTCCATCTTTAGCTTGGCTTAATGCCTGCTCCATAATTTCAAATGTAATACCTGTAATTTTGATATCCATTTGAAGAGAAGTAATTCCATCTTTAGTTCCAGCGACTTTAAAGTCCATGTCACCTAAGTGATCTTCGTCACCTAAAATATCTGATAGAACACTGAAATCATCTCCTTCTTTAATTAAACCCATTGCAATACCTGCAACTGGCTCTTTAATCGGCACTCCAGCATCCATTAATGCTAAAGAAGTTCCACAAACAGTAGCCATTGAAGAAGAACCATTAGACTCTGTAATCTCTGAAACTACTCTAAAAGTATATGGAAATGCCTCTTTAGTTGGTAATGAAGAATTTATTGCTCTCCAAGCTAATTTACCATGTCCGATTTCTCTTCTACCAGTTCCAATTCTTCCAGTTTCTCCAACTGAAAAAGGAGGAAAATTATAATGAAGCATAAATCGTTCTCTCTGAAGTCCATCTAAACTTTCAATTCTTTGTTCATCATCAGATGTTCCTAAAGTTGCAACAACAATTGCTTGTGTTTCTCCTCTAGTAAATAATGCAGAACCATGAGCTCTTGGTAGAACACCAACTTCACACGAAATTGGTCTCACATCTGATAAGCCTCTACCATCAATTCTATTTTTATTTTTTAGAATATCTGTTCTAACAATTGATTTTTCTAGATTTTTTAACTGACTGTTAACATCTAGATCAGTGTAGTTTTCATCTTCTTCATAAAGTTTTTTAGCTTTATCAGTGATTTCAGAAATTTGATTTGATCTATCTTGTTTATCTCTAGTTGCAAAAGCTTTTTTAAGATTTTCTGTGAAAGTTTCCTCAAGTTTTTTCTTAACTTCAGATAAATCTTTTTTCTCAACTGTCCACTCAGGTTTTCTACATTCTTTTGCAAGTTCCTCAATCATTTCAATTACTGGAACAAAGCCTTCATGACCAAATTTAACTGCATTTAACATTTCTTCTTCTGTTAGACCATTAGCTTCAGACTCAACCATAAGCACAGCATCTTTTGTACCTGCTACTACTAAATCTAATTTTGATTTTTCTAAATCTGCTTTAGATGGATTTAGAACATATTTACCATCAATAAAACCAACTCTTGAAGCTCCTACGGGACCCATGAATGGCATTCCTGATATAGCTAATGCAGCTGATGATGCTGTAATTGATAAAATATCTGGTTCATTTTCTTTATCGTATGAAATTACAGTTGGTAATAGCTGAACTTCATTTTTAAATTCGTCAGGAAACAAAGGTCTGATTGGTCTATCAATTAATCTAGAGATTAATGTTTCGCTCTCAGTTGGTCTTGCTTCTCTTTTAAAATATCCACCTGGAATTTTCCCAGCTGCATAATATTTTTCTTGGTAATTTACAGATAATGGAAAGTAATCCATATCAGGATTTACTTTTTTTGCTCCCACTACTGTTGCTAGTACGACTGTCTCTCCACATGTTGCGATTATTGCACCGTCCGCCTGTCTTGCTACTTTACCTGTTTCTAAACTTATCTTCTTTCCTGCTACTTCAATTTCCTTCTTATATACTTTAAACATTTCATTTCCATTTCGTTTCGTTCGTTTCGTTCCATTCCATTCTATCTATCTTGATTTTTATTTTCTTAAATTCAATTTCGAAAGTACATTTTTGTAAGAATCCATTTTGTTTTTCTTTAGGTATTCTAACAATTTCTTTCTTCTATTTACCGCTTTTAGCAATCCAACAGATGAGTGTTTATCTTTTTTGAATTGCTTAATATGCTTAGATAGAGTTTCAATTTTATCTGTTAGCAGAGCAATCTGTATCTCTGAAGATCCAGTATCTTTATCATGCATTGCTAATTCTTGTGCCTTTTTGTTCATGCCTCTTTCTTCCTATTTATTTGTTTGTTTTATTAAGTTTTCTATTTTTTCCGCATACTCAAAAGATTCATCTTTTCTAAAAAGTAATTTTGGTAAAAATTTCATATCAACTTTTTGTGATAAAATTTTTCTTATTAAAAATGAGTATTCTTTTAAAACATAAATTATTTCTTCTGCATCCTTTCCTCCTAGTGGAAGCACATATGCTTTGGCAATTTTTAAATCTGGGCTCATTCTAACCTCGGTCACAGTTATTGTGTTTGTTTCTAAATTTGGGACCTTAGCCTCATTTCTTATAAAAATCATGCTTAAAGACTGCTTTATCATTTCACCTACTCTCAGCTGTCTTTGGGATACCGGTTTTCCTATTCTATCTGCCATTAAATTGACCTCTCTGTAGATGTAACACTAAAAGCTTCTATTGTGTCGTTTTTTTGAAAATCCATATAATCTTTTAGAGTAATTCCACATTCTTGCCCATCACTTACCTGCTTTACCTGATTCTTTTCCCTAAATATTGTAGAGACTTTTCCTGTAAATATGATTGCGCCATCCCTAATAATTCTTACATCTGAAGTACTGGTTATTTCACCCTCAGTTATTTTTAAACCGGCAACCTTACCTGCACCTGATACTTTAAATATTTCTAAAATTTGTGCTGTGCCAGTAATTTTTTCTTGAACATCTGGAGCCAACAAACCTGACATCCTTTGTTTTATGTAATCTAAAACTTCATAAATTATATTGTAAGACGAAATTTTTATCATTTCATTTTCTGCTAATTTTTTAGCCTCTTTGCTTGGCTTAACATTAAAAGCTATTAATACTGCATTTGATGCTTTAGCTAATGTTACATCAGTCTCTGTTACCATTCCTATATCTGATAAGATTATTTTAGGTTTAACTTCGTCGTGTTTAATTTGGCTAATAGCATTTTTTATTGCTTCTGAAGATCCATGTACATCTGATTTAATTATTAAATTTAATTCTTCTGTCGATTTATCTGAAAATGCTGAGTCCTGAGTTGCAAATGTAAGTGGATTTTTTCCATCTTTATTCTCTTGAGCTCTACTTTCGCTTAAAGTCTTAGCTTCTTTTTCAGTATCAAGGACAATAAAATCATCCCCAGCTTTTGCAGCACCATTAATTCCTAAAATCTCTACTGGCGTAGAAGGTAAAGCTTTATCTATATTCTGACCTTTATCATTAATAATTGCTCTAACTTTTCCCCATTTTAGACCACTTACAAATAAATCACCTTTTTTAAGTGTTCCTGTTGTTACAATTATATTTGCAACAGGACCTCTGCCAACATCAATCTTTGATTCTAATACTATTCCAGTAGCTTTAGAATCATAGTCTGTTTTAAGATCTAAGATTTCAGCTTGAAGAATTATGGAGTCTACTAATTTATCTAAATTTTGTCTTGTTTTAGTTGAAATTTCAACCATTAAGGTATCACCAGATAAGTCTTCAGCTATTAATTCGTATTCTAAAAGTTGATTTTTAATTTTTTGTGGATCTGCTTCTGGAAGATCACATTTATTTATTGCAACTACTATTGGAACATTTGCTGCTTTTGCATGTTTAATTGACTCTACAGTTTGAGGTTTAACTCCGTCGTCTGCTGCAACTACTAATACAACTACATCTGTCAATTTTGATCCTCTTGCTCTCATTTCAGTGAAAGCAGCATGACCTGGTGTATCAATAAAAGTTAATTTGTTTTCCTGACTATCAATTTGATAAGCTCCAATATGTTGAGTGATGCCCCCAAATTCACCAGATACAACATTAGCACTTCTAAGGACATCTAACACTGACGTTTTGCCATGATCTACATGACCCATCACTGTAACTATTGGAGGTCTATTTTTTAAATTTTCAGTTCTTGAGGCTTTTATTTTCTTAATTATTTCCTCTGCTTTTTCTTCCCTTATTGGATTATGACCAAATTCTTTAACTAAATATTCAGCAGTATCTGCTGCTAATGTTTGATTGATTGTGACAGTAACACCCATTCCAAATAAATATTTTATTACGTTACTAGATTGCTCTGCCATTCTATTTGCTAACTCTCTTACCGTAATTGCTTCTGGAATATTAACGTCTCTTTTAATCGGTTTTAAATTTTCTTGAGTCTCTTCTTTATTAGCGTTTTTAATTTCTTTTTGTCTTGCTCTTTTTACTGAAGCTAAACTTCTTTGTTTTGCGTCAATTTCATCACTCAATGCTCTTGATACTGTTAGCTTCAATTCTCTTTTCTTTGTTCCAAGTTTTAAAGTTTTTCTATCCTTGTTTTCACTATCTCCTTTAAGTCTTTTGGTAGCTCTTTGTTCTGCTAATTTTCTCTTTTCAAAATCGTTTGTTATAGAAGGAGATTTTGGATTAAATGAGGATTTTAAAAGTGTACCTCTGTTAAACGATGAGCTTGATCTTGATTTATTTGTTGTGTCTCTAAATGACCCACCTCTACTATGAAATTTACTTTTTTGTTTTTCTATTACTGTAGAGTTTTTTCCTTGCGTTTTTGCAATTTCAATATTTTTGATCGATTTTTTGGCTGAGCCAGATATTGTTAATTTTGTTTTTTTTTCCATACCTCATTACTCAATCTTTATAAATAATTTTTCTTGCAGACATAATTAGCTCATCAGCTTCTTCTTTTGATAAAGCAAAATCTTCAAGATAACCTTGGATTTTAACTCGTTCACCTTTAACTATATCATAACCACCTGTTAATTCATCAGATGCTAAATCCGAAAAATCTGCTAAAGTGAGGATTTTTTGTTCACCAAGTGTAACCAACATACCAGGTGTTAATCCCTTTAAACTAATTAAACTATCTTCAAGACCTAACTCCTTAATTTTCATAGAAATATCCTCTTGATCTTTCTCATGAAAGTCCTTTGCTCTTTCTATTAGTGCCTTAGCAGTATCTTCTTCGATACCCTCAATTTTTATTAAATTTTCAATAGTGCAATCTTTAATGTCATCAATAGTTGAAAAACCTTCTGCTACAAGCAACTGACCTAATGTTTCATCTAACTCTAAGTTTTTAACCAAATTTTCTGTTTTTTCTTTAAATTCAAGCTGCCTTCTCTCAGAATCTTCAGCGTCAGTCATAATATTGATTTCAAAGTTTAGTAATTTCGTAGCAAGTCGTACATTTTGACCTCTTCTTCCTATAGCTTTGCTTAAGTTTTCCTCTGTAAGAATTACATCAAGTTTTTTTCTTTCTGCATCCACATTAACTCTTTGAACCTCTGCGGGTGATAATGCATTTGAAACTAATATAGCTGGATCATCAGACCAATTAACTATATCAATTTTTTCTCCTTGAAGTTCATTTACAACTGCTTGAACTCTTGAGCCTCTCATACCCACACATGCACCAACTGGATCAAGCGAAGTATCCACAGCTTTAACACAAATTTTTGCTCTACTTCCTGGATCTCTAGAAGAAGATTTAATTTCAATCAACCCATCATAAATTTCAGGGACCTCTTGAACAAACAATTTTTCCATAAATTTAGGATGAGCTCTCGATAAGAATATTTGTTGTCCTCTCGCTTCCCTTCTTACATCGTTACAATAAGCTTTAATACGATCGCCTGCCTTAATATTTTCACGTGGTATCAACTCGTTTTTTTGAATTATTGCCTCGGTTCTTCCTAAATCAACAATTACATTGCCAAATTCCAATCTTTTAACAATACCACTTAATATTGTGTCCTTCTTATCAATAAAATCGTTAAATTGTCTTTCTCTTTCGGCTTCTCTAACATTAAAACTAATTACCTGTTTCGCAGTTTGTGCGGCTATTCTTCCAAAGTCAAATGAAGGAAGTGGTTGCAGCACTTCATCACCAATGGATTTATCTTTATTTAATTCATTTAGATTAATAGCATCCTCTAACTTTATTTCTGTATTTGAATTTTCTGGATTCTCGGCAATCACTAATTTTCTAAATAACTCAATGTCACCATTGTCCCTATTAATAGAAACCTTAATTTCGTTTTCTTGACCAAATTTTGATTTTGCAGCTTTCGCAATACCAGTTTCCATAGAACTTATAATTAGTTCTTTATCAATAGATTTTTCTAACGCAACAGCTTCAGCAATTCTCAATAATTCAAGTTTATCTGCTCTTTTATTTAGCATAATTTTGTTTATTCCAAAAAAAAATGGGCTAAAGCCCATTTTGTAAAGTTCAATAATGTAATGGCAATATAGTAAAATTTTTTTTTAATTCAATAAAAACTATTTAGAAAAAACGTTAGTTTTATCCGTTTTTTCCCACGAAAAAGACCCATTTTCTTCAGGGGTTCTGCCAAAATGACCATAAGCTGAGGTTTTTTCATATATAGGTTTGTTTAAACTGAGCATCTCCCTAATACCTCTTGGACTTAAATCAAAATTATCTTTAATTTTATCTACTACAAATTTATTTTTGTCTAAATCGTTATCAAACAAGTCTACATATATAGATAATGGTTTTGATACACCTATTGCATATGATAATTGAATTAAACATTTTTCTGAGATTTTTGAGCCAACAATATTTTTAGCAATGTATCTTGCTGCATAAGCAGCCGATCTATCCACTTTAGTTGGGTCTTTTCCAGAAAAAGCACCTCCTCCATGAGGTGCGGCTCCACCATAGGTATCAACAATAATTTTTCTACCTGTCAAACCACAATCTCCATCTGGGCCACCAATTACAAAATTCCCTGTAGGATTTACATAAAACTCATCCTCATTAAAACCATCGAGAAAATTCTCAGGAATAGATTTTAACATATAAGGTCTAAGTAAATCTCTGACTTGCGCTTGATTAACATCTGGTGAATGCTGTGAAGAGATAACTACTGATTTTACTTTTGAAGGTTTTCCATCAACATACTCGAATGTTACCTGGCTTTTTGAATCTGGTTCAATATTTTTTAATTTTCCAGATTTTCTATCTTCAGCCATTAATCTTAAAATTTTATGAGAATAATGTATAGGTGCTGGCATTAAAACATCTGTTTCATTACATGCGTATCCAAACATAATACCTTGATCTCCAGCTCCTTCATCCTTATTGCCAGAGGAATCTACACCTATAGCAATATCAGCTGATTGAGAATGTAAATGACTTTCAATTTTTGTAGCTTCTTTCCAAGTAAATCCTTCTTGGTCATAACCAATATCTTTTATACAATTTCTTACTTTTTCAATTAATTCATCTTTTTTAATTTCCGGTCCTCTTACTTCACCAGCTAAAACAACTTTATTTGTCGTAGTTAATGTTTCGCAGGCAACTCTAGAATATGGATCTCCAGAAATAAAACTATCAACAACCATATCTGAAATTCTATCAGACACTTTATCTGGATGACCTTCAGAGACAGATTCGCTTGTGAAAAGATAATTTTTTAAATTACTCATTTTTAAGTTTCTTAAATGAAAATATTAAAAAAATATACAACAAAATTATAAACCCAAAAATTTTATTTCCATATTTTGCAAATAGAGTTATTTCTATTTTCCTTGACTCATTTAAATCTATATAACCAGATTCATTTATATTAACTTTTTGCTCAATAACTCCCAATGGGTTAATTATTGCTGTTGCACCATTATTTGCAGATCTTAAAACGTATTTCCCACTCTCTATCGCTCTAAAAATACTATGAGTGAAATGTTGCTCTGGACCAATAGATTTTCCAAACCAACCATCTTCAGAAATATTTACGATATAATCAAATTTACTGTTTATAAAAATTTTACCTGAATAAATTATCTCATAGCAAATAAGGGGCAATATTTTCACTGATAAATTATTATATGTCAGATCAATTATATTTCTTTCTTCACCTTTTGAATATGATTGGTAGGCATTAGTAATTGTTTTTAAGCCAATACTTTTTAACAATTTTTCAAAAGGTAAAAATTCACCAAAGGGAACAAGATTAATTTTTTTATATGAATTTATTATATTTAGATTGTGATCAAAAATAGATAATGAATTAAAATATTTAATAGTTTTATTTTTATCTTCTTTACTATCCATTCCAATTACTAACAAGTGATTTTCGTTGAATTTATTTTCAAACAACCATTTGTATTCTTTTAATTGGTCTTGTGAAATTCCTGGAATTATACCTTCAGGCCAAATAAAAATTATTTTTTCATTTTTTTTTATTGAGCTGATTTCAATTAGCTCTTCTATTGCTGTTATGGGATCAATATTATTATAAAATCTATCTATGCTTATATTTGAACTTAAAATTCTTATTTTATAATCAAGTTTTTTTACCTGTTGATTATTAAATTTTTCTAAATTTTGTGAACCGAGCATATAAAATGACATTGTTGTAATAAGAAATGCAACAATAATACTAATTTCTTTTTTATTTTCTCTTAAAATAAATATTGATGGACTTGTAAATAATGAAATACAAAAAAGATTAAAGCTGTAGGTACCTATGATTGATGTAATGTTTAAAATTTCGATTTGATTAGAGAAACTATAAGCAACTAGATTCCAAGGGAAACCGGTTAGTATTGATCCTCTTAAAAATTCTACTATTCCAAATATTAAAGAAAAAAGAAAAAATGAGCTCAGATTATTTTTTGGTTTTAAAACCACAAATAAGTATGCGACTAAAGCATAAAATAAAGCCAAGAAACCAGGTATTAAAATTATTGTAAAAGGTATTAAAAACTCTAAATTTTGATCAAAGGTTAATGATATTGAGATCCAATATAAATTACTTACAAAATAACCAAACCCAAATAACCAACCATAAAGAAAAAATATTCTTTTTTTTTTATAAAACTCAATTTTTTTTATTAAAAAAATATAGAATAAACTAAAAGTTAAAAAATTTATTATAACATAATTAAATGGTGGTAAACTTAAAGAAGTAAGGACTCCTAATAAAATTAAATAAATTAATTCAATATAAAATTTATTTTTCAATTTAATTTATTTTTGATTGGACAGATTTAAATAATAGATTTTCCTCTTTTAACATTTTGGAATAATCTTTATTATTTTTATGATCGAAACCTAAAAGATGAAGAAAACCATGTATGAATATTCTAGTGGCTTTTTCTTTAAAAGATTTTAAATCTTGTGATCTTGGTTTGTCTAGATAATTATAGCTGATGATAATATCTCCAAGATAAGTATTTTTTGAAATTTTCATTTTTTTATCTAACGGAAAAGATAAAATATCAGTAGATTTATTTTTTTTTCTAAAAACCTTATTTAATTTTTTAATATTCTTATTATTTGAAAGTAATAGCGTAAAGGTTACTTTTTTATTCAAAAATTTATATTTTTTTGGAAAAGCTTTACATATTTTTTTAAAAAAAATATCCTTATTTTTTAGCCTTTTTGACCAAGCCTTCTCTTCTGAGAAGACATTAATACTAATCATTATTCGAATATGCTTTAACTATTTTAGAAACAAGTGGATGTCTAACTACATCTGAATGATCAAAATCAACTATGGATATTTCCTTTAAATGTCCAAGTAACTCTTTTGATCGGACTAATCCTGACATGTTTTTATTTGGTAAATCAATTTGAGAAGGATCTCCATTAACAACTATTTTTGAATTTTCTCCAATACGTGTTAGAAACATTTTAATCTGAGTATCCGTAGCATTTTGTGCTTCGTCTAAAATTGCAAAGGAATTTTTAAGAGTTCTACCTCTCATAAAAGCTAAAGGTGCGATCTCTATATCTCCAATCTCAATCATTCTCTGTATTTTTTCAAAGTCGAAGAGATCATATAAAGAGTCATATAAAGGTCTTAGATAAGGATCTACTTTTTCCTTCATATCACCAGGTAAAAATCCCAAACGCTCGCCTGCTTCTACAGCTGGTCTTGAAAGAATAATTCTCTCAATCTTTTTTTCTAAAAGCATAGTTAAACCTACAGCTACCGCCAAAAAAGTTTTTCCAGTTCCTGCTGGTCCAGCTGAAATTACAATATCACTCTCCCTCAAAGCTCTCACATAGTTTTTTTGTTTTTCAGATCTAGGAATTATAGATTTTTTTGGAGTTTTGATAATATCTGTAACATTATTATTTTTTACTTTTTCGTTAATCATAAAGTTATCAACTGATGAAAGTATATCTTTATTCTCTATACTTCCATTATTAATAAACTGATTTGCCAAAAATTGAATAGCGTTTTTAATTTTTTCATTCTTTTCAGGTGTTGATTTAATTAAAATTGAATTTCCCCTTGAATATAAGCTACAATTTGTAATTTTTTCTAATTCTTGTAAATTTTTATTAAATTCCCCAACAACACCCATTAACAAGTTATTGTCATGAAATATAACGCTTAAAGAATTATTATCTGAATAAACAAATTTTAAAGACTGATCGATATTTTTTTTATTTATTCCACTCAAGTTCTATGCAACCTTCTTATCTGAATTAGCTATAATTTCACCGAATAAAGTATTTCTGTTACTGTCTTTAATTTTTACCTGCACTATTTTACCAATATCATTATTTTTACCATTAAAGATTACAGATGTCATATACTCTGATCTACCAAAAGCTTTGCCTTTATCTTCGGTTAAATTTTCGGCCAAAACATCAATAACTTTTCCTTCCAATGATTTGTTCATTTGGATTTGATTTTCAAATAAAATAGTTTGAATTTTTTCTAATCTTTCAATAGAGATTTTTTTTTCAATTAAATCTAAATTTTCAGCTGCTGTTCCAGGTCTTGGACTAAAGATAAAAGAGTAAGAGTTAATAAATTTAACTCTTTCTATTAAATTAAAAGTATTTTTAAAATCCTGATCTTCTTCACCTGGGTAACCTATTATAAAATCACTTGAAAATTCAATCTTTGGATTAATTTCTTTCAATTTATCAAAGATATTTAAATATTCCTCAATGGTATGTTTTCTATTCATTAATCTTAAAATTTTATTAGATCCACTTTGAACAGGTAAATGCACAAGTGGCATTAACTTTTTAGAGGTTTTGTATACCTCAATCAAATCCTCTGTCATATCTTTTGGGTGAGATGTTGTATATCTAATTCTTTTAATCTCAGATAATTTTTCAATATTTAAGATTAAATCTGATAATTTATATCCTGTGTTATCATAAGCATTCACATTCTGACCTAGTAAAATTATTTCTTTTGTACCATTGTCTACCAAATACTTTGCTTCGTCTAATATTTGTTTAAATGGTCGAGAATATTCTGGACCCCTTGTATATGGGA
Organism: uncultured Pelagibacteraceae bacterium; assembly: GCA_902592935.1. Classification (GTDB taxonomy): domain Bacteria; phylum Pseudomonadota; class Alphaproteobacteria; order Pelagibacterales; family Pelagibacteraceae; genus Pelagibacter. The sequence goes on along the minus strand of CACJGD010000003.1, from coordinate 56,438 downwards.
CTACACAAAAGTGACAAAACTTATCGCACCCCTCTTGAATAGTTAAAAAAGATGAAACTTTTCCAGTTTCGTTTTTTATTTTGCTTAAATATTTAAATTTAGAAACTGCATCAAACTCTGTCTCTTCAATTTTTTTTCTTTTTTTAGTATAACTTAAAATTGTATCATTAATTTTATGATAAGCTTGAGGACCAATTACTAAATCAATGTAAGGTTCTCTTTTAAGCATCTCTTGATTTTCTGCTTGTGCAACACACCCAGCAATAATTACCAATGGTTTTTTTTTAGATCTAAAAATTTTTTTTACTCTACCTATTTCATGATAAACTTTTTCTTTTGCTTTATCCCTAATATGGCATGTATTTAATAAATAGCAGTCAGCATCTTCGTACTTTTCTGTTTTTTGATAACCGATTTTTTTTACCGAGTCAAATATCCTGTTAGAGTCGTACTCGTTCATTTGGCAACCAAATGTTTTGATAAAAATTTTATTTTCTTTTGATTTATCTAATTCTTGCTGCATCTTCGTCAATTTTTGCATTAAAAGAAACCGATCTTCTTTCTTCAGTAGAATCATTGAAAGGATAAACTGTATGCATCATATAACTTGGAAAAAAATAAAAATCACCTTTTCTTGGTGTTATAACAAATGTTGGATCACATAAAAATTTTTTTGATCCATCTATTAATACTAATTTTCCATTATGATTATTTTTTTTACTACTCTGAGTAGGTTTACCCATATTTTGAGGTACTTTTAAATATCCAACACCGGATATTTGCCCACTATGGTAATGAATAGGATTATAGTCATTTTTATATTGTTGAATTACCCAAGAGGCAATTATTTCAAATTTTTTAATAGATATATTGTGACCCTCAAGTAACCATTTTTGACATGAGCTAGCTAGGAATTCTACCCATTTAATTTTTTGCATAAATTCTACATCCAATCTAAATTCTCTTTTAACGTTTCCTTCCAAATATTTCCCATGATCTAGACTAGCTATTTTGTCTGTATTTGACATTAAATCATCAACATATTTATTCATTTCGTACACCGTTTCATCGGGAATTGTAACTTTAAGAATTGACGGGCCAAATGGTTTTAGAATTTCGACTGACATCTTATTTTTTCTTAACGCCGTATAATTCTAATTTGTGATCGACTAATGTGTATCCGTGTTTTTCAGCAACTTTTTTTTGAAGACTTTCAATTTCTTCATCAACAAACTCAATTATCTCACCGGTCTTAATATCAATTAAATGATCATGATGACCCTCATTTAATTCCTCATATCTTGCCTTACTACCTTTAAATTCATGCTTCGCAAGTATTCCTGACTCCTCAAACAATTTTACTGTTCTATAAACAGTTGCAATACTAATTTTTGAATCAATTTTAGATACTCTATTATAAAGCTCATCAACATCTGGATGATCTGTTGACTCAGACATTACTTGAGCAATGACTCTTCTTTGGTCAGTTAATTTTACTCCTTTTGATAAACATTTTTGTTCAATTGTTTCTGACATTAAATAATTTTAACTTAAGTAAATAGGTTTAATCAAATTTTTTTTAATATTAAATTTATCACACAAATAAGGGATATTTTCATATTTTATGTCCTTTTCTCCTTTGAAATCCTTATTAGTATAACAATAATAATCAATTTTACTTGTTAAATTAAAGGCTTTAACAACAGAAATTAAATTTCTAATACCTGCAAAACTCCCTGATCCTAAATTTATATAAATTCCTTTGATATCAATTAATTTTAATTTTTGTGAATTTAAAAAATCATTAATAATCAAAGTTAATTTTTCATAATTAATTTTAGTATTCTCTCGAGTTATATTGTAAATATCATTGTTAGTTATGATCATTAAAAAAATTTTTTTTCCAGTAACATCAATTATAAGTTTATTCATAATTATTTTTTTTTTTAATATCAGTTCTAAATCAGATGAAAAAAATATCAAATATTTTTCTAATGATGAAGGAATACTAGCTATAATGTATCACCGTTTTAATGAAAGCAAGTATCCTTCAACAAATATTCAAATGGATATATTTAAAAAACACATAGATATTATTAAAAACTCAAATTTTAATTTTCATAATCCAAAAAATTTAAATGAAAAATTTAATGTTCCTAAATTAAAAAAAGAAATTTTAATAACTATTGATGATGCTTTTGAGTCTTTTTATAATGAAGCATGGCCGTATTTAAAAAAAAATAAAATTCCATTTATTTTATTTGTTTCAACCGAACCTGTTGGACGAAAAGGTTATATGACATGGGAACAAATAAGAGAAGTTGAAAAAACTGAATTTGCATTTATTGGGCATCATTCTCATAGTCATGAATATCTCATTGATGTAAATAATTCGGAATTTATCTTAGACATTGAAAAATCTAATAAAATTTTTTTAAAAGAACTTGGTTACATACCAAATTTATTTTCATATCCATTTGGAGAATATTCTAAATTTATGAAAGATTATATATCTACAAATTTTAAATATGCTTTTGGTCAACACTCAGGTGTTATTGATCTCAATAAAGATAAGTTTGAATTGCCACGTTTCCCAATAAATGAAAAATATGGTGAATTGAAAAGGTTTAATTCCATAGTCAAATATTTCCCTTTAGAATATAAAAGAATATGGCCTGAAGAAAAACTATTATTTAAAGAAACAAATCCACCTAATTTTAAAGTAGAATTTTTTAAAGAACAAAAAAATTTAAATAATATTAACTGTTATTCAAATGAAGGAAATATTTGGGAAAAATCAAAAATAAAAATTTCCAATCAAATTTTGACAATTGAATTTAGAGAACCTTTTAAACCAAGAAGGGGTAGAATAAATTGTTCATTAAATGATAATGGTAAATGGAGATGGTTTGGCGTACAATTTCCTATTAAAGAAAATTAAATTAAACTCTCCAAATCTTTACTAGAAGGCAACAATCTCGCCTCATCAAAATCTTTTAAATTATTTTGTAAAATAATTTTCTGTAAAACTTCAATATATTGATTTCCAGTTTCAGCATATTTATCTAAATGTTCAGACAATATAATACTATCTAATGGTTTATTTTTATTTCTAAGTTCAGTTCGAGCTTTTCTTAAATTTTTATATGTTGAATGAGTGTTTAAATTTCTTAAATATGCTCTTACAGATAGCTGCAAACTATGAAATTTCATAACTTTATGATCTTTACCTTCGTCAGCATTTTTCGGTTTCAAGCCTTCTCCAGACCAAGTCCATTGTCCAAATAAAGCATTTCCCTTTAAAGCGAATCTTGAAGTGCCCCAACCGGTTTCTTTAGCAGCTTGAGCTATTGCTAAAGAAACCGGTATTTCATCCATTCTTACTTTTAAAGTATGTAAATCATTTTTTCTTACACCATATTGTTTGTATTTTTTTTCTAACCATTTTTTCTCAATGTCAGTATTGCTATTTTTGTTAAGGATAGTGAATAATCTTTTTCTATCAATTCTAATTTTATTGTTTTCTTTAACAATTAACGGCAAAACGATTTTTATAAACATGTTTTTTCTTTTTTTGGTATTTTCAATTTTTTTAATTTCATTAGGCAATAGACCAATATCAACTGGTTTAACTAACTTTGTATCTCTTACTTCCTTTAAATTATAATTTACTTCCTTGAATAATGAATCAATCTCAGATGTAGTATATCTGACTAAATTTATTTCAGAATTATTTTCCTCAAGAATATCGTACAATAAGTCTATTTCATCAGATTCTAAAGCTGAATCTTCCTCTATTAATTTATCTTTATTTAATGTGTCATTTAAAATATTTTTTGAGTTATTGGTAAATTCTTTGTTATTAAAATTTTTATCAGCAAAATTAATAAATAAAGGAGTTATATAAAAAAAAGAGATTACAAAGAAAGCGCTTAAGAAAAATCTCGAGACTATATTTAAACCTCTATTTTTTAAAAAACCTTTTTTTTTAATTTTTTTCATAAAACAAAATTATATTGCAATAACCTCTTTAACCTCTGGTAAATAGTGACATAAAAGATTTTGAACACCTTGTTTTAGTGTCATAGTTGAGCTAGGACACCCAGAACAACTCCCTTGTAATTGTACTTTTACAACTCCATCTTTAAACTCTTTAAATTTAATATCTCCACCATCTCTAGCAACAGCAGGTCTGATTTTTTGTTCTAAAATTTTTACAATTTTTTCCTCAATTTCATTTAAATCTGAAGTATCCTCTTTTACATTTTCGTCTATTACAAATTCTTTCCCATCTGCATAAAAATCATTTATTAAAGAAATAACAATATGTTTGATTTCTTCCCATTTAGTTTCATCATTCTTATTAACCGAAATGAAATCCTTTCCCAAGAAAATACCCTCTACACCATTTACAGATAAAATATTTCTGACTAATTCATTCTGCATGTCTTCCTTTTTTGTAATTTCATAAGGCCCGCTATTAGAAACTTTCTTCCCAGGAAGGAATTTTAAAGAGTTTGGATTTGGTGTTTCTTCTGTTTGAACGAACATAATTTATTTATAGTGAAAATTTAAAAAATTAAAACTTGATAATAAATTTTTATTAAAAACCTAATATTTCTTTGATTCTTTCAATCTTTTTAGAAGCAATCAAGTTCGCTTTTTCAACTCCATCTAGAAGAATTGAATCAAGATATTTTTTATCTCCTAAAAGTTTTTTTATCTCTTTTGAAATAGGTTCAATTTTATTTACCAACTCTAATGCTAAATTTTCTTTAAATTCTGAAAAATTTTTACCTGCAAAAGTTTTAACAGAATTGTGTAATGTCGAATTAGTTAAACTTGAATAAATTCCTAAAAGATTTTTTGCCTCTAACCTTTCATTAAGTTCATTAATATCTTGTGGCATTGGCAGCGGATCAGTTTTTGCTTTTTTAATTTTATTAATTATTTGATCTCTATCATCTGTCAAATTTATTCTACTTAAATCTGATAATTCAGATTTACTCATTTTTTTTGAACCATCTTTTAAACTCATTATTCTTGAAAATTCTTTTTGTATTAATGGTTCAGGGACATGGAGAAAGTTTTCTACATCAAAATCATTATTAAATTTTTGGGCTATATCTCTACATAACTCCAAATGTTGCTTTTGATCATCACCTACAGGAACATGAGTAGCATCATATAAAAGAATATCGGCTGCCATTAGGACTGGATAAGAATATAAACCAATGCTGGCTTTTTCTTTATCTTTACCAGCTTTTTCTTTAAATTGTGTCATTCTATTCAACCACCCCATTCTAGCTACACAACTTAAGATCCAAGCTCCTTCAGCATGAGCAGCTACTCTTGACTGATTGAAAATTATGCTTTTTTTCGGATCTATTCCACTTGCTATAAAAGTTGCAACAGTTTCTCTTATATTATTTCTTAACTCTTTTGGATCCTGTTTTACTGTAATTGCATGTAGGTCTACTACACAAAAAATACATTCATTTTCATTATCATTGTTTAAGTCTACAAAGTTTTTTATAGCTCCTAAATAATTTCCTAAATGGAGATTACCTGTTGGCTGAACACCAGAAAATATTTTTTTACTCATAAAATTAATACTTTAATTTAATATCATTCATTTGAAAAGCTTTGATGAGATAACAAACAATTAAATAGAACAATAATCCTAATATAACAGATAAAACTAAATATAAAGATTTAATTGAATGATTAAATGCTAATTCGTTTTGAAAAAAATTTAACAATAAGTTAAAAAATAAACCCATCAGAATTGATGCAATAATTATTTTAATAAATTTTACAAAGAATATTTTATTGAAATAGAATAGCTGTTGATTTTTTAAAAATAAAAATAACAAAAATGAGTTAAACCAAGATGAAATAGATGTGGCTATTGGAATTATTATAAAACCAATTTCGCTAAAATAATAAACACTAACAAAGATATTAAGTAATACTGAAATCAAGGAAATATAAAATGGAGTTTTAGTGTCGTGATTTGCAAAGAAAAAACTTGAAAAAACTTTTATTAAAGCAAAAGCGGGTAGACCAAGTGCAAAATAATATAACGCTAAACTTGAGTTGTTCACTGAATTTTCATTAAAAGATCCATAACCAAATAAAGCTGAAATAATTTGTTCCGATCCTACAACTAATGCAATAGTTGCTGGTAGACTTAGAAATAAACTTAATTCAAGAGCTTTATTTTGTATGAGTAAAATCTTATTTTTTTTTCGAGATTGGATATGTTTTGAAAGTTGTGGAAGTATAACAACACCAATTGCTATACCAGCTATAGCTAGATTAATTTGATAAATTCTATCTGCATAATATAAATAAGAAACTGCGCTAGCTTGAAATGATGCAATTATTGTTCCGATTAAAATATTAATCTGTGTAACACCAGAGGAAAAAATACTTGGTAAAAGTTTTTTAAAAAAAAACTTTACCCTGTTACTTACTTTAAATTTTAAACTAAATTTGAGCGAGTAATATTTTGCTACATATTTATATAAAAATATTAATTGCAAAAAACCAGCTAAAGAAACACCATAAGACAAATAATAAACTAGCTGATCACCTAAAGATTTAGAAAAAATTAAAACCAAAATTAAAACAATATTTAAAATTATTGGGGCTGCTGCTGCAGCAGCAAATTTATTATGTGAATTTAGAATTGCAGAAAAAAATGAAGCTAAACAAATAAATAATAAAAAAGGAAAAGTAATCCTTGTTAAATTTATTGCTACCTCCATTTTTTCTAAATCACCAACAAAACCTGGGGCAATTATCGAAACAAAAGCAGGCATGAAAATTTCAATTATTATTGTTAAAAATAACAACCCTAAAAAAAGTAGATTAAAAATATCGTTAGCAAATTTGTTTGATTGTTTACTTCCCTTAGCAATTTCTAATGAATAACTAGGAACGAATGCTGCATTAAAAGTACCTTCAGCAAATAATCTTCTAAATGTATTTGGTATTCTAAATGCCACAAAAAAAGCATCAGCTAACATTCCTGTTCCAAGAAAAATTGCTATTAAAATATCTCTTAAATAACCTAACAATCTACTAATGATAGTATAAAAACCAAATGTGCCTGTTGACTTAAGTAAGTTCATAAATCATATTAGTCTTAATTTTACCCCAATTGTACACTTATTGTTATCAGAAATGAAAAAAACAAAAATCGATCATTACACAGATAAAGAAGCTTTAGATTTTCATAAAGACAAAAAACCAGGCAAGATTGAGATTATTTCTTCAAAAAATATGACAACTAAGCGTGATCTTGCTTTAGCATATTCTCCAGGAGTTGCTGCTCCTGTAAAAAAGATAAGTGAAAATCCAGAAGCAGCTTATGATTACACAAGTAAAGGAAACCTTGTTGCTGTAATAAGTAATGGTTCAGCAATATTAGGGATGGGAAATTTAGGTGCTCTAGCATCAAAGCCCGTGATGGAAGGAAAGGCTGTATTATTTAAAAGATTTGCAGATATCGATTCGATTGATTTGGAGATTGATTGTAAAGATTCAGACGAAATCATAAATTCAATTAAAAATTTTGCACCTAGCTTTGGTGGAATTAATTTAGAAGACATAGCGGCCCCAGATTGTTTTATAATAGAACAAAAATTAAAAGAAATTTTAGATATTCCAGTTTTTCATGATGACCAACATGGAACAGCAATTATAACAACCGCAGCATTAATTAATGCCTTAGATATTTGTGGCAAATCAATAAAAAAAATTAAAGTTGTAGTTAATGGTGCTGGAGCTTCAGCGCAAGCTTGTACTGAGTTATTTAAAAACTCAGGAGTAAAATCTGAAAATATAATAATGCTAGATAGAAAGGGCGTCATCTATGAAGGCAGAAGTGAGGGAATTGATCAATGGAAATCCAGATATGCAGTTAAAACTAAACATAGAACTTTAGAAGATGCTGTTAAAGGTGCAGATGTTTTTTTAGGATTATCTGCAAAAGGTGTTCTAAAAAAAGAGATGGTTAAATCTATGGCAAAAAAACCAATTATATTTGCTTGTGCCAATCCTGATCCAGAAATCACTCCAGAAGAGATTGAAGAGGTTAGAAATGATGCAATTGTTGCAACAGGGAGATCAGATTATCCTAATCAAGTAAATAATTTGATTGGATTTCCTTATATCTTTAGAGGAGCTTTAGATGTTAGATCCAAAACGATAAATGAAGAGATGAAAGTTGCCGCAGCTAATGCAATAGCTAAGCTTGCAAGAGAAGATGTTCCTGATGAGGTGGTTGCAGCTATGGGTGGAGAAAGACCTCATTATGGAAAAGATTACATTATTCCATCTACATTTGACCCGAGATTAATCAGTGTAATACCAGCAGCTGTAGCAAAAGCAGCTGTAGATAGTGGAGTAGCTAGAAAAAATATAGATGATTTTGAAGTTTATAAAGATCAACTAAAACAAAGACTAGACCCAACAGTAACCATCATGCAAGGTATAAATTCTTTTATCAAAAAAAATCAGAAAAGAATTGTTTTTGCAGATGGTGAAGATGAAAATACTTTAAAAGCCGCTATAGCATTTAAAAATTCAAAATTAGGTATTCCAATCTTGGTTGGTAAAGAAAGTAAAATTAAAGAACAGATAAAAAATATTGGTTACAGTGAAAATTTTGACATTGAAATTGTTAATTCAAAAGATGAAGAAAAAAGAAAAAGATACGTAAAACATTTATTTAAAAAATTGCAAAGAGAACAAGGATTATTAGAACGAGATTGTGACCGAATGATAAGAAATGATAGGGTTGTCTGGGCCACAAGTATGGTTGCTTGTGGTGATGCTGATGGTGCTGTAACAGGCAATACAAGACGATTTGGAGCTTCATTTGAAAAAATTAAGCAAGTTGTTGATGTGAGAAAAGGTGAAATTATGTTTGGTTTAAACATGATCGTTCATAAAGGAAGAACAATTTTTGTTGGCGATACCAGCGTTCATGAATATCCCACATCAGAACAAATGGCCGAAATAGCTATGTCTACAGCAAGAGTGGTTAGACTTTTTGGATTTGATCCTAAAGTAGCTTTTGTATCTCATTCTACATTTGGACAACCACTTACTAGTAGAACAAAACATATCCGAAACGCTGTTGAGATATTAAAAGAAAGAAAAGTTGATTTTGAATTTGATGGAGATATGCAGCCCGACGTTGCTCTAAATCCAGAATACCAAGAACTTTATCCTTTTGCAAAAATTGTAGGTAAAGCAAATATACTAATAATGCCAGGACAGCATAGTGCAGCAATTTCATACAAACTGATGAAAACAATTGGAGACACCAAAGTTATTGGACCATTATTAATTGGACTTGGGCTTCCAATAGAAATTGCACCTTTAAGGTCATCAACTTCTGAGATACTTAACCTAGCATCAATTGCTGCATATTCTTCCCAAGTAATTGATTACAAAAAATAATTACTCTCTTTGAATTCTTAAGTCTTCAACTAGCATTATACTTGCAATCACGTCTTCGACATCAACAATTTCTTTAGCTTCACTAATTACTAAATCTTTTTCCTCAAGTGTAATTGCAATACCATAAATATAAATTTTCTTTTTATATGTATCGATTTGATAATTAGTAGACTTAATATTTTTATTTAAAATCAAAGCTGTTCTAAGCTGGGATGTAATTAATATATCTTTAGCGGATTGTTTAAATTTAAATTCCTCTTTAATTTTTATGTCGTTCCTAACTGAACGAGCGCCTTTTGTTTCCCAAGCTAATTTTGTAATAATCAATTTTTCTTCTGGATTATCTACTTTTCCAGTTATAAAAATTCTACCATCCAAAACTTTTGTTTTTACAGAAACAATATGTTTTTTATCCCTAGTTAAAATTTTTGCACTTATTGTTTTCTGCATTATTGAATCATCTATTTGAGTACCCACTGTTCTGGGATCTAAAGCTACAGAAACACCTGTACCAAAAAGACCTTTCGAACCAACTCCAACACATCCAGTTAAAATAAAACCAATTAAGATAAAAATTAATAATTTATTTTTCATTTTTTAATTCTAAACAATAATTATATATTTCTTTTTTAGGTACATCACAAATTTGACTTAAAATATCTGTAATTTCTCTAATAGACAATTTATTAATCATTTTTTTTATTATATTCATATCTGATTCAGTTAATTTTTTAGAGATATTTTTATTTATTTTTTTTTCAGAAATAACAACAGTGAATTCACCTTTTGGTTCTTTTTCAAATAATTCTAATTCATCTACATTTTTTCTGATAAATTCTTCATACATTTTTGATATTTCCCTACAAAAAACGATCTTTCTTCCACTAAAATTCTTTTTTATTTCAGGTATGATTTTGTTGATTTTCTTAGGAGAAATAAAAAAAACTAAGGAATTTTCGAATTCTGAGAATTTTTTTAATTCATTAGATAATTGTTCTTTTTTGTTGGAAAAAAAACCACAAAATAAAAATTTATCTGAAAAACCACTGATTGAAACAGCTGCAGAAACAGCTGAAGGCCCAGGAATTGGATATATTCTTATCTCGTTATTAATGCACTCATTAACTAAAATTGAACCAGGATCGGAAATACTAGGTGTACCAGCATCTGATATCAATGAAATTATTTTTCCAGATTTTAGATATTCAATAATTTTTATTACATTTTTTTTTTCATTAAATTTATGATTTGAAATTAACTTTGATTTTATTTGATATTTATCTAAAAGATATTTTGAAACGCGAGTATCTTCGCATAAAATATAATGAGATTGCTGTAAAACTTCAATTGCTCTTAACGTTATATCTTTCAGATTTCCTAAAGGAGTTGATACCAGATAAAGACCATTTTCGTATTCTTTTAATTTAAATTGTGGTTTTATGATCATAATTTAGCTTAAAAAATATTATATTAGCATCAAAATGATCAAATTAATTAAAATTATTTATTTTATTTTTTTAAGTTTTTACTTTCTGTTTTTTTCAACTGTTAATGCGCAAGAAAAAATCAAAATAGGATTATTGGTACCTATGACAGGAGAAAATAAGAAAATTGGTGAATCAATAATTAAGGCAGTTGGATTAGCTGTTAAAGATATTGATAATGATTTAATAGAAATCTTTCCAAAAGATACTGCAACTAAAGCCAACCAAACTTTAAAATCAGCATTCGAATTAAGTGAAATGGGAATAAAAATTGTCATTGGCCCAGTCTTCTATGAAAGTTTAACTTATTTAGACGAAATGAAAAATTTAACATTTTTATCATTAACTAATAAAACATTAGATCTTCCAAAAAATGTAATTTCTGCTGGAATTAATTCTACATCACAATTTAATACAATTAAAAAATTTTTAGAAACTAATAAGATACAAAGAACTATTTTTTTAACACCAATTCAAGATTATGAATTTGAAGTAAAAAAAGGAATAAAAAATTCAAAAATTAAAATTTATAAAGATTATGAATATAATACAGAGCCTACAAAACTAACAAAACAAATAGAAGAAATTACAAACTACAGAATAAGAAAGCAAAATTTAGAAGATGAAATAAAAAGAATTAAAAATTCAAATGAACCGAATAAAGAAAAAAAAATAAAAAGACTGGAAAAAAGATACACTTTAGGTGGTTTAAATTTTGATGCTGTTGTAATTGCAGATTTTGATGAAAGTCTAAAAAGTGTATCTACATCACTTTTATATACTGACGTACTTCCAAAAAATAAATATTTTATAACTTTAAATCAATGGTTTGATGAAAGTTTGTTAAACGAAACTGATATCCAGCCTTTATATTATCCATCGATAAATAAAGAAAATTTTGATAGCTACAAAATAAAGTACTATAACGCATTTAAGGAAGATCCTACCCATTTGTCTTTATTGAGTTATGACCTTGTTGGCTTGGTTTATTATTTATCACTAAACTCAAATACAGAAAATTTAAATAAAATTTTTAAGAAAAAAAATTCATTCAAAGGAAAAATAGGAATTTTTGATATCAAAAATAATAAAATTAATCACAGATTAAATTTTTATAAAATTGAAGATCAAAAACTTATAGAAATTTTCTAATTTTTTTAAAAGCCTGGTATCTATGATCCATCTTATATTTTTGAGATGGTTTCATTTCTCCGAAAGTTTTTTTTTTTTTTAAAGGAATAAAAATTGGATCATAACCAAATCCATTTTTTCCTTTTGCTTCATGTGAAATATGACCTTCAACTTTACCTATGACACAAGCAATTTTTTTATTTAAGTATGAAATAGAAAGTGCACAAATAAATCTTGCTTTTATTTTTTTGTTTTTCCAATTTTTGTCTTTTTTATTTAATTCTCTATAAACTCTTTTTATGGCTTTACTAAAGTCCCCATACTTTCCTCCCCACCTTGCAGAATAAATTCCAGGACTTTTATTTAAAAAATCTATTTCCAAACCAGAGTCGTCAGCTAAACATAACAATCCTGTCTTTTTTGAAAAATATTTAGATTTAATCAGTGAGTTTTCTTTAAAAGTCTTACCATTTTCAACTGGGCTTCTAAGATTAAAAGCAGATGTAGAATAAATTTTAATTTTTTTAGGCAATAAACTCTTGATTTCACGTAATTTACCCTTGTTATTAGTACCTATTAATAATTTATTAATTTTTTGTTTATACATCTAGAAATTAAGAAAATGCTTACCATATAAGAGACTATGGAAAAAGAAGAAATCCAAAATAGCACTTCTGCAGATCAAAACGAAGATACTGTAAAAGAAAATGAGAAACCTGAAGAAAATTTAGCCGAAGAAAATAAGCAAAAAATAGAGCAAGAAGCTAAAGAAAAAGTTAAAGAGCCAACCCCAGAAGAAAAAATTGCTGAACTGGAAGATAAGGTGGCAAGAACTTTCGCTGAAATGGAAAATCAAAGAAGAAGATTTGAAAAAGAAAAAGAAGATGCTTTTGAATATGGTGGTTATAGTTTTGCAAAGGAAGCATTAAATTTGATTGATAACTTGGATAGATCCAAACATGTTCTTGAAAGCGACGATAAATTAAAAGAAACTGAAGCATTAAAAAAGACGCTAGAGCATTTAGATATTATTAAAAAGGATCTTATCTCAATATTTGAAAAAAATAACATTACACCAATTGATAGCCTTAACAAAAAACTAGATCCAAACTTTCATCAAGCAATGATGGAAATTGAGGACGATACGAAAGAACCTGGAACAATAATTCAGGAAATTCAAAAAGGCTTTACTATAAAAGACAGATTACTTAGACCCTCATTAGTAGGAGTGTCAAAAAAAGTTACAATTAAAGAAGAAAAAACTGAGGAAAATCAGCAAAATCCAGAAAATAAATAATTATGAGATCAACTTGTAGTTTCACATTTAAACCCTATATGTCGAGAGAGAGACATTAATATTATGAGTAAAATTATTGGAATAGACTTAGGAACAACAAATTCATGTGTTGCCATAATGGAAGGAACACAAGCTAAGGTTTTGGAAAATGCTGAAGGTGCAAGAACTACTCCATCAGTTGTTGCATTTACAGATGAAAACGAAAAATTAATTGGACAACCAGCAAAAAGACAAGCTGTTACAAATCCAGAAAATACTATTTTTGCAGTAAAAAGACTAATTGGAAGAAATTTTGACGACCCAACTGTAAAAAAAGATGTAGAGGCTGCACCTTTTAAAATAATTAATTCTGAAAAAGGTGATGCTTGGATTGAAACTAAAGGTGAAAAATATTCACCTTCTCAAATATCTGCTTTTATTTTACAAAAAATGAAAGAGACGGCAGAAAAATATTTAGGTCAGGCTGTAACAAAAGCTGTAATTACAGTGCCAGCATACTTTAATGATGCACAAAGACAGGCAACAAAAGATGCAGGAAAAATTGCTGGATTAGAAGTTTTAAGAATTATTAATGAACCAACTGCTGCATCATTAGCTTATGGTTTAGATAAAAAACAAAATAAAAAAATTGCTGTATATGATTTAGGTGGAGGAACATTTGATGTATCTATTCTGGAATTAGGTGATGGCGTATTTGAAGTTAAATCAACTAATGGTGATACTTTTTTAGGTGGTGAAGATTTTGACAATGCTGTTGTTGATTACTTAATTTCTGAATTTAAGAAAGATAATGGAATTGATCTTAAGTCAGATAAACTTGCTTTACAAAGATTAAAAGAAGCTGCTGAAAAAGCAAAAATTGAATTATCTTCTGCAGAACAAACAGATATAAATCTACCTTTTATTACTGCAGATAAAACAGGTCCAAAACATATTAATTTAAAAATGACTAGAGCAAAACTTGAGGCTCTAGTTGAAGACTTAATTGCTAGAACTATGCCTCCATGCAAAACGGCTCTTAAAGATGCAGGAGTTACTGCTAGTGAAATTGATGAAGTAGTTATGGTAGGTGGTATGACTAGAATGCCAAAAGTATTAGAAGAAGTTAAAAATTTTTTTGGAAAAGACCCAAATAAAAGTGTAAACCCAGATGAAGTAGTTGCTATGGGTGCTGCTATTCAAGCAGGAGTATTACAGGGTGATGTTAAAGATGTACTTCTACTAGATGTAACTCCATTATCACTAGGTATTGAAACGCTTGGTGGAGTTTCAACAAAACTAATTGATAAAAATACAACAATCCCAACTAAAAAAAGCCAAGTTTTCTCAACTGCTGAAGACAATCAGCCTGCTGTATCTATTAGAGTTCTACAGGGTGAAAGAGAAATGGCAGCTGATAATAAAGCCCTAGGTAACTTTGAATTAGTAGGTATTGCACCAGCACCAAGAGGAGTTCCTCAAATTGAAGTTACATTTGATATTGATGCAAATGGTATTGTGAATGTTTCAGCTAAAGACAAAGGAACTGGTAAAGAACAAAAAATTCAAATCCAAGCTTCAGGTGGACTAAGTGATGAAGAAATTGAAAAAATGGTTAAAGATGCTGAAGCTAACAAAGAGGCTGATAAGAAGAAAAGAGAGTCAGTTGATGTTAGAAATCAAGCAGATACTTTAATTCATTCTACTGAAAAGAATTTAAAAGAACATGGATCAAAAATTTCTGATGCAGAGAAAAAAGCAATTGAAGACGCATCAAGTGCTGTAAAAGAAGCCTTAAAAAGTGAAGATATTGAGGATATTAAGAAAAAAACTGAGGCTTTAGTACAAGCTTCAATGAAACTTGGAGAGGCGATCTATAAATCACAACAAACTGCAAAACCTGATTCTGGAAAAGATGATGGTGGCGATGATACTGGTAAAAAAGACGAAAATGTTGTTGATGCTGATTTCGAAGAAGTAAAAGACGAGAATAAAGAAAAAAGCGCTTAAACTGACATTTAATTGTCTGGGGTAATTTGATGGCTAAAAGAGACTATTACGATGTCCTAGGCGTAAATAAAAGCGCGAGCCCTGAAGAATTAAAATCCGCATATAGAAAATTAGCTGTAAAATATCATCCAGATAAAAATCCAGGTGACTCTAAAGCTGAGGAAAGATTCAAAGAAGCGAGTGAAGCTTATGGGATACTTTCAGACAAAGAGAAGAAACAAAACTACGACAACTTTGGACATGCAGCATTTGAAAATGGTGGAGGAAGACCGGGTGGAGGTTTTGGAGGTTTTAGTGGAGCAGATTTCTCAGATATTTTTGAGGATTTTTTTGGAGATTTTGGTGGAGGTGGAAGATCAAGAGGTAGAAAATCAAATAATAGAGGTTCTGACTTAAGATATGATTTATCTATTTCGTTAGAGGAAGCTTACCATGGAAAGAAACAAGATATTAAGTTTTCAACAACAGAACAGTGTGGTACATGCAGAGGAAATGGATCTAAACCAGGTTTTTCTCCTGACAGGTGTTCATATTGTGGTGGTAATGGCAGAATAAGGTCTAACCAAGGCTTCTTTACTGTTCAACAAACTTGTCCTCAATGTAATGGAAATGGTGAAGAAATTACGAATCCATGCAATGATTGTAATGGCCAGGGTAAAAAACAAGCATCAAAAAAAATATCTGTAACTATTCCAAAAGGTGTTGATGACGGAACTAGAATTAGGCTTGCAGGAAAAGGTGAGGCTGGAACAAGAGGTGGAGCGACAGGAGACCTGTATTTATTTATTAATGTTAACTCTCACAATCTATTTAAAAGATCAGATGAAAATTTATTTTTTGAATTTCCACTTTCTCTTGCAGATGCTGCACTAGGGACAACAATTGAAATTCCAACTATTGACGGTGGAAAAGCAAAAATTAAAATTCCTGATGGAACTCAAAATGGTAAACAATTTAGATTAAAAGGTAAAGGTATGCCATTTATGAGACGAGGTGATTTTGGAGACCTATATGTACAGGTAAAGACAGAAGTGCCGGTGTATTTAAATAAAAAACAGAAGGAATTGTTAGAACAATTTAGAGAAATAGAAAATGATAAGTCAAATCCAAGTATTAAAAAATTTTTTCAAAAAGCAAAAGATTTTTGGAAAAATTAAGATATGGGATTAGAAGAAATTATTCCGTCAATAGCTTTAATATTAGTATTAATTCTTGTTCTGCCTGCCTTCATAAAATCAAACTTAAAAAAAAGAGTATTTTTTAAAAATTTAAGTATTTGGGGTGTTATTATTTTATTACTTATGGTACTTTTATATTTTATCTATTAATGAAAAAGATTAACTTAGCTATTTCTGGATGCATAGGCAGGATGGGCCAGCAATTAATTAAATCTTCAAAAAAAAATAAGAACTTTAAACTGGTTACACTTACAGAAAATAGATTAATAAATAGAAAGTTTAATGGTGTTAAACCTGAGTTAAATTCTGAGAAAGCTTTTAAAAAAGCTGACGTTATTATTGATTTTACTGTTCCTTATTGTACCCTTGAAATATTAAAAATAGCATCAAAACTAAAAAAAAAAGTAGTAATTGGCACAACTGGATTTACCAGAAATCAGGAAAATCAGATTAAAAAATTTTCAAGAAAAATACCTATTTTAAAGGCAGGCAACATGAGCTTGGGTGTAAATTTATTGATGTATTTAACTGAAATTGCCTCAAAATCACTAAATGATGAATATTTAAGTAAAATATTTGAAGTACATCACAAACATAAAAAAGACTACCCATCCGGCACTGCGTTAATGCTTGGTAAAGGAATTGCTGATGGAAAAAATAAAAATATATATAATTTAATTGGAAAAAAATTTTTAAACAAAAAATATTTTCCCTATGGAAAAAAAATTAATTTTAACTCAATTAGAAAAGGTGAAATTATTGGTGAACACGAAGTAAAGTTTTCTAGTGGGAAAGAAATAATCACATTAAACCATGAGGCTTTTGACAGAGCACTTTACTCGGATGGAGCTTTAACAGCCTCAAAGTGGCTAATGAAAAAAAAACCAGGTTTATATTCTATGAGAGATTTGCTTAACTTTTCATAATGAATGAAAAAGAAAAAGCAAAAATCATAATTAAAACTCTAAATAAAATTTATCCTAAAGCACCTGTTCCTCTAAAAAGTAAAAATACTTTTACACTATTAATTTCTGTTCTACTTTCTGCACAATGTACTGATGTAAATGTAAATAATGTAACAAAAGACATATATCCAAAATATTATAAACCAGAACACTTTGTAAAATTGGGAAGAAAAAAAATCGAGAAGTTAATTAAAAAAATTGGTATTTTTAGAGTTAAAGCTAAGAGTATTTACTTTATGTCAAAACAAGTGTTAGAAAAACATAAGGGAAAAGTACCTAAAACTTTTGAAGAACTTGAAAAACTGCCCGGTGTAGGACATAAAACAGCTAGCGTGATGATGTCTCAGAGTTTTGGATATCCAGCTTTTGCCGTTGATACTCATATTCATAGACTTGCACAACGATGGGGTTTAACAAATGGAAAAAATGTAATTCAAACTGAAAAAGATTTAAAACGAATATTTCCTAAAAAAATTTGGTCTAAACTTCATTTACAAATAATTTTTTATGGTAGAGAATATTGCAAGGCAAGAGAATGTTATGGTTTAAGTTGTAAAATATGCACTACTTGCTGTCCAAATAGAAAAAAACCTGTTATTACCAAAAAAGCTTAATATGAAAATTTTAGGAATAGGAAATGCAATAGTGGATGTAATTTGTAAAGTTGATGACAACTTTATTTCAAAAAATAATCTTACAAAAAGCACAATGAAATTATTTTTTGATGAAAATGAATTTAAAAATTTATTAATAAATCTTAAAATTGAGAAAACAGTTTCTGGTGGATCAGTAGCAAACTCAATAGTGGGGATGTCTCAACTAGGTGATAAAGTTGGTTTTATAGGTAAAGTTTCAGATGATGAATTTGGCAGCAAATACGAGGAGGGATTAAAAAAAGAAAATGTAGATTACTTTTATTTGAAAAAAAAAGAAGAGTTGCCTACAGGAACATGTTTAATACTGGTAACACCAGACTCAGAAAGAACAATGTGTACTTTCTTAGGAACGGCAGGAAAAATTAATGAAAATGATGTTAATACTGATGCAATTAAAAAAAGTGAAATAATATTTTTAGAAGGTTATTTGTGGGATGAGGGAGAGCCCAGAAAAGCTTTTGATAAAGCCATTAACAACGCAAATAAAATAGCTATGTCGCTTTCTGATCAATTTTGTGTAGATAGACATAAATCACACTTTTTAAACTTAGTAAAAAATAAACTGGATATAACTTTTGCTAATGAACAAGAAATTACCTCATTAATTGAAGCAAAAAATTTTAATGAAGTTATAAATTTTTCAAAACAACTTAATAAATTAGTGGTTATAACTAGAGGTGAAAAAGGTGCTGTAGCTGTAAATGGTAAAGATATTATAGAATGCGATATAAAAAAAAATTTAAAAATTGTTGACCTTACAGGTGCTGGTGATCTTTTTGCTGCTGGATTTCTACACGGATATGTAAATAAATTATCAATTAGGGAGAGTTTAGAAAAAGGTACAGAGATGTCATCAAGAGTGATACAACAGATTGGGGCAAGGCTTTAAACTTGAGTCTTAATTTTTTTTTCTTTTAAAACTTCCTTTGCCTTTTTTTGGCTTAACTATTTTTGGCTTATATTTTTTTGTAAAAAGATCTTTTGCAATTGGGTTTTTTTTATTTGATTTCATAGCCATTTTTTTTACTGACAATAAATAGATTATCATCAAAAGAATTTAAAATTTTTTTTCTTAATCTATAAATATGAGTCTCAACAGTATGAGTTTCTATACCAGTTTGATAACTCCAAACCTTTTCTTGTAGTTCATGGATACTCACCGGTGTGTTAGATTTTGATAAATAAGTAATTGTATTTATTTCTTTTTCAGTCAACTTAAGCCTGGTATTGTTCTTAAACATTTCTCTTGAATTTAAATCAATAGTATAATTGTTTACTTTTAACTCAGATTGACTATTGAATTGTAATTTTAAAAATTCAATGTTTATTCTTTCCACCAATTTAAAAATGTTAATTGGTGTATTATCTAAAACAAATTGATTACTGATATTTGAAAATTTTTTATTAGATATAATTAAATAATTGCTAAGATTTTTTACTTTATCATTTAAGGAATTTTCACTATCTGCAAGGGTAATTTTAAAATTTAAGTCTAAAGCAAGTTCCTCAAGAATGTGATATAAAGATTTGAACTTATATATTATTAAATTTTGAGCATTCACAAATAAGAGAATATGACAATTTTAGTCAAAAATAAACACACTCTTCAAATTGATGAATTTAAATTTAAGTGTTCTATTGGAAAAAAGGGTTCAACAAGCAATAAAAAAGAAGGAGACAAAAAAACTCCTAAAGGAACCTTTGAAATTGAAAATCTATATTTTAGAAAAGATCGTTTGGAAAAACCACTAACTTTACTTAAGTGTGTTGAAATTAAAAAAAATATGGGTTGGTGTAATGATATTCGTTTTCCAAAAAAATATAATAAACTTTTCAAAATACATAAAAGAATTAAACATGAAAGATTAAATAGAAAAGATTATAAATATGATTTGTTTATTCCAATAAAATATAACTTTAAAAAGCCTATAACTGGCCGAGGGAGCTGTATTTTTATTCACCTAACTAAAGATTATAAACCAACGTCTGGATGTGTTGCATTAATGAAAAAAGATTTTTTAATTATGCTTAAATTAATTAAAAAAAATTCAAAAATAAAAATTTTTTAAGATCTCTGGCCAAAAATGCTTGATCCAACCCTAACGTATGTTGATAAATGTTTAGCTGCTTTGAGAAAATCAGAAGACATGCCCATGCTCAATTCAGTAAAACCAAGTTTTTTATTTAATTTATTCATCTCCTCAAAATAACCCTCTGACTCAACGTCAAAAGGAGGAATACACATTAAACCAATTATATCCAGATCAATTTCTTTACAGTAAGAAATTAGTTGATTGATCTCATTTTTACTTATTCCTGATTTTTGATTTTCATCACCAATATTTACTTGTAAAAATATTTTAATTTTTTTATTTATTTTATTTTGTTCATCCGATATCTTTTTAGCAAGTTTTACGCTATCAACAGAATGAATATAGTCAAATAATTTTACTGCAAATTTAACTTTATTTGTTTGCAATTTCCCAATCATGTGTAGTTTTATTTTTGAGTTATTTTTTTTTATTTCTGTCCATTTTTCAACTGCTTCCTGAACTTTATTTTCACCAAAATCAGTGTGACCATGATCAATAAGTGGCAAGATTTTATCAATTTTAAATGTTTTTGAAACTGCTATAATTTTTGGATAACTTTTAATATTTAGCTCATTTAAATAAACTTTAATATTTTTTTCAATGTCTAATAAATTTTTTACAGTACTATGCATATAAATATGATTATTAAATATTACTTTATAAATAAATTTGAAACAAATAATATTGATAGATTAGATAATCAAACTGCTGTTATTTATAGAAATTATAACTCAAAACTACCTGATGAGAAACTTATCCTTAAAATAAAAAAATATTGTAAAAAAAGAAATATTAAATTTTATTTATCAAACAATATTAAGCTAGCAATTAAATTAGATTTGGATGGGGCGTATATTCCTTCTTTTAATAACTCTAAAAAACATCTATCTTTTTCATTAAGAAAGAAATTTGCTTTAATTGGATCTGCACACACTTTAAAAGAAATAAAAACTAAAGAAATACAACGTGTTAATAGAATATTCATATCATCTATATTTAAGAGAAATAAAAACTACTTAGGAATTAATAGGTTTAAGTTAATTTCTAATCTAACTAATAAAAAAGTGGTTGTTTTGGGAGGTGTGTCTAAAACAAATATAAAAAAGCTTAAGCTTTTAAATAATTTTGAATTTGCTGGAATTTCCTATTTTGAATAAAAAAAAGGCCCCTAAAAAGGGGCCTTTTAAATAATTTGTATCTAAATTAATTAGAATGCAAATGCTACACTCATACCATAACCAGATCTGTTATCAGATGTTGATCCAGCGATGTTGTCAACAGAGTTTGCGTTAGCAGTTAATGTCATTGAACCCATTACATAAGATACTGAAACACCAGTAGCTTCTTGGTCAGACAATGTGCTATCTTCGTACTCGATTGTAGACATGTTGTATGAAACTGACATTTCATCACTTACAGCGTACGATAAACCAATAGCTGTGAAGTCTTTGTCAGCACTAGCAGTTTCTGAGTCAGCCTCAGAAGCTTGATAACCTACAGAAAACGCATCCATAGTGTATTTTACATACATATTAGTGATATCAATAGATGCTGCTGCTGAGTTATCTTCACCAGTTGCTGCACCAATTGTTAAACCATCAACACCTGTGTATGCAAAACCATAGTCTGATGAACTTTCAATTTCTCCAGTACCAGATGGTGTGTAAGAAGCTGAAACAGTTAAACCGTCCATAAGGCTTCCATTAGAATAGTGGAACATATTAACTCCACCAGTTCCTCCAGGAATAGCACTTGCTCCTGTTACATCATCCCAAGACTCTTCGTTTGCACTTGGTGTTACGTCATCAATTGCATTAAGAACTGAACTTCCACCAGTACCGTAGAAAGTTAATGTTCCTGAATCACCCATATCGATTCCTAATGATCTAGTATCGAATACTTGATTTGATCCAACATCATCATCGTTTAAGATTTGTTTAACAGTTACATTCCAACCATTGTCCATTTCTCCAGACATTGAGAATGTAATACCGTCATTCATTGACCAACCGTTACCAGTAGTTTGCTTCTCTTCACCAGCAAAGCTGATAGAAGCACCACCACTTACAGCAACGTCTGCAGCGTTAGCTGATACAGATACCAAAGCACCTGCTAATGCAGTTAACCCTACTTTTTTTAAATTGTTCATATTAATTACTCCTTATTTTTATTGTTATTATTAATAATAAACATTGCATTTATATTGAATTTTTGAGTAATTTATTAATTTAGATTGTATTAAAAGGTTTTATTTTAGTTATGTTGCATTTTTGCAACATAAAATAATGCTCAATTTTCTATATTTTTAGGTATTTTTAAATTATATGTTTAGAAAATTATATAATTTCGATTATTTCGCATGTTTTCTAAAAAATTCATAAATATTGCATTTTTCCTATGTTTTGGGACTTTTTTACTTAATTCTTGTGCTCCATTTAACTCAGTTGATGCAAAAAAATTCCCACCAGACCCTAAATTAAGGGTCAAAAAAAATATGGAAGAAGGTAGAGGTTTTAGGTTGATGGACAAAGTAAAGAGTGCAACAGGTTCAAGAAATTTTGAATTTGCAAGTTCAAATGAGTTGTGGAGAGCTAGTTTAGATGCAATAGATTTTATGCCGTTAGCTTCTGTTAATTATAGTGGTGGAATAATTATCACAGACTGGTACTCAAATAATCAAAACACAGAGAATATTAAAATTACTATTAGATTTTTAACGAATGAAATTCGAAGTGATGCACTTGATATAAAAGTTTTTCGAAAAACTTGTAATGAATTAAATAAATGTAATATTTCTGAAATAAGTGGTGAAATAAAAAAAGAATTAAAAAGAAAAATTTTAAAAACTGCAAAAATTTATGAGGCTCAAAAAAAAGATAAAAACTTTACACCTTATGAGCCAACAAACGTAGGCAATTAAATAATAATTTAATTTCTGTGGAAAGATATAATTTTAAACTAATCGAAAAAAGATGGCAAGAAAGATGGGAAAATAATAAATCTTTTTCAACTAAGATCGATAAAAATAAAAAAAAATTTTATTGTCTTGAAATGTTTCCTTATCCTTCTGGAAAAATTCACATGGGACATGTAAGAAATTATACAATTGGTGACGTCTTAGCAAGGTACAAATCACTTCAAAATTTCAACGTTTTGCATCCAATGGGGTGGGACTCATTTGGTATGCCAGCCGAAAATGCAGCACGACAAAATAATTTAGATCCAAAATCATGGACAGAAAAAAATATTGCTACAATGAAGAATCAGTTAAAAAAGTTAGGATTATCAATAGACTGGGATAAAGAAATATCAACCTGCTCCCCTGAATATTATAAACATCAACAAGAATTTTTTTTAGAGCTTTACGATAAAGGCTTAGTTTATAGAAAAGAAAATTACGTAAATTGGGACCCAGTGGATCAAACCGTTTTAGCCAACGAACAGGTGATTGATGGTAAAGGATGGAGATCAGGAGCACCTGTTGAAAGAAAAAAACTCAACCAGTGGTTTTTTAATATTACAAATTTTTCGAATGAATTATTAGAGGGTCTAGGTGAACTTTCTGATTGGCCAAACAAAGTCAAAATAATGCAACAAAATTGGATTGGTAAATCTTTCGGTTGCGAAGTAAGTTTTAATATTCAATCAGAAAAAAATATAAAAAATATCAAATGCTATACCACAAGACCAGACACTTTGTTTGGAATGTCTTTCCTGGCTTTATCAATTGATCATCCAATTGCAAAACATTATGAAAATGATCCCAATTTTAAAGAATTTAAACAAAAATGTTCAAGGACAGGAACCACGGAAGAATCTATTGCTATTGCTGAAAAAATTGGATTTAAAACTGATTTAGTAGCAATTAACCCACTAGATGAAAATATTAAAGTTCCGGTATACTTTGCAAATTTTGTTTTAATGGATTACGGCTTAGGTGCTGTGTTTGGTTGTCCTGCTCACGATCAGAGGGATTTAGATTTTGCACGAAAATATAATTTAAAAGTTACGACAGTAGTTAAACCTGAGAATGAAGATTTTGACGAAATTAATGATAAAGCATATGTTGGTGGAGGGGTATTAATTAATTCCAAATTCTTAAATAATTTAAAAGTTCCTTCCGAGTCTATTAAAAAAACAATTGATTATCTTGAAGATAATAATCTTGGCAAAAGAAAAACTAATTTTAGATTAAAAGACTGGGGAATCTCTAGACAAAGATATTGGGGGTGTCCAATACCTATCGCGTATGATGAAAATAATAATCCAGTAAAAATTCCTAAAAGTTTACTTCCTGTAAAGTTACCTGAAATTAAAAAACTTGATTCAACTGGTAACCCATTAGAAAAAATTGATGAATGGAAAAATATTGAAATAGAGGGAAAAAAATACACTAGAGAGACAGATACATTGGATACATTTGTAGACTCTTCTTGGTATTTTTTAAGATTCTGCTCATCCAAAAATAAAGATTATGGTTTTGATTTTGATGAAGCAAATTATTGGATGCCAGTTGATCAATATATTGGTGGTGTTGAACATGCCATATTACATCTGTTATATTCTAGATTTTTTATGCATGCACTCTCCTTTAAAAATAGCAAATTTAATATAAGGGAACCTTTTAAAGGCTTGTTCACACAAGGAATGGTTTGTCATGAAACTTATAAAGATAAAAATAACAATTGGATAAACCCCGATGAAGTAGTCACTATAAATGGAAAAAAATTTTTAAAAAAAGATGAAAATCAAGAAGTTGAAGTAGGTCCTTCAGAGTCAATGTCTAAATCTAAAAAAAACACGATTGATCCAGAGGATATTATTGAAAATTATGGAGCTGACTCTGTTAGATTATTTATTTTATCTGACAGTCCCCCAGAAAAAGATGTTCAGTGGTCAGATGAAGGAATAAAGTCATCATTTAAATTTATACAGAAATTATGGGTTTTAAATCAAAAAATACTAGAGGAAATTAAAGCAGACCATCCAGAAAAAAATGTAAATGAACTTAAAAAACTTAAATCAAAATTTATAAATAATGTGCAAAATAATATAGAAAATTTTAGTTACAACAAAATTGTAGCTAACTTTCATGAAACATATTCAGCTTTAAATAAAATAATAAGTACAAAAATTGATAAAAAAAGTTGGATAGAAAATTACAGAGATATATTGATTACCATGATCCCCGTAATCCCTCACTTTTCTTTTGAGTGCTTAGAAAATTTAAAAATAGAGGACATTGAAAAGAATCTTTATTGGCCAAAAATAAATAAAAATGTTTTAGTTGAAAATGAAATAAATTTTGTAATTCAAATAAATGGTAAAACTAGAGGATTATTAAAAGTAAAAAAAGATGTAAGTGAAAAAGAATTATTAACAAAAATTAAGGAAACTGAAAAAATAAGTCATTATATTAAGGATAAAAAAATAAAAAAAACAATCTTTATTGAAAATAGATTAATTAATATAATTATTGAAAATTAAAATGTTTAAAAAAATTACTTTATTGATCATAATTTGCTGTTTAATTTCACACTGTGGGTTTACTCCCTTACACTCAAGCAAAAAAAATGTAAACTTTTCTATTAAAAAAATTACTTTTGAAGGAGATAGAACAATAAATAGTTTTTTAAAATCTAATTTAAATCAATTTCAAATAAAACAAGGACAAAAACAATATGACATTAGGTTAGTAACTAAGTATAGTAAAAAGATTCTCTCAAAAGATAAAACAGCTAAAATTACAGATTACGAATTATCTAGTAATACTGTCTTCCAAATCAGTCTAGATGATAAGTTTATTAAAGAAATTGTTGTAAATGAGAAAAAAAATATGAATAATATGAGTGATAAACTCGAAGAGCAAAAGTATGAAAGGGTTATAAAACAGAATTTTGCATCATCTATATCTAATAAACTAATTACTGAGCTATCTCTGATAAATGATAATTAAATCCTACGAAATTAATAAAATAAATATCAAAAAAACACCATACATCCTACTTTATGGCAAAAATGAAGGACTAAAAAAAGAAACAACTGATAATTTATTAAAAGATAAAAATAATATTTTAAATTATGAAGAAAAAGAAATTTTAGATAATTCTAGTTTATTTTTAGAAAATCTATTATCAAAGTCTCTATTTGAAACAGAGAAGATCATAATAATTAAAAGATCTACAGATAAAATTTTTAAAATAATTAATGAAATTATAGATAAAAAATTAGACGATTTAATATTTATATTTAACGCAGATAGTTTAGAAAAAAGATCAAAACTAAGGTCTTTTTTTGAAAAAGATAAGAAATGTATTTGTGTTCCATTTTATCCAGATAACGAGCAAACATTATCTCGAATGGCATTAAATTTTATAAAACAGAAAAGTATTTCACTTTCACAATCAAATTTAAATTTAATTGTAAATAGATGTAATGGAGATAGAGAGACTTTATTAAATGAATTAAATAAAATTGAATTTTTGAATAAAAGCAGAAAAAAAATTACTTTGGAAGATATTGAGAAATTAACTAATTTGGTAGAAAATCACAGTATTTCTGAGCTAGTTGACAATTGTTTAGCTAAGAACACAAATAAAATTTTAAGAATTCTAAATGAGAACAATTTTAATACTGAAGACAGCATTATAATTTTAAGAACTTTGTTAAATAAATCTAAGAAAATTCTTTTACTTTCAAATGAATTTAAAAAAAATAAGGATATCGATTTAACAATATTAAATGCAAGACCGCCAATTTTTTGGAAGGACAAAGAAATAACAAAAAAACAAATTTTGCAATGGAGCCCAGATAATATTAAAAAAGCTATTTATAGAATAAATGAAATTGAACTTCTAATAAAAAAAAATCTAAATAATTCAATAAATGTAATTACTGACTTTATTTTGGAGCAATCTAAAAAAGTAACTAATAGTTAGATTTTATTATATTAATTATTTTATTTAATTGATCTAAATCTTTATATTCAAAACTTATTTTACCCTTATTTCTTTTATTATTTTTTATATCTACATTTAAACCAATTTTATTTGAAATAGAAAGTTCAAGGGCAATTATATTTGTATCTTTGTCATTACGAGATTTTTGTTTTTTATTTTTGAAAATTTTCACGAAGGTTTCAGCTTGTCTAACAGAAAGTCTTTTATCAACAATTTTAGCTGCTACAAAACTAGCATTTTCAAGACCAACCAAAATCTTAGCATGACCTGCGGTTAATTTTTGTGTTTCAATTAGTTTTATTACATCTATAGGTAAAGTAAGGAGTCTTAAAGAATTCGTTATATGACTTCTACTTTTTCCAATAAATTTTGATACTTTTTCCTGATCATAAGAAAATTCATCTATTAATCTTTTATATCCTTGTGCTTCTTCAAGTGGATTTAGATCATGCCTTTGAACATTTTCAACAATTGCAAATTCTAAAGATTTTAAATCATCTGCCTCTGTTATAACTACTGGAACATAGTGAAGACCAGCTTTCTGAGCAGCAAGCCATCTTCTCTCACCTGCAATTATCTCAAATTTTGATTTATCATTACTAGAATTTCTAACAATGATTGGCTGAATCATCCCCCTCTCTTTAATTGAATTTGTTAATTCCTCCAGACTAGTTTCATCGAATATTTTTCTTGGCTGGTATTTATTAGGTACTAAATCACTTACAGATAACTGATTTTTTTTTGGCTCAACTTTTACTTCACCTATTAGCGATGACAGACCTCTACCTAAACCTTTTTTTATTTTATCCATTAAGCAGCACTCCCTATTGTAGTCTCTTGATTTATAAATTCGTCAGTGAAACTAAAATATGACTTACTACCGGGACAAGATTTATCATAAATTAAAACTGGCATACCATGTGAGGGTGCTTCGGACAATCTTACATTCCTTGGTATTACTGTTGTGTAAACTTTTTCGGTAAAATAGTCTCTTGCTTCTTTTTCTACTTGTGAAGAAAGCTTATTTCTTTTGTCGTACATAGTTAAAAGTATACCCCTTATTTTTAAGTCTGGATTTAAACTTACTTTTATTCTATCAATTGTCTTCATTAGCTGTGTTAAGCCTTCCAGGGCAAAAAATTCTGTCTGTAATGGCACTAAAAGTGAATTAGAACACACTAAAGCCATAACCGTCAGCAAGCTCAAAGAAGGAGGGCAATCAATTAAGACATAATCGTATGGTCCGCTAGAATTGTTTAAATATGCGGATAATTTAGCCTTTAGAATGAATGCCCTGTTACTGTCATCCGCCGTTTCTACCTCTAAACCAGATAAATCTACATTAGATGTAATAATGTGTAAATTTTTAAACTGTGTTTTTTTAATTACATCTTTAATTTCTTTAGTTCCATTTAATACTCCATAAATAGTGTCGCTTGAGTTATCCATATTAGATAATCCCAGACCTGTGGTAGCGTTGCCCTGCGGATCGAGGTCAATTACTAAAATTTTTTTATTAATTTGAGATAATCCAGCTGCAAGATTTATAACAGTTGTGGTTTTTCCGACCCCACCCTTTTGATTTATGACCGAAATAATTTGCATTTAATTTTTTTTATTATTCTTTAATTTTTTTTTTATTTTATTAATATTTATTAAAAATGAATCTTCATTTGTTAAACTTTTTTTTTCTATATACTCCAACTCCCAATTTTTTTTAGAATTTTCAAAAATTTTTTTTCCACTCTTCCCCATAAAAAAAATTAAATTTTTATATTTTGAAAAGTTTTCATATACTAAATCTAAAACCACTGGCATTGGTTTGAATGCTCTGGACATTATTGTTCCTGCTTCTAAATTTTTTATTTCAAAAATATTTTTTTGAAATACTTTAGTATTTAAATTTAATTTTTCTGAAACTTCCTTTAAAAAATGGCTTTTATGGTAGCTTTTTTCATAAAGATGCACATTCATATTATGTTTCATATTTTTAAGTATAATTGCCACTATTATCCCTGGCAATCCCGCTCCTGAGCCTATATCAATGGTTGTATTGCTATTTAAATCAACAAAATCAATTATTTGCGCAGAATCTATAATATGTCGGTCAATTATGGCTTTTTTTGATGCTGTATTTTGGCTAATTATGTTAATTTTTTTATTTTTTTCAAGAATCATGGATATATAGTTTTCGAAGTCCAAAAATGTTTCACGTGAAACATTTAAGTGATTGATTCTTGAATAAGAATTTAAAATTTCTTTATCCATTAAGCTATATGCTTAATAGACTTTCTTTTGACATGTGACAACAAAATATATACAGCCGCAGGAGTTATTCCGTCAATTCTTAGGGCTTGACCCATAGTTTTTGGCTTTATTTCCTTAAATTTAGCTTTTACCTCATTAGATAAACCTGAAAGTCCATCATAATTGATTTTATCAGGGATAATGAGATTTTCATCCCTCTTAAATGCTAAAATATCAGCTTTTTGCTTCTTCAAATATCCCCTATAATGTGCATTTATTTCTACCTGTTCATCAATTTCTTTACTAAAAAAGGGTATGTCAGACCATATTTCCCTTATTTTAATCATATTTACCCCTTTTTGAGTTAAAACTTCACTAGATGATCTCAATATTCCGTCTTTTGATAATTTTATTCCAAATTTATCAGCTTTGGATGGTGAAATCTTTGATTTTGACATTTTTACGTTAATTTGTCTAATTTGTTCAAATTTACTCAAATATATATCTTTTCTCTCATCACTTATTAATCCAATATCAATACCCTTGGCAGTTAATCTTTGATCAGCATTATCAGATCTCAAACTCAATCGATATTCTGCTCTTGACGTAAACATTCGGTATGGCTCAGCTACACCTTTAGTAACCAAATCATCAATCATTACTCCAATATAGGCATCAGATCTATCAAGTATGAAAGGTTCTAATTTTTTTACTGACAAAGCAGCATTTATTCCAGCTATAAGGCCTTGTGCAGCAGCTTCCTCATATCCTGTCGTTCCGTTGATCTGACCGGCAAGATAAAGATTGTTTATCTTCTTGGTTTCAAGAGTTAAAAATAGTTCACGTGGATCTATATAGTCATATTCTATTGCATATCCTGGTCTCAAAATAGAAACATTTTCTAAACCATTGATATTATTGCATATTTCTTTCTGAATCTCAGCTGGGAGAGATGTGGAGATACCATTTGGGTAAATTGTATGGTCATTTAAACCTTCTGGCTCTAAAAATATCTGGTGACGAGCTTTATCTGTAAATTTTACAATCTTATCTTCAATAGATGGACAATATCTTGGTCCTACTCCTTTTATGCTGCCTGAGTACATAGCACTCTTAGATAGATTCTTTTCTATAATTTTATGAACCTTCTCATTTGTATATGTCATTCGACATGACACTTGTTTGTTCAAATTTTTTTTTGTTAAAAATGAAAAAAAATAGGGATCCTCATCTGCAAATTGTTCTTCTAAGTTTTTAAAATCAATCGTCCGTGCATCTAATCTTGGCGGAGTTCCGGTTTTTAATCTTCCAATTTTAAAATCATATTTAGCTAATTGTTCAGTCAAACCTGTTGAAGGTTTTTCATCATATCTACCAGCAGGAGTTCTTTCATTACCTATATGTATCAAACCATTCAAAAAAGTGCCTGTTGTAAGTATTATCTTCTTAGATAGAACTTTCTTACCCTCTTTAGTTTCAAATCCACTTATTGTATTTTTATCAAAAATAAACTTAATTACAGGATCTGAAAAAATGCTTAAATTACAATAGTTTACAAGTTTTTCTTGCATATATTTGCGGTAAAGTGATCTATCTGATTGCGTTCTGGGACCTCTTACTGCTGGACCTCTGCTTCTATTTAATAATCTAAATTGTATGCCTGATTTATCTGCAACATCTCCCATAACACCGTCAAGAGCATCTATTTCTCTAACTAAATGACCTTTACCCAAACCACCTATTGCAGGGTTACATGACATTTCGCCAATAGTTTCTATCTTGTGAGTGAATAGGGCAGTGTTTACTCCTAGACGAGCTGATGCTGCTGCAGCTTCACATCCAGCATGACCACCTCCAATTACAACTACATCAAATGACAAATCATTTTTCATAAGCCAAATTTATAGGTGATTAAATAATTTACAAGATAGGCTTATTTTTTTGTAAATAAGCCAATATTATCAACGTTTTTAGGCAAAAAAATGCAAAAAAACCAGCAAAAATGAGTATTATTTACCGATACAAAAATCGTTGAAAATACTACCTAATATCTCTTCAACATCGACTTTTCCAACAATCATACCTAAATGTCTAGTAGCTAATCTTAAATCTTCTGCGGCTTTATCAAAATCTTCGATTTCTTTTTTTTTATTAAAATTATTTAAATGTTCCAAACACTGTTGCAAATGTTGTCTATGCCTTTCTCTAGTAATTAAAATATCATCACTTGTAATAAATTTATTTTTTAAATTATTTTTTATTTTTGTAATTAATTCTTCAATATTTTTATTTTCTTTAATTGAAATTAAAACATGATTTGTTTTTTTGATTTTATGATCAATATCTTTTTCTAAAAGATCAGACTTATTTATAACTAAAATTGCATTTTCCTCCAACAAACCCTTCAAAACATCAGTAAAATCAAGGTTTTTTGCATCCACAACAACGAGCTTTAAATCTGCTTCTTCGGCTCTATTCAACGATAATTTAACACCTTTCTTTTCGATCTCATCTTTGGAGTCTCTTATTCCCGCTGTATCTGAAATTATAACTGGATAACCGTCTATATTTAGATGAGTTTGAATTACGTCTCTAGTTGTGCCGGCAATTTCAGAAACTATTGCAACATCTCTATTAGATAAATGATTCATCAAACTAGATTTTCCAGCATTAGTCGGTCCAAGAATTGCTATTTTAAAACCTTCTCTTATTCTTTCACCAACTTTCTGGTCGTTTAGTATTTTTTTAATTTTAATTATCACTTCATCAGAAACATTTTTAATTTCATCTAAAATAGTATTTGGTAAATCCTCTTCTGGAAAATCTATTTTAGCTTCAACGTGGGATAAAATTTTTAAAAGTTTTTCTTTTAAAAAATTAAATTGATCCGCTGATTTTCCATTCATTATTTTAATTGCTTGTTGTCTTTGGATTTCCGTTTCTGAAGAAATTAAATCAGCAATACTTTCAGCTTTAAGTAAATTTATTTTTCCATTCTGAAATGCGAGTTTAGTAAATTCACCCGGTTCAGCTAATCTGCAATTTTCTATATCTGAAAGAGAGGAGTGTAGGGCATCTACAACAGCTTTGCTTCCATGAACTTGAATCTCAGCCATATCTTCACCTGTGTAGCTGTCAGGGCCAGGGAAACATATGATTATACCCTCATCTATTAGCTCAGAAGTGTTGATTTTGTTGATTTTTCTTAGTGTTGCCACCCTTGGCTTGGGTAGTTCCTTGCCGGTTATAAGTTTGATTGCTTTAAATGTCTCTTTTCCAGAAATTCTTATTACAGCAATACCCGAAATACCAGGCCCACTTGATAGGGCATAAATTGTCATAAGATAATTATACTTGGTTTTTTACAAGTTGGTATCAAGAATGTTAAACATCTCAGATAAATATTTTACGTAAGGTTCATTAGATTGAATTGAAGACTTATAAATAGGTTTACTAGCTTGAGCAACGCTTACTGTTTGAACTGGGGTTTTTTTATTTTTATGGAAATTTAAGCATTCTGGATCCCACGGAAGATCACAAAATGAAATTATTTTTTTTACTTCTTGTTCTGGCGAATTTATAATTTTTTCATAATTTGCATCAAAAATGTCATCTTTAAATTTAGATTTCCAGTAATTCATTAGTCTCGAATATAAAACATATTGCTCAGCTATATTTTTTTGATCGTATGCCCAAGACATAGTAGGAGATGAAAAATGATTTTTAAAAATTGATAGACAATTATCCTTGGGATTTCTAAAACAGTGAATAATCTTACTGTTAGGAAAAAAAATTTTAATAAATCCAATCCACATAAAATTTTGTGGCGCTTTATCAGTTACAAAATTTGATTTAAAATTGTGAAAACTTATTAGATTATTATACTTTTTAAATATCAGGTTTTCTGGATTTTTTATTTCATCAAGTATTTTTGATTTATTAAATTTTATACCTTCTAAAAAATTATTTTTTATAATCTCTGATAAATAATGAATTTCACCTGCCCCCTCGACAGAATTATGAGAAGCTACCATTTGTTCAATCAAAGTGGTTCCTGATCTTGGCATTCCACAAATGAAAATATTTTTGTTTAAATTATTTGATTTTGGCTTTGAAATATCGATATCGTCAAAAAGTTTTATAATATTATCAAATAGTTTTTTTCTATTTTCTAGAACATGGGCTTGATCATGTTTTTGAGTCGAATTTGCTTTTTTTAAAAATAGAAAAGAGTTTTCATAATCTTTAAGATCCTCATAGGCTTTTCCTAATGCAAAAAAAAGTTCCGCTTTTTGATCAAAATTTAAACTTTTATCATCGATAAATTTCTTCATCTCAGCTAAATGTTTCTGATCTTTATTATAGTTAATCATTGTGCTTAAAAGCTTGTGAGCATTTGTATTAGAAGGTTGAATATCAAGAATTTTTGAAAGATATTTTTTTGCGTCATTCATTTCTCCAATACCCTGACAACAAATAGCAAGATTTAATAAAAGATTGATGTTTTTGGGCTCTATTTTAAGACCTTTTAACAGTAATTTTTTTGCTTCTTGATATTGATTAATTTCTCTTTTTAAGTTTGCATAATTATTTAAAGCTTTAACATTTGCGATGTCATTACTTATGATTGTTTTGTATAAATTTTCAGCCTCTTCAAACTCAAATAAATTTTTATAGGAATTTGCCAAATTATTCATTGCTGCATAATTATCTTTTTGAGCAGATAATGCTTTATTGAAGCAGATTATTGATTTTTTTACTTGATTACATTGCTGTAAAATTAAACCTTGCAAATTTAAAATATAAGAATTATTAGGAAATTTCTTTACTAAACTCTCACATTTTGACAATGCTTGAGAAAATTTATTTAAGCTTATTAAATTGTTTATTTCGACTATTCTGTTTTTAAAATCCATAGAATAATTGAATAAAACACAATAAATTAAGCTGGTTTATTCATAGAATTAAAAAACTCTGCATTATTTTTTGTGTCTTTTAATTTTGAGTTAATAAACTCAATTGCATCCATTGTTCCCATTGGGGCAATTATTCTTCTTAAAACATTCATTTTTTGCAAATCACTTTTATCAAATAATAATTCTTCTCTTCTTGTTCCAGATTTAGTTATATCTATTGCGGGATAAATTCTTTTATCCGCGATTTTTCTATCTAAAATAGTTTCACTATTTCCTGTTCCTTTAAATTCTTCGAAAATTACTTCATCCATTCTACTACCTGTATCAATGAGGGCTGTAGAAATAATCGTTAACGAGCCACCTTCTTCAATATTTCTTGCTGCACCGAAAAATCTTTTAGGTCTCTGAAGTGCATTTGCATCAACACCTCCTGTTAAAACTTTACCGGAACTTGGTATAACCGCATTATATGCTCTTCCTAGTCTTGTTATAGAGTCTAATAATATTATAACATCTTTTTTGTGTTCAGTTAGTCTTTTAGCTTTTTCAATAACCATTTCAGCCACTGCCACGTGTCTTTGAGCTGGTTCATCGAAAGTAGAACTAATTACTTCACCTTTTACAGTTCTTTGCATGTCTGTTACTTCTTCTGGACGTTCATCAATCAATAACACCATTAGATAACATTCTGGATAATTTTTAGCTATTGAGTTTGCAATACTTTGCAAAATCATTGTTTTTCCAGCCTTAGGCGGAGAAATAATTATAGATCTTTGTCCTTTGCCGATTGGACTAACTAGATCAATAAGTCTTGGAGTTAAATCTTGTTTTTTTTCGACTTTTGTAGTTTCAACTTCCATCACTAGCTGTTTATCTGGATATAACGGCGTTAAGTTATCAAATGCAATCTTATGTCTCGCTTTTTCTGGTTCCTCAAAATTTATCTTACTAACTTGTAATAACGCAAAATATCTTTCTCCTTCTTTAGGAGCTCTTACTGGTCCTTCAACTGTATCTCCGGTTCTCAAACCAAATTTTCTAATTTGACTCGGGCTCACATAAATATCATCTGGTCCTGGAAGATAATTTGACTCCATTGCTCTAAGAAAACCAAAACCATCTTGTAATAGCTGTAAAACACCTACACCAGTAATTTCCTCTTTTTCAGCGACTTTTTTAAGAATGGCAAAAAGTATTTCCTGCTTTCTTAATGTACTGGCATTTTCTATACCAAGCTCTTCAGCCTGAGTAATAAGCTGTTCAGATGATTTAAGTTTTAATTCTTGAATATTCATGATTGTTTTTTTGATAAGGACTTATCAGATGATAATAATATATATACTCTTTGAAGTATTACAAGACAGTTAATAAAATATTAAAAAGATGAGTAAAATGAGGGTTTTTTAAGCATATTTAATAATTATTTCCTAACTCTTTAGAAAAATCATCAACTTTTGACCAATCTGTAAATTCATATGATTGGGAAGTATCTGTCGGGCCCTTCGTTATGAACATTATAAATTTAATTATGTATTTATCAACAAAGTTGTAATTGGGGTAATCAACCTTGCCAGCAAACACGCTTATTTTATTTGGTTTCCATTTAGATATTTTTAAGAATTTATTTATATAAGGGTTTGTTTCAGCTGTATTTTTTTCTGGTTTTCTTGCAACAACATTTACTGAAAAAAAAGCACTTTTTTTTTGATCTAAAATATTTTTGTTTAAATTAATAAATTTATAAAGTTCTTTAGAATGCTTGCCATATCTAATGCTAGCACCGATTATAATTTTTTTAAAATTAGATAGATCAACTTTTTTAGCATCTTCTAAAGAGAGAAGTTCTACTAAATTTCCATCGTTTAGGAAATTTTTAATTCTTTCACAAATTGTTTTTGTATGTCCGTCTGTAGTTGAATAAATAATTAAAAAATCAAACATAATTTGTTTCTCTTATGATTTATTCATCACTTGTTGTGGCATTTTTTCATAAAACTTTTTATCTAACTGATATTCTATATCCTCTTTATCTTGCGCCGAACCCTCTGCCTGTGTAAATGTGTATTTTGCAAAATCTTTACACCAATCCTTTTTGGTGTTTAAACATTCTATCGGATATATGTTTCCGCCCAAATCTTTTGCTTCATTGACGAGTTCATGACCTAGTTCATCAGTAGTTTCTAGGCAGTCAGCAACAAAGCTTGGAGAATATATGGCTATTTCTTTTTTACCTTCAGTAATTAATTTTTTTACAACGTCTTCAGTATAGGGGGTTATCCACTCCTCAGATCCAAAACGGCTTTGAAAACTCATCATGCATTGTTCAGGCCTTATATTCTTTAAATTATTTGTTATAAGACAAAACGTTTCGTAACAATGCCTGTAATAATCATCACCCTTATTAACAATTCTTCTTTTTTGCATACCATGAAAAGTAATTATTAGGTTGTCAATTTTTTTTCCTTCTTGGTTTAGCTCATTAATTTTAGTATCAACTTGTCTTACTGAGTTATCTATAAAAGCATGTGTTCTGTGGAAATTTGTAATAACTTCAAAAGTTGGAATCTTAACTCTTTTTGATAATTCTTTTGCTAAAGCGTCTATACCTGAGGCTATTGTGCTTTCAGAGTACTGGGGAAACATCGGTATAACCAACAATTTCGTTGCGCCAATGCCTTTTTTTAAATCGTCTTCCCAGCTATCATAAACTTCATTTACATATGGGGGTGATAAAAGAAAAGCATGATTAACTTCGACATAGCCATCAGGATCGATTTTCTTTAGTTCTTCTCTAACATTATTTGTAAAGTCTCTTGTGTTTGTAATTAAAGGGAAGCTTTTTCCATCCCATATTCTTTCATAAAGTTTGGCAGATTTTTTAGGTCTAAAAGGTAATACAAAAAAGTTTAAAATTATTTTCCATAACCAAGGATTTATATCAACCACTCTTGGATCTCCTAAAAATTTTCTAAGATATTTTCTTAAAGCTTTAGTTGTCGGCTCAGAAGGGGATCCGAGTTGGACAAACACAACTTTTGTTTTTCTTTTTGGGTGTGTATAAATCTGGTTCATATTAATAATTTTTTACTGTTTTTACTAAATAATCAAACATATTAGGGTCTGTCTCTGGAAGCACTCCGTGTCCTAAATTAAATATATATGGATGATCTTTAAAAATATTGAGATATTTTGAAGCTTCTTTTTTTAAAGTTTCTTTATCTGTTAACAAAATTTTTGGATCTAAACCGCCTTGTATTGGTATTTTTATATCTCTAAGTATTTTTTTTGGATCAACATTATAATCGATACTAACAGCATCGGGTTTAATAATATCGCAAAATTCTTTGTAATTTTTTATTTCTCTAGGAAAACATATCACCGGTACATTTAAAGATTTTACATAATTCACTAAGTTTAAAGTTGGAGAATAAACATAGTTTGGCAAATCTTTTTCGTCTAACAATCCTGCCCAACTATCAAAGATTTGAATTACATTTGCGCCATTATCAATTTGATTTTTGATATGAATCTTTAAAAATTTTTCAATAATTAATAAAATTCTATTTATTAAAAATTCATCTTTAAAAAAATCTTTTTTTAAATTTTTTTTAGGTGATTGCTGATTAATCATATAAACCAATAACGTCCATGGAGCTCCAACAAAGCCAATGGTGTTTTTATTTTTTAAAATAGGGTCTGTGCTAACTTTTTCTATTGCTTTGTAAACACGGTGTATTTTTTCTACAAAATCAATTTCATCAATCTTTGCGATTTCGTTTAAATTTAATTCTCCTAATTTTGGCCCAAAATTTTTTTCAAATTTTACTTTCTGACCCAGCCCATAAGGTAACATCAAGATATCTGAAAATATTATTGCAGCATCTAAATCAAATCTTTTTAAAGGTTGTAAGGTAATTTCTGTAGACAAATGATGATTTAAACATAAATTAATAAAATCAGGGTTTTTTTTTCTAATTTCCCTAAATTCAGGTAAGTACCTTCCGGCTTGCCTCATAATCCAAACAGGGTTAAAGGAAGTATCATTATTAATTAATATTTTGTGCAAAGGTTTCATATAAAAGCTTTATTAATTATTGTAGTTTTAATATATCCTGTGAATAAAGGTGATTAATTTTTATAAACATTATATTCACAATTTACTTACATCTTAAGTAACTAAAATTGTTTAAAATGAAGCTTTTTTTGATTGTTTCATTTTTTGTGGATTGTTTTAACCTATTTATTATTATTGTTAATAAATATCAGCTTTTACAAGCTTAATTTTAGAAATTTTTGAATTGTTTAATTTAATTAAAATAATACATATTTATTAACTTTTTATTCATGAATAATACTTATCAAATATACCTGATTTCAGATTCAACGGGCGAGACTTTAGATAGAATATTTTTAGCCTTAAAAGCTCAATTTATAAATATTGAATACAAAGTTCATTCATATTCTTTTACTAGGACAGAAAATCAAATTTTAAAAATTTTAGAAGATGCAGAGAAAAATACTAATGCAATAATTCTATATACTATTGTTGACAATAATTTGGCCAAGTATTTAGCAAACGTAAGTGATGATAAAAAAATTCCTTGTTTTGGAGTTTTGGGAAATTTAATTTTAAATTTTTCAAAAATTTTAAATCAAAAAGCAACCCACGAACCAAGCGGTCAACATATTTTAAATGAAGAATATTATGATAGGATTGAAGCAATTCAATTTACAATGAATCATGATGATGGAAATTTAATTAATGAAATAGACAAATCAGACATTATTCTTGTAGGAGTAAGCAGAACAAGCAAAACCCCAACATCTATATATCTTGCGAACAAAGGATTTAAGACTTCAAACATACCTTTGGTAAATGAAAATTCACTGCCTGAAAAATTAAAACAAAACCCCAAATTATCTTGTGTTGTTGGGTTGAGCACAGAACCAGAAAGATTGGTAGATTTAAGAAAAAACAGGATGAACTCCTTAAGAGAAACTGAAAATATAAATTATACAAATTTAGAGAATATCAAAAAAGAAGTTATGGATGCAAAAAAAACATTTCAAAAATACAAATGGCCACTTATAGATGTTACAAGAAAATCTGTTGAAGAAACTGCGGCATCAATTATAAAAATTCATGAAATATATTTAAACAATGTTAAATAGAATAATTCTTGCATCAAAAAGCAAAGTTAGAAAAGAAATTTTAGATAAAAACAATATTAAAAATACTGTTGAGCCATCAAATGTAGATGAAGATATTGTTAAACTAAGCTTATTAAAAGAACAAGCAAGTCCAGAGTTGATTTCAAAAAATTTAGCTGAATTGAAAGCAAACAAAGTAAGTATGAAAAAAACTGATGCAATCGTTTTAGGAGCAGACAGTGTGATTGATTTGAATGGTGAATTAATATCAAAGCCAGAAACTAGAGAAGAGGCAATGAAGATATTAAAGAAACTCAATGGTAAATCACATTTTTTAATTAGTTCTGTCTGTATATCAAAAAATGGATCAATGATTTGGAACCACACTGATAAAGCTAAACTTTCAATGAAAAATTTATCTAACGATGAGCTAGAAATTTATTTATCTAAAATATCTGATGAAACTCTTTATGCATACAATGTTTATCAAATAGAAGGTGTAGGTAGAAATTTGTTTTCAAATATAGAGGGAGACGAAGATACAATTATGGGTCTACCTGTTAAAAAAATAAAGGAATATATAAGCTCATTGTAATGAAAAAATATTTTGTAATCGGAAACCCTATTGATCATTCTTTGTCACCCAAACTTCATAATTATTGGCTGAAAGAAAATAATATTAATGCCAAATATGAAAAAAAAAAAATTGAGGAGCAAGATTTACAATCTATAATTTCCAAAGTTAAAGAAAGAAAAATAAATGGAATAAATGTTACTGTTCCATTTAAAAAAGTAGTAATTCCTTATTTAGATAAATTAAGCCCAGAGGCAGAACAAACACAATCAGTAAATACAATAATTTTCACCAATGACACTTTGGTAGGACATAATACTGATATACCTGGTTTTACTAAAGCAATTAAAGATTTGAATTTTAATATTGAAGGTAAAAAAATTTTTATTTTAGGTGCTGGAGGGGTTGTTCCTTCTATAATTTTTGCTTTAAATAAAATGAATGTTTCAGAAATAACCATTTCCAACAGGACCAAGCAAAGAGCAGATGATTTAAAATCTCAATTTAAAATTATAAATATTATAGATTGGGGCAATATACCAAAGTTTGATATAGTAATTAATGCAACGAGCGTTGGTTTAAACAATGAAGTCATAAACTTAAATTTTTCTGACGTTGGGGGTAATAAACTATTTTACGATGTAATTTATAATCCAAGTGAAACTAATTTCTTAAAAGAAGGAAAAAAACTTGGAAATCGATCAGAAAATGGAAAATTAATGTTTGTTTATCAGGCCTCAGAGGCATTTAAATTGTGGCATGGAGTAGAGCCCAAAATAAATAGCAAAATACTAAAACTATTGGAAAATGATTAGAATTGGAATTTTAGGAAATATTGGTTCTGGAAAAAGTTATGTAGCAAAAAATTTTGGATATCCGGTATTTGATGCAGATTATGAAGTATCTAAACTTTATAAAAATAATAAAACTATGTTTAAGAAATTAAACAATGAATTGCCAAAGTATTTAAAATCTTTTCCAATAAAAAAAAATGAAATAATAGAGGCAGTATTAAGCAACAAAAACAATCTAAAAAAAATAATTAAAATTGTTCATAAAGAAATCAGAAAAAAATTGAATTTTTTTTTAAAGAAAAATAAACATAAAAAAATAGTAATTTTAGATATCCCTCTTTTATTAGAAAATAAAATTAATAAAAAAAATGATATTTTGGTTTTTGTTGACTCTAAAAAATCTATTGTTGAAAAAAAACTTAAAAAAAGAGTAAATTTTAATTTAAAAATATATAATAAATTTAAAAAAATTCAGTTTTCATATGCTTATAAAAAAAAAAAATCAAATTATGTTATTAAAAATAATTTTAGAGAAAAAAATGTTAAAAGAGAAATAAGAAATATTTTATATAAAATTTTGTAAATGAAAGAAATAGTGTTAGACACCGAGACAACTGGAATATCTGTAAAAGAAGGACATAGAATTGTTGAGATAGGATGTATAGAATTAGATAATTTAATTCCAACAAAAAAGAAATTCCATTCCTATTTAAACCCGGAGAGAAAGGTTTCAGAAAAAGCATTTGAAATTCATGGATATTCAGATGAATTTTTATCAAAGCAAAAAAAATTTAGCGAAATTAGCGAGGAATTTCTAAATTTTATACAAAATAAAAGATTAATAATTCATAATGCAGAATTTGATCTTTCACATTTAAATAATGAGTTTAAATTATTGGGTAAAAAAGAAATTGAAAATGAAATTGTGGATACACTGACTTTAGCAAGGGACAAATATCCTGGATCCCAAGTTAGTCTTGATGCACTTTGTAAGAGGTACAGAATAGATAATTCAAGAAGAGTTCAACATACTGCTTTGATTGATTGCGATTTACTTTCAAAAGTATACATCAATTTAATTGATCAAAAAGAACCCACATTTGATTTATCAAATACTAATAAAGAAAATCTGGAATTAAATAATTCAGATAACTCATATTTTAAAAAAGTTATTTTTCCTACTAAAGAGGAAATAACTAACCACAAAGAATATTTAAAAAATAATTTGAAAAAAAATAATTTTAATTAAATCTTTGATTATAAAGTTTTTCAAAATCTATTTTTTTTTCAAATTTTATATTTGGATATCCGGAGTTATGTAATAAATCTATGAAAGA
This sequence comes from uncultured Pelagibacteraceae bacterium, assembly GCA_902592935.1. GTDB lineage: Bacteria > Pseudomonadota > Alphaproteobacteria > Pelagibacterales > Pelagibacteraceae > Pelagibacter. The sequence goes on along the minus strand of CACJGD010000003.1, from coordinate 14,190 downwards.
TTTTTCTAGTTCTGGATAAATTTTTTTCTGAGTATCACAAACAATAATTTTTTCTAATTCTTTTTTATCTTTAACGCTTTCATCAACTTGAATTATTGTGGCGTAGGTTAATTCAAAAAAAGATTTATTTTTGTTTTCTTTCTTATCTTGAAATTTCATTATTGTATTAACTTCCACCATTTTATTTTTTAAAGCTTTTGAGTTAATATTGATATCTAATTGATATTTTGAAATATTATCTTTGACAAATAGATATGTTTCAGCATCTTTAGTTTCGCTTGACATATCTTTTATGAACTTACCTAAAATTTTAAATTTTTCTGTCATCGTCTTCTTCTATATCTTCGTAATCCCCATCAATAAAATCATTATTTTGTTTTTTTTTATAATTAATTTTTTTTTTAAAGAAACTAAATATAAATTTTCTGCTAATAGGAAATATTAATAAAAAACCTAAAACATCAGTTAAAAATCCAGGAATAATTAATAGAAGGGCCGCAAAAGCTATAGCTGCGCCTGAAATAACTTCATACGCAGGAGTTTCATTTTTGCTAAGCTGTAAAAAACCTGATTTAAGAGTATTTAAACCCTCATATTTTGCGTAATATATTCCAACAATAGCTGTAGTAAAAATTAAAAGAATAGTTGAAATTGCCCCTATTTGAGATCCGATTTTGATCAATAGATATATTTCTATCGCTGGTATTAAAATTATTATTAATAATATTGAGTTCATTTGTCCTTAATCTAAATTGCTGGTTGAAATTAATCAACATAGTAATTACTATTACATTATGAGTTATAGTTTCGAGTATATAGATATTATTTTATTAGCGATGATAGCTGGGTTTATTTTTCTCAGATTAAGAGGAATACTTGGTAAGAGAACTGGATTCGAGGGAAAAACCTCCTCTCAATTAAAAGAGGTTTTAAAAACTGTAAATCAAGAACAAACGAAAAAAATTAATGAAAATTTTGATGACGCAGCACAGAAAGAATTCCTTAAAGGCGCTAAAATTGCATACGAAACAGTCATTACTGACTTTAGTGATAATGATAATAAAATAACTAATAGCAGACCACTTCTAAATAATGAAATTTACAATCAATTTAATCAAGCCCTTAAAGAAAGAAGTTCAAAAGGACATTTTGCTGAAATAACATTTATTGGTGTGAACTCAGCTTCAATAAAAGAACACAAAAAAATTGGAAAAATATTAAATGTTACAGTAGATTTTATTGCTGAGGTTATTACTTGTATTAGAGATAAAGATAAAAAAATTATCTCTGGCGACCCAGAAAAAATAAAGAAAATTTATGATACATGGGTTTTTTCAAGAGACACAACTTCTTCCAATCCAAATTGGCAGCTTGTTAATATATTAACTTAATTGAACGATAAAATTTCAGATAAAGACAAAACAGCTTGGGAAACTTTTATTTCTAGTAAAGAAAAGCTACCAAATAAAGACCTAATTAAAAACAAATCAAAACAAAGATTTTTAAGCAGATCTATTGATCTCCATGGGTATACACTTGATCAAGCAAATAAGGCTATAGAAAAATTTATAGTTAAAGCTTTTTCAGAGAAGATAAAAAAGCTAATAGTCGTAACAGGCAAAGGCTTACATTCAAATAATAATAAAGATCCTTATGTTTCTAAAGATTTAAGTATTTTAAAATATTCTGTCCCTGAATTTATTTGTAATAATCAAAATCTTATGAATATGATCGACAATATCCAAGACGCGAAAATAGAAGATGGTGGAACAGGTGCTTTTTATATTTTTTTAAAAAAGAATTATGGTAAATAAATTTTATGATAATCTGGTTAGCATCATACCCTAAAAGTGGAAATACATTTTTAAGATCATTGCTTTCAGCTTACCTTTTTACAAAAGATGGAAATTTTGAATTGAATTCTTTAAATAACATATCTCAGTTTCCAGATAAAAACGTATTTAAGAAATTTGGTATTGACACTTCGAATGATTTAGAATTAGTAAAAAATTATATTAAAGTTCAGCAAAAACTTAATTCAAATAATGAAAAAAAAATTAGATTCTTAAAAACTCACTCCAGTTTTTATGATATTAATGGTCATAAGTTTACGGATTTAAATAATACATTGGGAGTGATTTATATAGTTAGAGATCCCAGAAGTGTTGTGAAGTCTTATGCAAATCATAATCAGATGAGTTTAGAATTGGCTACAAATCAATTACTAGAGATTGGTACATTAACAGGCGAAAAAAAACATTCTAAAATTGTTGAGGATAAAATTATTACACATGTTGGATCTTGGTCTTCAAATTATAATACTTGGAAAGAATTTAAAAAAATAAAACGCTATTTATTAGTAAAGTATGAGGATTTAGTTAATAACACTGAAAAAACTTTTGTAGAGATTCTCAGTTTTATTTATAAGCTGGGAAAATCTGATTTTCAGATTGATCAAAGAAAATTAATAAATACCTTAAGAACAACGACTTTTAGTGAAATGCAAAAAATAGAGAAAGAAATAGGATTTCCAGAGGCAATAAAAGGCATAGATGGTAAAAAGATTACTTTCTTTAAATACGGTTTAAAAAATAATGATCCAAACTTACTTCCAAATAAATTAAAAAATAAAATTGAGCTAGAACTTAAAACTGAACTAGAAGAACTTAGTTATATATAATTTTACAAAATAAATTTTGATAGATCGGTATCTTTTACCAAATTATCAAGATTTTTATTAATATACTCTTTGTTAATTACAATCTTTTCACCAGAGCGGTCTGTTGCGGTAAAACTTATTTCGTCTAATATTTTTTCAATAATGGTATGTAATCTTCTCGCACCAATATTTTCAACAGTAGCATTTACTTCAGAGGCAATATTAGCAATAGCATCAATTCCATCATCAGAAAACTCTAGATCAACATTTTCTGTTTTCAAAAGAGCCACGTACTGTTTTATTAAACTAAAATCTGGTTCTCTTAAAATTCTTTTAAAATCTTTACTGGTTAGTGCTTCTAGTTCAACTCTAATTGGTAATCTTCCCTGTAATTCAGGAAGTAAATCAGAAGGCTTAGCAAGTTGAAATGCACCAGATGCTATGAATAAAATATGATCTGTTTTTATTGGACCATGCTTTGTATTTACAGTTGTTCCTTCGATTAAAGGTAACAAGTCCCTCTGTACACCTTCTCTAGAAACATCACCACCAACCCTGTCTGTTCTTGCAGAAATTTTATCAATCTCATCTAGAAAAACTATCCCATTGTTCTCAGTTGAAAGTTTTGCTGCTTTAATAATTTTATCTTGTTCTATTAGTTTATCAGACTCATCATTAATTAAAATTTCATGAGACTCTTTTACTGTCATTTTTTTCTTTTTTTCTTTATTTCCCATTGATTTACCAATCATTTCACCAATGTTAATCATTCCAACATTAGCACCAGGCATTCCAGGAATTTCAAATGAAGCACCATTGGAACCACTATCACTAACAGCTATCTCAATTTCATTGTCATCAAGATCACCATTTCTAAGTCTTTTTCTAAAACTTTCTCTGGTTGCAAGACTTGCTTTTTTTCCAACTAAAGCATCTAGAACTTTTTCTTCTGCAGCTTTTTGAGCTTGAGCGAAAACTTCTTTTCTTTTTTTTACTTTTTCCATAGCAATAGCTATTTCAATTAAATCTCTTACAATTTGTTCTACATCCCTACCAACGTATCCAACTTCAGTAAATCTTGTAGCTTCCACTTTCACAAATGGAGCTTCTGCAAGTTTTGATAGTCTTCTTGAAATTTCAGTTTTACCCACTCCAGTTGGTCCAATCATTAAAATATTTTTTGGCAAAACTTCATTTTTCATTTCACCTTTAAGAGCTTGTCTTCTCCATCTATTTCTTAAAGCTACAGCAACAGCTCTTTTAGCCTTATTTTGTCCAACAACAAATCTGTCTAATTCAGAAACTATTTCTCTAGGAGAAAGAGAACTAACTAAAGAAGCCTCTTCCTTTTGACTTTTATCTTTTGGGTGTAGTTGTGTTACGTTTGAATTATCCATTAAATTTTCTCAATTTTAACATTATCGTTTGTGAAAACACATATGTCAGCAGCAACTTTGATCGCTTTTTTTGCAACTTCCTCGGCTGACATGTCGCCCTCCATTAACACTTTTCCAGCGGCCAAAGCATAATTTCCACCTGAACCTATTCCAATTACATCCCCTTCAGGTTCAAGAACATCACCTGTTCCAGAAATAATGTAACTATTACTTTTATCTCCAACTGCCATCAATGCTTCTAATCTTCTTAGATATTTATCTGTTCGCCAGTCTTTTGCTAATTCTACAGCAGCTCTTGATAAGTTGCCTGCGTGTTTTTCTAATTTTCCTTCTAATCTTTCAAATAAAGTTAAAGCATCAGCAGTTGACCCTGCAAATCCTGCTACCACATCTCTTTTTTCAATTTTTCTGACTTTTGAAGCCGTACTTTTGACAACAGTATTCCCCATACTTACTTGGCCATCACCAGCAACTACTACTTCATTATTTTTTCTAACTAGTACAATTGTTGTCATATTTAATAAATGGTAACTATTTTTGATACTTCAAGTGGTTAGACTGATATTGATATAGTGTGATTATGTATGTATACCATTGAAAATATATGGCTAGAAAAGGAAAAGTATCTAGAAAAACAAAAGAAACGAGCATTAATGTTGAAGTTAATATTGATGGTAAAGGTAATTACCAAATTGACACTGGCATAGGTTTCCTAGATCATATGCTTGAGCAATTATCAAAGCATTCTTTGATTGATTTAAAAGTAAAAGCAAAAGGAGATACACACATAGATCTCCACCATACTACTGAAGATACAGGTATTGCAATTGGAGAAGCTTTAAAAAAAGCTGCTAAAAAATTTGTAGGTATAAAAAGATATGCTCATAGAGTTATCCCAATGGATGAAACATTAACGAGAGTAGCAATTGATGTTTCAAATAGACCTTATTTAATTTGGAAAGTAAAATTAAAAGTTGAAAAACTTGGTGAGATGGACACAGAACTTTTTAAAGAATGGTTTCAAGCTTTCTCTCAATCTGCGGGTATTACTATGCACGTAGAAAATATTTATGGTGACAATAGTCACCACATAATTGAGTCTTGTTATAAAGGTCTAGCAAGATCATTAAGAGATGCTTTAGAGATGGATCCAAGAAACAAAAAAAGTATTCCATCCACTAAAGGCTCATTATAAGTTTAATGAACGTCACAATTGTTGATTATAATTCGGGCAATATAAGCTCGGTAATAAACTCTTTTAAAGAGGTTGCTAAAGATAAAGTAAATATCGAAGTAACTTCAGATTTAAATAAGATTAAATCTTCAGATAAAGTTGTTTTACCAGGGCAAGGTTCGTTTAAAAGTTGTATTGATGCACTTAATAACATCTATGGTCTAGTCGACACTTTAAACGAGTTCGCCATTAACAATAAAAAACCACTTATTGGAATTTGCGTTGGTCTTCAAATGTTTGCGGATATTGGCTATGAAGAAACTGAAACCAAAGGACTTGGTTGGATATCAGGCAAAGTATCAAAAATAGATAATCAAAATGGAAAATATAAACTTCCTCATATTGGTTGGAATCAAATTAGTATAATGAAAGATAGTAAAATTTTTAAAGATATTGAAAATAAATCTCACATGTATTTTGTACACAGTTATGAATTTATTCCAGAGGACAAAAATGTGATTTCTGCAATAACAGATTATTCATCAAATATTGTTTGCTCTGTTGAAAAGGAAAATATTTTTGGAACCCAGTTTCACCCTGAGAAAAGTGATAAAACTGGACTTAAAATTATTAATAATTTTATAAATTTATAAATGAAAATATTTCCTGCAATAGATATTAAAGATAAAAAATGTGTGAGGTTAGTCAAAGGAGACTTTGATAACAAAACTGAATATGAAATGTCTCCTGTTGAGCAAGCAGGTAAATATAAATATCATGGCTTCAAAAATTTACATATAGTTGATTTAGATGGAGCTTTAACTGGTCAAACGGTTAATTTAGATATTATTGAGGAAATAGTAAAAAAATTTGATCTTAAAATTGAAGTTGGTGGGGGTATTAGAAATTTTGAAAGTATTCAGAATTATACTGATGCTGGTGTTGAAAAAGTTATTTTAGGAAGCGCCGCCATAAAAGATAAAAATTTTTTAAAAGAAGCTTGTGAAAAATTTCCAAATAAAATTGCCTTAGGGTTAGATGCTAAAGATGGATATTTGACAGTCTCAGGCTGGAAAGAAAATTCAAATCAATTAACTTTAGATTATTTAAATGAAGTTAATGATTATGGCGCAAGTAGATTAATTTATACTGATATCAATAGAGATGGAATGAAGCAAAAGCCCAATTTTGAAGAGACAGCAAATGTTGCTAATAAATCCAATTGTCCAGTAATTATATCGGGTGGAGTTTCATCAATTGATGATATTAAAAAAGCTAAGGAATTAAATAATAGCAATATCGAAGGTATAATAGTTGGAAAAGCTATCTATGATGGTGATATTAAATTAGACGAATTAGTGAAGGAATTAGATGCTTAAAAATAGAATAATACCTTGTTTAGATGTGAAAAATGGCCGTGTAGTAAAAGGGATTAATTTTGTTGATCTAAAAGATGCGGGTGATCCTGTTGAGCAAGCTAAAATTTATTCAGAAGGTGGAGCAGATGAAATTTGCTTTTTAGATATTACTGCATCAAATGAAAATAGAGATACTATTTATGATGTAGTAGAGAAAACCTCAAAGAAATGTTTTGTACCTTTGACAGTTGGAGGAGGTGTTAGAAGTGTTGAAGATATTAATAAACTATTAAATTATGGGGCAGATAAAGTATCAATCAATACTGCAGCTGTTCAAAACTCTGAAGTAGTAATTGAAAGTTCTAAAAAATTTGGTTCACAATGCATTGTTGTTGCAATAGATGCAAAAAAAAATGGAGATAAATGGGAAATATTTACTCATGGCGGAAGAAATAATACTGGAATTGATGCGATAGAATTTGCAAAAAAAATGGAAGATTGTGGGGCAGGTGAGCTTTTAGTTACTTCTATGGATAGAGATGGTACTCAAGTAGGTTATGATATTGAACTTATGTCGAAAATATCATCAAAAGTAAATATTCCAGTAATCGCATCTGGTGGTGTTGGTACTTTAGATCATTTAGTTGACGGAATTAAACTGGGCAATGCTAGTGCAGTTCTAGCTGCATCAATATTTCACTACGGCAAATACTCAGTAAAAGAGGCTAAGGAATATTTGGACTCAAAAGGAATTCCTGTTAGAATTTAAGATGCTTAATACTTTGGAAAACTTAATAAAACTTGCAAGAGATAGAAAATCTTCGCCTATTGAAGGCTCATATACTAGTCAGTTACTTGCTGATAAGGCATTAAGTAAAGCAAAAGTTTTAGAGGAAGTTGATGAATTGATTGAATCAGTAGAAGAAAATTCAAATAAAATTCACGAGGCTGCTGATGTTTTTTATCATTTACTTATGTATCTTGAAGCAAATGATATAAAAATTGAAGATGTAATGTCAGAATTAGAAAAAAGAAAAAAATGAATTACGACGATAATAATATTTTTGCAAAAATTTTACGTGGAGAGATACCTTGTAATAAAATTTATGAGGATGATTTTGTTTTATCGTTTCACGATATCAATCCACAAAAAAAAATTCACGCCTTAGTAATACCTAAAGGTAAATATATTGACCTTGATGATTTTAGTTTGAATGCATCACCTGAGGAGGTGGTGGGATTGTTGAAAGGTATTAATTTGGTGGCAAGAAAGCTAGGAATTTCAACAGATGTAGGCAAGGGTTACAGAGCTTTAGCTAATATTAGTGATCACGGTGGTCAAGAGGTTCCCCATTTACATTTTCATTTATTTGGAGGTGAGCGAGTAGGGAAAATGGTTGAGTGACCGAGGAAGTTAAAAGAAATTATTTACAAATAAACTCACTTCGGGATTTAAATGAGGGTTTTAAGCCACCAATCAATTATTCATTAATTTTAATTGATCCAATTAATTTTCAATTAAATAAATTTTTCTACAAAAATATTGGTAAAAAACATAAATGGGTGGATCGACTATCTTGGTCAGAGGAAAAATGGATTAATTATGTCTCTAGTAAAAATGTTGAAACATATGTTTTAAAATTTAATGATGATTTGGTTGGTTTTTTTGAGTTGATTTTTCATTTAGATAAAAATGAAACTGAAATTGCTTATTTTGGAATATTAGAGGAATTTCAAAATAAAAAATTAGGATCTTATTTATTATCTGAGGCTATTAAATTATCTTTTAAAAAAAATATTAATCGTGTTTGGGTTCATACATGCTCTTTAGATCATAAAAACGCTTTAAATAACTATATATCAAGGGGAATGAAAATATTTAAAACTGAAATTCTAAATATTTAGTTTTGGAGTGGAAGCTTAAATAGGTTTCTTGGAAGTATTCTATTTTTTCTTATTGGTGATATATAAGTAATATTAAAATTTTGATAAATATCAATATTTTGCCAACCAATTAAATCATAATTTTGATTATCAAAAAAAATATTAATTTCATTATCTTTTTCAAAAATTGTAAAATTAATAAGGTTATCGTCAACAATTCTTTCACTAAGATCATAAATTTTATTTATTAAATAATCTTTATCTAAAATTAAATTTAATGGTGTTTTATCAAGTGGATAACGATAGTAACTTACTTTTGTTTTAATTACTAAAGATTTTCCATTTGATACTAAAATTTTGTTATTACTTTTAATATATTGACAAAAAATTTTTTTTGGATATTCGATAGTGCAATTTCCTCTTTCAACATTTCCATTTATATTTTGTTCAAATGCAAAATCAAGATTATTTGTATCTTTTAAGTTTTGAATAATTTTATTTTTAATTTCAGCGTTAGAGCAAGATATAAATATAAATGAAAAAATTATTGAAAAAAATTTTAACATCATAGTACATCTCTTTTACCAACATGATTAGCTTTACTAACTATTCCATCAGCTTCCATCATATCAATAATTCTTGCCGCTCTATTGTATCCAATTTGAAGTTTTCTCTGTAGAAATGATGTAGAGGCCTTACCTTCTGATCTAATTATATCAATTGCTTGTTGATATAAATCATCTTTATCCCCTAAATCTTTATTATCCCCAATTTCTTTTTCATCAGCAAAATTAAGTATTTCATCCACATAATCTGGTTCAGCCTGTGATCTTATAAAGTTATTTATTTTTTCAATTTCATTATCCGAAACAAACGGTGCATGAATTCTTACTATTCGGTTTGCTGATGACATGTAAAGCATATCCCCTTTTCCTAATAATTGTTCGGCTCCTTGTTCACCTAGAATAGTTCTACTATCGATTTTTGATGTAACTTGAAAAGAAATTCTTGTCGGAAAATTGGCCTTAATTGTTCCAGTAATCACATCAACACTAGGTCTTTGGGTAGCCATTATTATATGAATGCCAGCTGCTCTAGCCATTTGGGATAGTTTTTGTATGTAATTTTCGATTTCTTTACCCGCAACCAGCATTAAATCTGACATTTCATCAACTACAACAACTATGTATGGCATTGGGAGTTTATGTTTTGTGTTGTATCCATCAATATTTCTCACACCTTCTTTTGTCATTAGTCTGTATCTACTCTCCATTTCTTTAACCACCCATCCAAGAACCGAGGCTGCTTTTTTAGCTTCTGTAATAACTGGACACAATAAGTGCGGGATTCCTTCATAAGTTGAAAGTTCAAGCATTTTTGGATCAATCAAAATAAATTTACATTTTTCAGGAGTATGTCGATAAAGAAGGGATAGAATAATTGTATTAATACAAACTGATTTACCTGATCCAGTAGTACCTGCTATGAGAAGATGAGGCATTGAGGATAAATCTCCAACTATAGGTTTTCCTGAAATGCTTTTTCCTAATGCAATTGGTAACTTAATATCTTTTTTTTTAAAGTCAGGATTATTAATTATCTCACTTAAATAAACATTTTCCCTAGAAGTATTTGGTAGTTCGATACCAATTGTGTTACTGCCTGGAATAGTTGAAATTCTTGCAGATTCTGAACTTGTATTTCTTGCTATATCATCAGATAAATTAATTATTTTTGAAACCTTCACTCCAGCAGCTGGCTCAAATTCATTTAAAGTAACAACAGGTCCATGACTTACCTTTTTGATATTACCACTGACACCAAAGTCTAATAAGATTTTTTCTAAAAACTCAGAGTCATGAGTTTCATTTTTATTAGGATTTTCTCTTTCTTTTTTTGTAGGATTTTTTAACAAATCTAAACTTGGCAATTTGAATTTAATTCTGTTTTCATTTTTATTTTCTGTTTTGATAAAAGGTAGATCTTCCTGAATAAGGTTTTTTATACTTTCTTGTGGAATATATTCAGTTATCACTTCACTCTTATCTGTATAATTTCTCTCTTGTTTTTTGGTAAAAAAACTAAAAAATTTTTTAATAAAATAATAGAATTTTATTGGGTGAAAATTAATGCTCATTAAGAATAAAAATACAGTAACAATAATAAGTAAATAAAAAGATATGGTCTCATTGATTAATATTAAAGAATTTAAAAATGTTTTATTAAAATATAAACCTACAAAACCACCATTACCATTTATATAAAGAGTAAAAGTATTTGAAAAAAAATGAGTAAAAAATAATGTTCCAAAAACTAAGTAAATTACTGAAAAAAAAATATTTTCTATAATTAAAAAAAACTCTTTTAGTCTAAAAATATTTATTCCAGTAATTATTAAAGTTGATGAAAATAAATAAGACATTAATCCTATTGATTGAAAAAACAAATCAGAGATAAAACTACCCCTAAAGCCCAATATATTTTTTATTTGAGTATTTTCTGGAAAAATAAAATTCGGATCTTCTGGTGAATAGCTTAATAATGCAGCAAGGAGTAGTGCTCCTGCTATTAATATTATTATTCCAAAAATTTCAGCAATCCTCCTAATAGTAAAATAAATTAATGAATTAGCTGTTTTTTTAATATCCATATAATGAATCAATTATATCACTTTGTATCATCTAATTTTTGTTGTTAAAATTAAAAATAATATGAGAGTTTGTATTTTAGGTGCAGGTTTATCAGGTTTAACTTTAGCAAAAGCTTTAGTTAATAAAAAAATTTATGTTGATGTACTCTTCAATAAAAAAGCTAAAAAATTAAATCCGACCAGAACTCTCGGAATTTCGAAAAGTAATATTGAGTTTTTTAAATCAAATATTATTGATATAAATAAAATAATTTGGAAATTACAAAACATAGAAATATTTACTGAAAATTTGAAAAATGAAAAACTTATTAAATTTGAGAATAGTGAAGAATATCTTTTCTCTATAATAAGAAATTTTGAACTTTATAAAATAATAATTAATAGTTTAAACAATACAAAATATTTTCGAAAAATTTACTCAATAGGCAATAATATTCAAAAAGACTATAATTTAATTATTAATACAGATTATAATAATCCGATTACAAAAAAATTATTTTATAAAAGTATAATAAAAAAATATAATAGTTATGCATATACAACTTCTATAAAGCACAAAAAAATTAAAAATAATATTGCTACTCAGATTTTTACAAAAAAAGGTCCTTTGGCTTTCTTGCCAATTTCGAATTCTGAAACATCTGTTGTTTATTCAGTGCATAAATTAAATTATGAAAAACAAGAAAATATTAGCGCTTTGATTAAAAATTATAACTTTAAATATGAAATACAAAAAATACAAAAAATAGAAAAATATGAACTAAAATCTTTACTCATGAGATCTTATTATCATCAAAATATTTTGGCTTTCGGTGATCTGCTTCATAGGGTTCATCCTCTTGCTGGACAAGGATTTAATATGACAATAAGAGATATAATTATTTTGATTGAAATTATTCAAAATAAAATTTCATTAGGTTTGCCTTTAGATAAATCTGTAAATCTTGAGTTTGAAAATAAATTAAGACATAAAAATTTAATATTTTCAAATGGAATAGATTTAGTTCATGAAATATTTAATTTTGAAAGAAAAACAAAAAGTAATTTATTGAGTAAGTCGATCCAATTTCTAGGAAAAAATCAATCATTAAACAAATTATTTACTGATGTAGCAGATAGAGGTCTTTTCTTTTAGTGTTATTGAATAGTTGTATTATCGTATAAATCATGAGTGTAAGTTTTTAATATTTCACTTATTTTTTCTTTTCTGGCATCTAAATTTTTTGCTTCTAATAAAATTTGTTTCTCTTCAAGAGTGAAAGGTGATGCCATTGCTAAAGCATTTATTATTTCATTAAGACTTTGTTTTTCTAGAGCTTTCCAATTAATAATAAATCCTTTTTTTTCAAATATAGATCTCAAATCTTTAAAAATAATTTCTAGATCTGAAAATTTTAGTTGCTCTTTTTCGGATTTTAAATCTTCTACATAATTTTTAAAGTCTACTTCAAATATTCTGTACTTTGATTTAGTCTTAATTTCTTTGATTTTTTGAAATCTAATTATTCCTTTTAATTCAATTAAATAACGACCATCTTCAGTTTCTTGGAAAGTAGTTATTTTACCAAGACAACCAACTTCATGTAAATTTGGAATAGAATTTTCATAGTTTGAAAATTTAGGTTGGATCATACCTATCATTTTATTTGTTTTTAAACTTTCATTAACCATTTCTATATAACGTGGCTCGAAAATATTTAAAGGGACAGTAGTTTTTGGAAATAAAATAAAATTACTTAATGGAAATACGGGAATTTCTTTTGGTAGCTCATCAATTTTCATAATTTATATTTTATACATTAATTTATTTTTTTTAATATTCATTTTTATCTAAAAGATAATAATAAGATTTATATTTATTATTTTCATAATTTTTAATTTTTTGTCTGACTTGTAAAAAACTATTTGTTTTATTGAATAATTTATCATTTTTGTCAAAATCGAGAAAATTTTCATTATATTTAATTTCACAAAATTCTAATATTTTTTTTGTTTCACTTTCTTTTTGGTTTGTTAGTACTCTCAAATCAACATCTATTATTTTATTTGGGTATATTTTTTTAAAATAATTTATTGTGTCTTTATATATTTTAATATAATTTTTTATATCTTCTATTTTGTGCGACCATGATAATTCTGGCAACATTGTTTGATAGATTCCTATAACTGCATCATTAAAATCTCTAAAGGTATGAACAAATTTAGCATTTGGAAAAAATTTTAAAATTAAATCAATATTAAAAAAATTTTCTAGAGATTTATCTAAAAATATTCTTTGTTCAAAATTATCATATTTCTCAATTAGTGAACTTTGGAATTTTTTTTTGTTAATTTTTAACTGAAAATCTTCATGATTAAAATCTTTGGAATATATCAATTTTCCTATTTGTTCCAAAATTGATGTATTTATTCCATGAAATTCACCCATAGATACAATTTCTTTTTTATTATGAGATATGATTGTTTCAACCAAAGTAGAGCCTGATCTTGGAAGACCAATGATAAATATATGATTACCATAATTAAATTTTTCATTTATTTTATAATCATCTTCGAGTTTAATTTCGTTAAATTTTTTGGAGATTATATTTTTATAATAAAAATTTGATTGTATATTGAATAAATCATTAGCTTCGCTGCATAGTTCATGTGAAATTTGAAGATATTTTATCTCTTTTTCTATATTTTGTTTTTTTTTCTCTAATTTAGAAAATATGAAATTAATTAAGCTTTTTTCATATAGGGTTATTTCTTTTGATTTATTAAATGATTTTAATTTATTGTATAGAACAGTATCAATGTTGTTTATATTGAGTATCGATAATCCATAATAGGATTTTATGTCCTGAGGATTTATTGATATCAGATTTAAATATTCTTCTTCAGCTTCTTTAACTTTTCCAATATTTTGTAAAACCAGTGCATAATTAAACAAAATATTCGTGTCATTTTGCTTTAATTCCTTGCATTTTTTGAAGTATACAAAACTTTTATATAAATCATTTAACTCATAAAAAATCTTACCTATTTGGAAATTTATCCTTAAATCATCAGGTTTTTTTTTTAAC
>CACJGD010000002.1:7500-93888 GCA_902592935.1 uncultured Pelagibacteraceae bacterium | reverse complement strand
GTACCAGTTTCAATATCTAACAAATAAACCCTTGGCATATTTTTAAAGTAAGACAAATAGGTTACCATTTGACTTGCTGGATTAAATCGTGGTGTTAAAACTAACTCATTCCCTAATGTCAAAAATTTATTATTAGCTCCGTCTTGATCCATGATTGCTAATTTTTTTATTCTTTGTGTTTTTGGTCCCTCTTCTGAGACATAAATTATTCTTGTATCAAAATAACCTTTTTCACCCGTCAGCCTTTCATAAACTTTATCAGAAATAATATGCCCTACTCTTCTCCAATTATTAGGGACTGTGGTAAAAGCTAAAGCCATCATTTCTTTGGCAGCTAGAACGTCCCATAATCTAAATTCAACTCTTAATTTACCCTCGACATAATTTACTTTACCAGTAATAAGTGCTTGAGCTTTAATTAAATTCCAATCTTCAAATCTTGGTTTTAAATTTGCAATATCAGGGGCTTGTAAAAAAGCCTTTTTGTCAAGAGGGTTAAATAATCCTGAAGTCCTTAAATTGTTCTCAACAATATTTGATATTTCAGAGCCAATATTTTCTTTTTTAAGTATTTTTTCGAAACCTTTTCTAGACTCCTCGTCAATTGATAGAGGAGAAACTGCTAATGGAAGTGGATTTAAATTTCCCCGAGTTATATCAACTTCTATTAAAGCATTTGCATTAATAGGTATTAATATAAATAATAAAATCAAAATTTTTTTTGTCATTTAAATATACTACCCTTCTAACATCTCTCTTGCATCAAAATTTAATTGCAATTCTTTCCATCTTTCATATCCAGTCGTTGGAACTCTTAGTGGTTGGCATAACTTGACAGCTCTCAAAGCACTTTCTGCTAATACCTTATAAAATCCTTGTCCTGGTTTATTCATCCTTGCATGGTCCAAAATTTCAGTTTTTGATACTGTTCCATCAGGTTTTAATTTTAACTTTATTCTTACTAAAAGATTTTCATTATATGGTAATCCTAATGGAATACTCCAACACCCAAATATTTGTGCCTTAAGAGCATCTTCTTCGCTTAGTGTAAGACCTGTGTTTTCTACATTTCTTTCTTGATCTTGAGTAATGTCGTCATTTGTTTTTAATACTTCTGCGCTCTCTTCTTTTGATTTATCAATTAAAGCAGCAATATTATTTGGATCAAACAAATCTTTTTTTTCAAATTCTGATACCTGTTTAACTTCATCATCTACTTTTTCAGGATTTTGTTTTTTTTCCTCTTTTGTCTCAACCCTTTTTAAAGTTTTATCTGGAAGTGGAATTGCTTCAGGTATTTCATTTTCTATTTTTTTATTATTTTGATCAGGGGCCAGAACAGTTTTTGTTTTCGTTTTTTCTACTTTTTTTGGTGGAGCTTGTTCTGAAACAAGTTTTTTTTCTTTCTCTTTTACTTTCTCAATTATTTTTTTTGCCTTAGGTGCAAATGGAATATTAGTTTTTTCTGCTATTTGAATTAACTCAACTGATACAATTGGTGGAATATCAAGTGGTTTCTTTGCCAAAAAAGGTAAACTCATAGCTGTAATGAAAATTAACAAAGCGTGTAAAACAGAAGAAATAATTAAACTTCTATTCACTTTAATTACCTTTGTTTATACGGTTCTGAAATCAATGCTACTTTAGTAAAACCAGATCCTGATAGTAATCCCATTATTTCTAAAACTCTTCCATAATTTATAGTTTTATCACCTCTAACATAAATTCTGGTATCAGTTCTATTTTTTGAAACCGCTAAAACCTTTGCAATAATATTATCATATTCAACTTTTGTTTCTTGAATAAAAATTTCACCTTTTGCATTAATTGAAAGTGTTAAAGGTTCTGTCTCCTCTGGTAAAGAGTCAGCTGAACTTTCTGGTAAATCAACTTGGACACCAACAGTTAACAATGGTGCTGTAACCATAAAAATTATCAACAATACAAGCATTACATCCACAAAAGGAGTAACATTTATTTCACTCATTGGTTCTTTAGAAGAACGATTTAATTTAAATGCCATCTAAATAATTGTTAAAAATCTTTTTGAAAAATTTTCTAATTTTTCTAAATATTTTTTGGCATCATTATTAAATTTATTGTATGCCACTACTGCTGGTATTGCAGCCAATAGACCAAGTGCAGTTGCAAATAAAGCTTCGGCTATTCCCGGCGCAACTATCGCAAGACTTGTGTTTCTTGAAATAGCTATAGATTGAAAAGAATTCATAATTCCCCAAACAGTTCCAAACAAACCTATAAATGGTGCTGTTGAACCTACTGTTGCCAAAAAAGTAAAACCTTTTTCAATTTTTGTCATTTGTTTTTCAATTCCATATTCTAGAGATGCACTCATTCTTTCACTTATGTTAGTTCTTGATTTTTTTTTAAGTAATCCTTCCATAGCATCTTGAAACACAAGTGACATTGGATCCTCAAGTTTACTAGGTAGACTATTATAAAAAGTTTCAGCAGATTTAGAATTCCAGAATTTTTCTTCAAATTCTTCTGAAGATTTAGTTATTTTTTTAAATAAACGAAACTTTTCAATAATTACGGCCCAAGAATAAATTGAGCACAATATTAATATAATCATTACAGACTTAACGATTATGTCTGCTCTATAAAATAAACTGAATAGTGAAAAATCAGTATTTGTTCCCAATTCAACTGCTTTTGCTGCTATATCTGCTTCCATGCTTACTCATCACACGTAAATGTGTCATGATTTTGTCTATTAATTTAAATTGATTATTCTTCTTTTTTATAAGTTTCGTAGAAAAAACTAGCTATTAGAATAGCATCTGCCTTGTTATTATCTTTCTTTTTTGACAATTGTGATGAAAAATATGGAAAAATTTCAATAGCTCTTGTTCTGCTCGCATCTTTTTCTGAATTAATAAGGTTAAAATATTTTTTCCACTTAGCAGGCCTAACATAATAAACAGGCAAATGCATTGCGCTGCATATCCCTTTTAAAATACCAAAAGATTGACCAAAATTAAACATACTAGTAACACCTTGACCAGGCATTGCAGAAACTTGTTCAATTACAACCTTTATATTTTTTTTATCAAGTTTGTTTATCCTTCCACTAATTTCATTAAATATTTGAGCACCATTTACTTGTCGCTTATTCTTCTTGCCATCTGTCATGGTTGGCATTTCAATTACGTCTTTTATTATACCGTCCTGAAAAAAACAGATTGAGCCTGAGATACCTGGATCAATTCCAATAATCATCATTAAATACCGCCTAAATTAACGTTTGAATAAACGTTTTGAACATCGTCATCTTCATCAAGAGTTTCTAAAAAATCTACAACGCTATCTTTATTATCCTTATTTACCTCAACACTGTTTAACGGGACCCATTCAATTTCTGTAGAAATAAAATTCACAATAATTTTCTCAAGATTTTTTTTTACATTATATATTTCACTTATTTGACACTGAACCTCATGATAATCCTCATAAGACAAACATTCATCAGCTCCGGACTCAATCGCTAAATCTAAAATTTTTTCATCAGATATCTCTTTTTTATCAATTTTGATTATACCCAATTGTTGAAAATTATGAGAGGCGGAACCTTGGGTTCCTAAGCTCCCTCCACTCTTTTGAAAAATAGTTCTAATATTTGATGCAGTCCTATTTTTGTTATCTGTTAAAGTTTCAACTATAACAGCAATCTTTTCTGGTCCAAATCCCTCGTATCTTAAATTTTCAAAATTTGCTCCTGTCGCTGCAGAAGATTTATCTATTGCTCTTTCAATATTATCTTTAGGCATATTTGCAGATCTAGCAGCCTGTACTGCAGATCTTAGTCTAGGGTTCATTGCTGGATCTTTGTCACCAAGTTTTGCCGCAACAGTAATCTCTTTAGATAATTTTGAAAATATCTTTGATCTTTGCTTATCAGCCTTACCTTTTTTATGTTTTATACCTGCCCAATGTGAATGTCCTGCCATGATCTTTAAATATTTTTTAGTTGATCTCCGTATACATAGCTTTTGATGTCTATTGCTAAACCTGTTTTTATATCACAATCTACTATAACACCACATAAAGTAGCATCTCCAGTAGCAGGAAAGTGTTTCACCGAATTCTTTTTTAAAAATCTATTTAAAGAATTTTCCTTATTCATTCCAATCACTGAATCATAATCCCCACACATACCTGCATCGGTTTGATATCCAGTGCCATTGTTAAGTATTCTAGCATCATTTGTTGGAATATGAGTATGTGTTCCAACCACGAGAGTTGCCTTTCCATCAAATAAATGTCCTATAGCATTTTTTTCGCTCGTAATTTCACCATGGAAATCAACTACAAGTAAATCAAAATCCTTTTTAATTTTATTTTCTTTTAAAAATTTTTCAGAAGCTTCAAAAACATCTTCACACTTTTTCATAAAAACATTGCCCATTAAATTAAGAACTCCAATTTTAATATCATTCTTTGTGTTATAAATCTGAAAACCCTTTCCTGGTGCAGGTTCAATTAAATTTTTAGGTCTTAATAATCTTTCTTCTTTATCAATAAATTCCATTATTTCTTTTTGATCCCAAACATGATTGCCAGTTGTGATTACATTAACTCCACAATTAAAAAAATCCTTACATATTTCTTTAGTTAACCCAACACCTTGAGCTGCTGCATTTTCACCATTTACAATTACAAAATCGATTTTCTTTTTATCAATTTCATTTAACAAATTGCTTGTTAATTTAGAACATCCAGAAATTCCAACAACATCTCCTAAAAATAAAATTCTCATTGTATAATTTTTTTCTCGGTTACTATTAAATCAAGTTTCTTATCATACTTATTAATAGGTATTTTTTTAATTTTCTGGTATGAAAATCCTAATCCAATTTTAAAAATTTTTTTAATTTTAGATATTTTTTCCAAATAACGATCATAAAATCCTCCACCATAGCCTAATCTATTCAAATCATCATCATAAGCTACTAAAGGAACAAATATTACATCTGGGTATATTTTCTTTGATGAAATTGGCTCGGCAATTCCAAACTTATTAATTTTTAAAGGATCTTTATTTGTCCATTCAAAAAAATCCATTTGGTTATTCTCTTTTATTATTGGTAAGGAAATATTTATTTTTTTGTTTCTTAAAAAATTTAGCATATCTAAGTCATCAATCTCATTATTGCACGGATAATACCCTCCTACATTTTTGAAATTAATTTTATTTTTTTTTAAAAATCGATAAATTTTGAAAGGATATAGACTAAGTTTTTTATGTGAATTTTTTTTTCTAAGATTTAAAATTTTACTTCTTAGCTTAGATTTACTCACAGACTACTTTGATATGTTTTCTAATTTTGATTTTTTTACAAAATTTGATATTTGATCAGCGGCTTCATCAATTAAATTTTCGTATTTTTTTTTGTTATCCTCAATTTCTTGTTTTAAATTTTCATGATCAAGATTTAGTTTTTCAACTTCAGATTCTTTTGTGTCCCTATAATTATAAATTAAAGATTTTAGTTCTTTAAATTTTTTTGATAGATCGTTTAATTCGTCCTTTTTTTGATCTACTTTCTTCTTTGTTTCATAATATTCATCCATTATTTTAATGGCTGTAATTAACAAAAGTTTATTTTCACCCAGATTACCTAAATCATTTTTTAAACTATTAAACTTCTTATTAATCTGAATTAACAGTTCTTCTAAATGCTCCTCTTGTCCATCTTCACAAGCGAGCAAAAACTCTTTGTTGTTAAATTTTATACTTACATTTGCCATTTATCTATCTCATCCAATAGTGTGTCAGTTTCTTGGTTAAGTTCATCAATTTTCTCAGAAAATTCAATTTGTTTTCTTTCTTCCAGCTTTTCTTTGCTTTTTAAATCCTCAAGTTTTTTTGAAAGATTTTCATGTTCCTCGAGCAAAGTTTTATATTTTTCTTCAATTTGTGTTTTTTCAATTTCTAATTGATTTTGTTTTGTGCTTAAATTTTCAATATTTTTTTGTAATTCAGGATTTGTTAGATCTAAATTTTTTAATTCTTCCAATGCAATGTTTAATTTTTTTTCTTTTTCGTCTATAGAATTCATATATATATGTTTATATTATTAAATAGATTCTTCTTAGTCTAGTCAGGATAATTTTGAGCAAACAACACAACGATTTAGCTAATTCCATCAGATTTTTATCAATTGATGCTGTTCAAAAGGCAAATTCAGGTCACCCAGGAATGCCTATGGGTATGGCAGATGTTGCAACAGTGTTATTTAAAAATTTTTTGAGATTTAATCCAAAGAATCCAGATTGGTTAAATAGAGATAGATTTATTTTGTCTGCTGGTCATGGTTCTATGCTTCTATATTCTTTGCTATACCTAACTGGATATAAAAGCATATCAATTAATAGTATCAAAAAGTTTAGGCAGCTTAATTCAATTTGTGCTGGACATCCTGAATATCATCCAAAAACAGGTATTGAAACAACAACAGGTCCCCTTGGGCAAGGAATATCTAATGCGGTTGGTTTTGCTATTGCTGAAGAAATTTTAAAAAATAAGTTAGGAAAAGATTTAATTAATCATAAAACTTATGTTTTAGCTGGAGATGGCTGCTTAATGGAAGGTATAAGTCATGAAGCAATGAGTTTAGCAGGACATTTAAAACTTAAAAATTTAGTTATGCTATTTGACAACAATTCAATTTCAATTGATGGCCCAACTAGTCTTGCAGTTTCAGATAATTTTAAAAAAAGATTTGAAGGATATGGATGGGATTATATTTCTATAAATGGTCATAATGAAAAGGAAATTTTTAAAGCACTTAAAAAAGTCCAGAAAGCTAAAAAACCTACAGTAATTTCTTGTAAAACAAAAATTGGATATGGTTCACCAAATAAATCAGGAAAAGCATCATCCCATGGAAGTCCATTAGGAGCAGATGAAATCAAACTAGTAAGAAAAGCTTTAAATTGGAAAAATAAACCTTTTTATATTCCAAATAAAATTTTAAAAGATTGGAGAAAAATTGGCCAAAGAGGTGAAATTTTAGAAAAAAAATGGAACAAAAAATTAAAAAGAAAAAAAATAAAATTTCATCAAATTTTAAGAAATAATTTTACTACAGCGCTTAAGAGAGAAAGAGAAAATGCAATAAAGGAACCTAAAAGTTTAGCAACTAGAAAATGTTCAGAAATGACATTGAATGCATTAACAAAACAAAAGAATAATTTAATTGGCGGCTCTGCTGATTTAGCAGGATCAAATAATACAAAAACTAAAAACCATAAAATAATTAAACCTGGAGATTTTACTGGTGACTACATTCACTACGGGGTGAGAGAACATGCAATGAGTGGGGTTATGAATGGTATTGCACTTCACAGTAATCTTATTCCTTATGGAGGTACTTTTTTAATATTTTCTGATTATTGCAAACCTTCAATTAGATTATCGGCATTAATGAAAAAAAGAGTCATTTATGTAATGACTCATGATTCTATTGGACTCGGTGAAGACGGCCCTACGCATCAACCTATTGAACAGCTTTCAGGTTTACGTGCAATACCTAACTTAAATGTATTTAGGCCAGCTGATAGAATTGAGACAATTGAATGTTGGGAACATGCCTTAAAAACTTCAAAAACACCAAGTGTGCTATCTTTAACAAGACAAAACTTAAATCCAGTAAGAACAAAATACTCTGATAAAAACAAATGCTCATTAGGAGCTTACGAAGTTTTAAGAACAAATAAAAAAATTAATCTAACAATATTAGCTAGTGGATCCGAAGTTAATCTGGCGATAGAGGTTGGCCATAAATTAGCCAAAGATAAAATATATTCTAAAGTAATATCAATGCCTTGCATGGAGCTTTTTGACTTACAATCAAAATCTTATAAAAATAAAATTTTAGAAGAAACAAAATTTAAAATATCGATTGAAGCTGGATCAAGTGATTGTTGGAAAAAATATGTAGATAATAATGGTATTGCTTTTGGAGTAAATGAGTTCGGCAAAAGCGCACCTTACAAAGATATTTATAAATATTTTGGACTAGAGAGTACAAACATTAAAAATATTACAAAAAAATTATTAAAAAAATAAAATGACAATCAAAATTGGAATTAATGGAATGGGAAGAATTGGTCGTATGGTATTAAGGTCAATTATCGAAAGTAAAAATACAAATTTAAAAGTTAATCATATAAACAATAGGTCAAATTCAGAAGCAACATCTAAATTAATCAAATACGACTCTATACATGGAAAATTAAATGCTGATCTAGATTTTGATCAAAGTCATTTAATAATTAATAAAAAAAAAATTACCTTTTCTCAAGAAACAAAAATTGAAGATATTAATTGGAAAAAATATGATGTTGATTATGTTTTTGAATGTACAGGAAAATTTAATTCGAAAGAAAAACTTTTTGCTCATATAGAAAATGGTGCAAAAAAATTGATTGTTTCCGCTCCATGTAAAAATGCAGACAAAACAATAGTATTCGGTGTTAATGAAAATATAATTACCAAAGAGGACAAAATAATATCTGCTGCGTCATGCACCACCAATTGTCTAGCACCAGTAATGAGTGTTCTTGATGAGAATTTTGAAATTGAAAAAGGTTTTATGACTACAATTCATGCATTTACTAGCGATCAAAGAATTTTAGATAATTCTCACAAAGACCCGAGAAGAGCAAGATCGGCTAGTCAATCAATAGTTCCTACCTCAACAGGAGCTTCGAAAGCAATAGAAGAAATAATACCAAACCTCAAAGGGAAACTAGAAGGTGTTGCGATGAGAGTACCTACCCCTAATGTTTCTCTTATTGAATTAGTTTTTTGTACAAAAAAAGATATTAATATAAAAAAAATTAATGATGCCTTTGATCAAGCGTCAAAAGATAAATTAAAAAATATCTTAGAAGTTACTCATGAAAAATTAGTATCTATAGATTTTAATCATCATCCTGCTTCTGCAATAATAGATGCTTCTTTAACAAATGTAGTTGGAAATAATATGGGTAAAATATCAGCCTGGTATGATAATGAATGGGGCTTTTCTAACAGAATGTGTGATATTGCTGAAACTTTGCATAAAATCTCTTAATGAGGAGTATTATAAACGAAAAAAATCTAAACAATAAAAAAATATTGTTAAGATTAGACTTAAATGTTCCTTTGGAAAAAGGTAAAATAACAGACACAACAAGAATAGATAAAATTCTTCCTACTTTAAATTTTTTGATTAAGGAAAATGCAAAAATTATAATTTTATCACATGTGGGGAGACCAAAAGGTAAATTTGTTAAGGAACTCTCACTAGAACCAATTTGTAAAGAATTACAAAATAAATTAGGAAAAAAAGTAAAACTTATTACTGAAAATATTAAAGAAATAAAAAATAAAAATTTCTTAAATAATTATAATGATGAAATTTTAATTTTAGAAAATATTAGATTTTATTCTGAAGAAGAACAAAATGATAATAAATTTGCTAAACTTCTATCAAATTTTGGAGATATATATGTGAATGAAGCTTTTTCTTGTTCACATAGAGCTCATACTTCAATTTATAAGATTCCAAAATTCTTGCCCTCGTTTTCTGGATTACAGCTAGACTTAGAGGTAAATGCGCTTAATAAAATAACTTCTGAAATTACAAGACCAATTACTTGTATTGTTGGGGGGTCTAAAATTTCAAGTAAAATTAATGTTATAAAAAATTTAATTCCTAAATTTGATAATATTATAATTGTTGGAGGCATGGCTAATAATTTTATAAAATATTTTGGAAACAGTGTTGGAAAATCTATTAAAGAAAAAAATTGTGATAAAATAATTGAAGAAATCATCTCTCTTTCAAAAAAAGAAAAATGTAACATGATCTATCCAGAAGATGTGATTGTATCTAAAGATTTAAATGGATCTCCTCAAAAAAAAGAATTGAGCGAAATATTATCTGATGAAATGATATTAGATATTGGTCCAAAAACTATTGAAAAAATAAGAAAAATTATTGCTAACAGTAAAACTATACTTTGGAATGGGCCCGCAGGATATTTTGAAAATCCAAATTTTGCTTATGGAAGTATTCAAATAGCAAAAAAAATAATTGAAAATAATAAAGCAAACAAAATTTTTTCAGTTGCTGGTGGTGGAGATACAGTTTCTTTATTAAATAATTTAAACGCTGTTAATAAGTTTAATTTTGTTTCAACCGCAGGTGGAGCGTTTTTAGAATATCTTGAAGGTAAAAAGCTTCCTGGTATAACCGCATTAAATTAAGATGTCAGAATTAAATAAAATTGCACTTAAAATAATTTCCAGTGGTAAGGGTATACTTGCGGCTGATGAGAGCAATGGAACTATGACAAAAAGACTTGAAGCAGTAAATGTCAAATCAACTCAAGAAAATAGGCTTTCATTCAGAGAAATTCTTTTTTCATCAGCTGGAATGAAGGATTGCATAGGTGGTGTTATTCTTTACGACGAAACAATAAATCAAATTTCTAGCACAGGAAAATCAATACCTGATTTAATATCTAATTCAGGTGCAGTTCCTGGAATTAAAGTTGATACTGGTACAAAAGATTTAGCAAATTCCCCTGAAGAAAAAATTACAGAAGGATTAGATGGTCTTAGAGATAGATTAAAAAAATATTATGATCTTGGAGCAAGATTTACAAAATGGAGAGGTGTCTATTCTATTACTGAAAAATATCCAAGCAAGCTGGCAATTAGTAGCAATGCTCATGCACTTGCTAGGTACTCTGCACTAGTTCAAGAAATTGGTATGGTTCCAATAGTAGAACCTGAGGTATTGATGGATGGAAACCATTCTGCTGAAGTTTGTTTAAGTAAAACATCAGAGGTAATTAAAAAGTGTTTTGAGGAACTAATTTTACACAAAGTTGATCTTTCGGGAATAATATTAAAACCAAATATGATTGTGTCTGGTAGCCAATCAGAAAATAAAATTTCTAGTGAAGAAGTTTCCATCAAAACTCTAGAATGCCTTAAAAGTTCTGTACCCAATGAAGTTCCTGGAATAGCTTTCTTATCTGGAGGGCAATCTGAAATTGAAGCTACAGAAAATTTAAATTTAATTAATAAAAATAATAATACAAATTTTATAATGACCTACTCATATGGAAGAGCTCTTCAACAAAGTGCTTTAAAAGTTTGGTCTAATGATATTAAAAATGTAGATGCAACTCAAACTACTTTTAATCATAGAGCTAAAATGTGTACTTTAGCTGCTCAAGGAAAATGGTCGAGCGAACTTGAAAATAAATAAAAAAAAATTTATTTATCTTATTTCTCCTAACAAAATAACTAATTCTTTTTATAACAATCTAAAGTTAGTTTTAAAAACTGGAAAAGTAAGTTTTTTTCAGCTCAGACTTAAAAGATATTCTAAGAATAAGAAAATAATAATTGGAAAAAAAATTAAAAATATTTGTAAAAAAAATAAAGTAAAATTTATAATTAATGATGACCCTTTCCTTGCTTTTAAATTAGATGCAGATGGTTGCCATCTAGGTCAAAAAGATATGAATATTAAGATAGCAAAAAAAATACTTGGTAAAAAAATTATAGGAATTACTTGTCATAATTCTATGTATTTAGCAAAAAAAGCAATTAAAGCTAAAGCTGATTACATTGCCTTTGGTGCTTTTAATCTATCTAAAACTAAAAAAACTAAGTATGTAGCCTCTGTAAAGATTTTAAATAAAGTTAAAAAATTTACAAAAACTCCAATAGTAGCTATTGGTGGAATTAATGCTGTTAATTATAAAAATCTATTATTGAATAATGCTAATTTTTTAGCTATTTCAAGCTACATTTGGAAAAATAAAAAATATAAACCGTTACAAGCTATAGAAAGATTAAAATGAAAATTAATGCTGGAGAAATTAGAGTTGGAATGCTCCTAGAATATAAAAATGATTTATGGCAAGTTTTAAAAACCCAACATGTAAAACCAGGAAAAGGTGGTGCTTTTGCTCAAGTTGAAATGAAAAGCTTAAACAAAAATACAAAGTTAAATGAAAGATTTAGATCAAGTGAAACAGTAGAAAAAGCATCATTGGAGGAAACGACTTTTAATTATCTTTATAGTGATGAAGCTAATTATTTTTTTATGGATCCAAAAACATTTGAACAAATTGAAATAAAAAAAGAAACTGTAGGTGATAAGGGTAAACTTTTAACAGAAAACCTTCAAGTTTCTGTTAGTTTTTATAATGAAAACCCACTATCAATTGAATTACCTAACCAAGTACAGTGTAAAATTGAAACCACTGATGCAGCTCTCAAAGGACAAACTGTGTCATCATCTTATAAACCTGCAACTCTTAATAATGGTTTAAATATTCAGGTTCCTCCGTTTATTGAAGCAGGTGATGAAATCATAATTGATACAAGAAATTTAGAATACATTAAAAAAATCTAAAATGATCTCTATATCTTCAAATTTAAATATTATGATCAAAGCAGCCGAAAAAGCCTCAAAGTCTGCGATAAGAGATTTTGGAGAGGTTGAGAAATTACAAGTATCTAAAAAAGGACCCCGGGATTTTGTTACAAAAACTGACAAACATGTAGAAAAAATTCTAATTGAAGAACTTTCTAAAACAAAAAAAAATTATTCTATTTTATCAGAAGAAGTTGGTTCAATTGAAAACAAAGATAAAGATAATATTTGGATTATCGATCCAATAGATGGTACAACAAATTTTCTTCACGGCATTCCTCATTTTGCAATTTGTATTGCTCTAGAGTCTAAAAAAGAGATAATTAGTGGTTTAATTTATGATCCTATTAAAGATGAAATGTTTTATGCAGAAAAAAACAAAGGAGCATATCTAAATAATCAAAGATTACGAGTATCAAACAAAAATTTAATAGATGAATGTTTATTTTCAAGTAATCATGAAGGAGTCAAATTCAGCAGTTTAAATATGAGATACAGCGGATGTGCAGCTTTAGACATGGCTTATGTGGCTTCAGGTAGATTAGATGGTTTTTTTCATAATAAAATTAATATTTGGGACGTGGCAGCAGGAGCCTTATTGGTAGAGGAGGCAGGTGGGATAGTTAATGATTTAAATAAATTCGATCATAATAATATAGATATTCGAGCATCAAGTGGGGCAATTAACGATAAAATGCTTGAAAATTTAAAGAACTTTTAATTGTGTTCTAAGTTTCTTTTGCTATAAGTCTCGATATGAAAAAAGATATTCACCCTAACTATCACATGATAAAAGTTGAAATGACCGATGGGACTCAATTTGAAACTAAATCTACTTGGGGATCTGAAGGTGATATACTAAAATTAGAGATTGATCCAAAATCTCATGCGGCTTGGACAGGTGGAAAACAGAAGTTAATGGATAAGGGTAGAATAAGTAAATTTAATAAAAAATTTCAAAATTTTAAATCAGAAAAGAAAAATTAAATGTCGAATGCACCCTTGATGCCAATGGCTACTGCCGTTTGGTTAGTTGAAAATACAACTCTAACATTTAAGCAAATTGCAGATTTTTGTAAATTACATGAAGTCGAAATTCAAGGAATTGCAGATGGTGAAGTTGCAAAAGGTATTAAAGCTTATAATCCAATTATATCGGGTCAACTTTCAAGAGAAGAGATTAATTTATCTTCTAAAGATGAAAATAGACCCTTACAAATAAAAAGTAATGATATTGAAATTTCAAACAACGAAAAAAAAATAAAAAAATATATTCCTCTGTCAAAAAGGCAAGATAAACCAGATTCTGCTTTATGGCTAATTAGACAGCATAATATTTTAAAAGATTCTCAAATAGCAAAATTAGTTGGAATTACTAAAAATTCTGTTACATCGATCAGAAATAAAAGTTACTGGAACTACAACAATCTTAATCCAAAAGATCCTGTAGCGCTTAATTTATTTACACAAAAAGATCTAGTTGAAGCAATTGAAAAAGCTGAAAGAAGAATAAAAAGGGAAAAAAAAGAAAAAGAAAAACAAAATAAAGCTAATCAAGCAACGATATGATGAATAAATTAAATAGACATAAATTTATAAAAGTGATATTTAACCACTTTTTTTGGAGGTAGTTATTAAAATAGAAGTAAAAGATAATAATGTTGAACAAGCTTTGAGGGTTTTAAAAAGAAAACTACAAAGAGATGGTTTCTTTAAAGTTATAAAGCTTAAAAATACATACGAAAAACCTTCTGAAAAGAAAAAAAGAATTCTTCAAGAAAACATTAAAAGAGTTAAGAAATTAAACAAACTTAAAAATAGAATTTAGAAAATACCGCGGGGTGGAGCAGTCTGGTAGCTCGTCAGGCTCATAACCTGAAGGTCGGCGGTTCAAATCCGTCCCCCGCAACCAATTTGAATTTAAATATTTTCAAAATAATTCTCGTTGTAGTCCAAATAATACCATCTTGTTTGATATTTTTTAAGAATCTAGAGAATCTAAAAAAAAAATTATTTTTTTTTGGCATTGTAAATAAACAATTTTTAAAGTTTAAATTTTGATTTTACACTATCTTTGACAAATGCCTTTACTGTTTCTACTGTTAATTGTTCAAAAGATTTTCCAAATCTTTCTATTTTCTCAATAATTGCTGGGGGTATCGTGATTATATTACAACCTAATTGTTTTGCTTGTAGATAATTATATGGCTCTCTTACGCTTGCCCATAAAATTTCAACATTTTTATATTTTTTAGATAATTTAATGCTTTTTATAATTTCTGGTATTGGGTCTTTTCCTGCGTCACCAGCCCTACCTGCAAAAATTGAAATTATAATTTTAGTTTTTTTATTAATTACTTTTAAAATTTTTTTTGTTTGAGTAGCACTATAAACTGCAGTTATATTTAATTTAATACCCTGTTTATTTAATTCCTCAATAACTTTCCCAGTAAACTTATTTTTTGAATTTACAACTGGTACTTTTACATAAACATTTTTTCCCCAATTATTAATTTTTATTCCTTGCTTAATCATATCTTTGTTGTTGTCTGCAAATACTTCAAGTGAAACAGGTTTATTTGAACAATTTTCTAGAATTTTTTTCGAATATACTTGATAGTCTTTAGCGCCTGCTTTTCTCATCAAGCTTGGATTGGTGGTAAAACCTTTTACAATTCTTTTTTTATTATATTTTTTAATTAAATTAAGTTCTGCAATGTCGCAAAATATTTTTGTTTTCAAATGATTACCTATAAATTTTTTGTTATATCTTCTGTCATTTTTTTTGCGTCTGCAAACAACATTAAGGTATTTTCTTTATAAAATAAGTCATTATCAATGCCTGCATACCCTGGAGATAAACTTCTTTTTACAAATAAAACTGATTTACATTTTTCAACATCAAGAACAGGCATACCATAAATTGGACTTTGTGGATCCGTCTTTGCTACTGGATTTGTGACATCATTAGCACCAATAACAAAAGCAACATCTGCATTAGCAAAATCATTGTTTATTTCTTCTAATTCAAAAACTTCATCATATGGAACATTTGCTTCCGCCAATAAAACATTCATATGACCTGGCATTCTTCCCGCAACTGGATGAATAGCATAAGATACTTTAATATCATTTTTTTTAAGCGTATCTACCATTTCTCTTAGAGCATGTTGAGCTTGAGCAACAGCCATACCATAACCTGGAACTATGATAACTGATGAAGCATTTTTCATTAAAAATGCAGCATCATCAGCATTTCCACTTTTTACTGGTCTTTGTTCTTTGCTTGAATTACTTGCGGTGTCTTCCGTTGCTCCAAATCCTCCTAGAATGACATTAAAGAATGAACGATTCATTCCTTTGCACATGATATAAGATAAGATTGCTCCAGAAGATCCAACAAGTGCTCCAGTAATTATTAAAGCTGTATTTTCTAAAGTAAATCCAATTCCTGCTGCAGCCCAACCTGAATAAGAGTTAAGCATAGATATAACAACGGGCATGTCTGCTCCGCCAATTGGGATAATTAAAAGAAAGCCGATTAAGAAAGAAACAGCCAAGAGTATCCAAAATAAATTAGATGATTGTGATGAGCATAATAAATAAATCAAAACAACTATAGAAACTAAAATTATAGCATTAAGTGGATGTTGACCCTTAAATGTAATTGGGGAACCTGACATAATTCCTTGCAATTTCAAAAAAGCAATTACAGAACCTGAGAATGTAACAGCTCCAACTGCAGCTCCAATAGACATTTCAATTAAGCTACCAAGTTTTATATTTCCAGGTACTCCCAGATTAAATGCTTCAGGATTTAAAAAAGCAGAAATTGCAACAAAAACAGCTGATAGACCAACTAAACTATGAAAACCAGCGACTAACTCTGGCATAGCAGTCATTGGTATCCTATACGCTATAAAAGCACCAATCGATCCTCCTACTAAAATAAAAATTAGTACAAAGATAAATCCAGTAGAAAAATTATCTGTGGATAAAAATGTAACTGTTATGGCAATAATCATTCCTAAAATTCCAAAGAAATTACCCTGTCTTGATGTTTCAGGTGAAGACAAACCTCTTAGGGCAAGTATGAACAGTACTCCTGAAACTAAATAAAAAATTGCAGATAGATTTGCTGAAATCATTATTTATCTTTTTTCTTTTTTTTATACATTGCTAGCATCCTTTGAGTAACGAGAAATCCCCCAAAAATATTAACTGCCGCTAAGGATATTGCTAAAAAGCCAAAAATACTCGACGTGTTAAAAACACTCTCAGAATTTCCTGATAGACCTGCTATGATAGCTCCAACAATAATTACTGACGAAATTGCGTTAGTAACAGACATTAATGGTGTATGTAAAGAGGGAGTAACACTCCATACCACATAATAACCTACAAATATTGAAAGGATAAAAATACTTAGTCTAAATATTAAAGGATCTATTTCCATAATTTATCTAATTAATGTTTTTTCTATAATTTCATCTTCTAAATTAATATTTATTTTTTTAGTCTCTTTGTCGATTAAATTCTCAACAAAATTAAACATATTTTTTGCATACAAACTTGAAGCTGAAATGGGTAACTTATTCAGTATGTTGCTTTCACCCATTATTTTTACTCCATTTCTCTCTATAATTTTGTCTACTTTTGTAAAAGCTGTATTCCCCCCTTGAATTGCAGCAAGGTCATAAATAACCGAGCCAGCTTGCATATTATCTATCATATTGTCTTTGATAATTAATGGTGCTTTTTTTCCTGGAATTAAAGCTGTACAAATTACAATATCAATTTTCTTTAAAGTTTCGGATAAAAGATCTTCCTGTTTTTTTTTAAAATCATCTGAAGCTTCTTTTGCATAACCGCCCTCAGTTTCTAAATTTTCTGAACCTTCAACTGTAAGGAATTTTCCACCTAAACTTTCAACTTGCTCCTTAGAGGCCATTCTTACATCTGTAGCAAAAACTATTGCACCCATTCTCTTCGCTGTTGCAATTGCCTGAAGTCCAGCGACTCCCGCACCAACAATTAAAACCTTAGCAGCTGGAACTGTGCCCGCTGCAGTCATCATCATTGGTATAGCTTTCTCAAAATTTGCAAACGATTCTAAGACTGCTTTATAACCTGCTAAATTTGCTTGTGACGATAAAATATCCATAGATTGGGCCCTTGTAATTCTTGGAAGC
Organism: uncultured Pelagibacteraceae bacterium; assembly: GCA_902592935.1. Classification (GTDB taxonomy): domain Bacteria; phylum Pseudomonadota; class Alphaproteobacteria; order Pelagibacterales; family Pelagibacteraceae; genus Pelagibacter. Next base: position 76,223 of record CACJGD010000002.1, on the reverse strand, counting down.
AATTCCAATGAAAAAAGATTAATTTTTTTTTTAGCTAACCTATCTAATTTTTCTTTATTATTATAAGGGTTTAAAACTCCAATTAGTGTCTGGTTTTCGTTTATATTTAAACTTTTATCATCAGGTAACATACCAAGCTGAACAATAATGTCTGATGATTTTAAAATTTCTATTTCATCTTTAGAAATTTTTACTCCCATTTCTATATATTGTTCATCTTTAATACCCAGATGAGAACCATAATTTTCACTCAAACATATCTGTAATCCTAGAGAAGTATATTTTTTTACCATCTCTGGAGTAATTGCAATTCTTTTCTCTAGATTTTGATTTTCTGATATAGACCCGATTTTCATTTAAAAAAAGTCTATAATAAGAATAATGCCATTAAAACTAAAACTACTATGACAGCGACAGTTCCCCACAGAACAAACTTGGTAAAATTATTCCATGTATTTTTATGGTTTTCATTATCCATAAAATTTATTTCTGTCTTGCTTTAAATTTTGGATTAGTTTTGTTAATCACATAAACTCTACCTCTTCTTCTAACTAGTTTCGAGTTTAGGTCTCTTTTTTTTATAGATTTTAATGAGCTTTTTATTTTCATAGTTTTAAATGCCGGCAATGACCTACTCTCCCGTATCTTAAGACAAAGTACCATCGGCGCAGAAAGGCTTGACTTCCGAGTTCGGAATGGGATCGGGTATAACCCTTTCGCTATAACCACCGGCTGGCACCTTATATATCACAAAAAATATTTGTAAACATAAATTAGACGCTAATTTATGGGCTTTTTATTAATTCGATATATTGTTCGTTAATAAAATCCTTTTTAAAGAGGTTAAAATCAATGTTTAAATTTTGATCTACAAATTTTTCACTTTTAATCATCTCTAATAATTCTTTTGAATCTTTAAAAAATAAGCCACCAACACCCAAAACTTTTTTATTGAAACTGCAATTATATGCTATGATTGGCAATTTTAAGCTAATTGCTTCTATTAAAGTTGGGTTAGTTCCACCAACACTATGACCATGGATATAATAATCTGATGAACTCCACAAATCATAAAGTTTGTTTCTATTATAAATTGGACCCAAGAATACAATATTTTTTATGTCTACCATTTTAGGTTTTATAGTTTCTCTAAAATATTCATTTTCATTACCCACTAAATATAATGTATGATTACTTATATTTTGTTTGTTTAATTCAACAAAAGTATTAACAATAGTTTCAATGTTATTTTCAGGTAAAAACCTCATTACTGCTATAACTTTATAATTTCGTGAATAGTTTTTTTTCTTTTTGTTAATTTCTTTTAATTCAAAATCAGATGGATAATATAACAATTTACCGCTCAATTGATGTATAATGCCATAGTATCTCTTTATTACTAAAGAATCAAAAATTAAATTTACTTTTACTCTTGAAAGAAACTTTTCACAAAACTTAAAATAATTTTTTTTTATCTTAGAGTTTACTCTCCTCCATTCAATTCCATCAACATTACAAATTATTTTACACCCTAACAAATTTAATAATGGGAAAAAAATAACTGGACCGTAACCAAAAAATAAAAAAGTTCTTACACCTCTTAAATAAAAATACACCATTGATATGAAGTTATTTAATAAGATAAAAATACTTTTTCCTCGATAAAAATAAAATTGATGAACATTTTCAATAGTAATTTTTTCGCGAGTATGTTCAGCAGAAATATAAAATTTAATTTCTTTTTTATTTAAATTTGTATAATTTACGAATTGGTTTACAAATTGATCAAATGCCCCGTATCGTGCAGGCAAACCTCTTATACCTATTATTCCAACTTTAATCATTTTTATTTAAAAACTTATACTTCATTAAAAAGAAAAAAATAATACTTAGATAATATAAAATAAATACAGATAAAAAAGGATTTCTGAAAAAAAAGATTAAAGGTAAAGAAAAAATAATTAATACAATGTATTTTAAATTATTTTTAAATTTTTGGTTATCTATAATATTTCTTATTCTCAAGTCATAATATTTAAGAATTATTGAAAACCCAATTTGAAAAGTTATATAAGTTATTTTAAGTGTAAATTTTTCTAAAATTAATGTTAAAATAAATAATGAACCATAATAATTAATATTTGTTATGGTTTGATATAAAAGCGGATTAACAATATCAAGTTTAATATATAGTGGCTTTATAATTAATAATAAAACTATTAAACCAATACATAAGATTATCCTTAATAATAATGTAAATTCAAAAGAATAAAAATTAAATATTAAAGGAGTAACAGACAAGAATAATAAACTTTTGAATAAAAAGTTTATTTTTTTACCTTTTATCTGAGAAGAAAACAAATCTGAAAAAAAAATATTTAGAGTATAAACGAAATAAAGATAATTATTATTATTATAAAAAATAATTAATAAACTCAAAATCAATATTAAAATTTTAATTTTGTTATACTGATTCAAAAACTTTGAAAAAAAAATAAATGATGTTGGTCCAACTATTAAACTACTTAATGTATAAATATATAAAAAGCTTTGGACTTTTAAGTCAGGTATAAATAATATAAATAAAAAATTTCCAAAAAAAAATAATATATAACTAATTATATTAATCATTTTTTTAAAATAAAAAGTATACCTTCTGATGAAGAATTAAATTTAGAGATCATAAATTGTACTGGATACAAAATTATAGACAAAAACTTACTTAATGATCTGTTAATACCTATAGATGAAAAATAACTTCCAAATATAGGAGGTTCTACAAAGTTTACTTTTACTATTTTTAATTTATGGCTTTTAAATTGTTTAATTAAAAATTGTTTTGAAAACACATAATGATGATATGGATAAAAGAAACCTGGCCATTTACCTTTCAATACTTCTCTCCAAAAACTGTGGTAATTTGGAATTTCAATGATAATTTTTCCATTTTTCTTTAATAATAATTTGAGTTTTGGAATTAATTTGTTGAAATCGTAAATATGTTCCAACACATGTCTTAAAAAAATAACATTAAATTTGTTTTTATTTTTTTTTTTAAATAAGTTTTCAATCTTTATAAATGTTACTTTTTTACTATATAAAGATTTATTAAATGTATAGTCTGATGAAAATATTCTATTTTTTGATTTCGATATAATATTTGAAAACTCTCCAGATCCTGATCCAAAATCGAGAATTATATTTTCCTTGTTTGGAAAGAACTTTTTTAGTTTCAAAAAATATAAATATAAAAATAATGATTTTAAAAAGTATAAAATATTTTTATTTAAATAAGAATTAATATTTTTTTTAGACGATGTATAAATTTTTTTTGTAATTTTATTATTTATATATATTTTGCAACTTGAGCATTTAAAAAATTTACCCTCTTCAAATTTATTAAAATAGTTTGAAACCTTTATCGAAGGTATTTTTTTTCTGCAAAAATTGCACTTATGCATTTTTTTTTCTTAGGTATTTTTCATACCAGTCATAAACATGAGGAATTGTATCATCAAATTCAAATTTAGGCGACCAACCAAAATATTTATTTAATTTCTTGTAATCCATATATTGAAAAGGTATTTCACCTTTTGTTTTTTTTAATTTCATTAAATTAACAATATCTTTATACTTTTTTAATTCTTTCCTATAAAAATAAAATTTCTTTACTACTTCTTTTACTTTTATTGGTTTATTAATACCAGCATTGAATATTTGACCAGTGAGACTAGGTTTAAAGTATAATTTTCTAGATAATAAAAGATATAAATCAACAATATCATCAATGTAAACATAATCTCTTAAATCCTTGCCATCTCCACGAGGAATAAATTTTTTTTTTAGGACTAAAGATCTAACAATGTCTGGGATTAAAGCGCTGAAGTGAAGCTGTCCTGGTCCATAAATATTAGAAAATCTTGTTACTATTATCGGGAGTTTAAATAAATCTGAAGAGTAAGATCTGGTAATCATATCAGCACATGCTTTTGAAACATCATATGGGTATATTGCTTTTGATGGATAATCTTCTTTGTAAGGAAGTTTATTTTTTGGATATGTTCCATAAGATTTATCTGAGGATGCGACTATTATAGATTTAATTTTTTTACTCTTTAACATGGAATCTAATATTGTGTAGGTACCTCTGATATTACTTTCCCATGTATTGTATGGACTTTTATTAGCAATACCAACTTCAACTTGAGCAGCAAGATGAAAAACTATTTCAAAATTTTTCTTAAAAATTTTTTCTACAAAACTTTTATTTGTTAAATCACCCTTATATAATTTGCAATCTCTATTAATTTTTTCATAATAAAGTAAAGATTTTTTATTATTCTTAAGAATTATACCTGATACATTTGATCCTAATTTAATTAATTTTTTTGATAAATTAGAACCTACAAAACCATCTATACCAGTAATTAATACTTTTTTGTTTTTCCAAAATTTTTTTTTCATTAATTTAAATTTTTTAATTTTTTCTTTGCATCATTTAATTCATTGAGGGTATTAACTGTAATATGATTTCCTTTATGTATAAAGCTTCTTAACATTTTTAAAGAATTTTTATTTTCTAAAAATTTTTTAAAACTACTAAAATTTTTTATATATTTAAATTTATCTCTTTTAAAAAGAAAATATCCTATATTAAAAAAAAGATTAAGATTTGGTTTTTCCTCAAAGGATTTTACTTTTCCTGATCTTGTTATTTTCATTAAGCCAAATTGGGATTTTAAATTATATGAGGACAATACTATGTTTTTTTTATTAATTAAAAAAAACTTGATAAGTTTATCTATATTTATATCTACAATTGTATCTCCATAACATACCATCACGTAGTCCTTGCAATATTTTTCACATTTAATAATTCTCTGAATAATATCAGCTTTAACATTTGTATTTACTAGTTTAATTTTAAATTTTTTATTATTTTTTTTTTGATAATTTTTAAAATATTTGTGTTTATAACCAGTTGCTATAATTATATCTTTTAAATTATATTTTAACTGATTTTTTAAAATATATGTAAGTATCTCAGTGCCATTTATTTTGACAAGTGGCTTTGGTAAACTTTTAGTTAGTGGAAAAAGTCTTTTTCCTTTTCCACCACACAAAATAATTGTAGTAAGATTATCCTTCAAAATCTTTTTCTGCATTATTAAAATAATTTTTTTGTCCAAGTTTTAGGTGTGATATCAGTCTCTACCTCAATATCATAATTATACTCAAATTTTTTTGGACCTTTAAGCTTTATGTAATCGATCATTTTATCTAACGACTCAGTAAGGTGCACTTTGGTTTCATACGATAAAATTTTTCTTGCTTTATCAGATGAACAAAAAGCGTGATATACTTCATTTGGTCTAGCTTTATCATATATAGGTTCCTTATTAAATTTTAATTTATTTGATATCATTTCATATAAATCATTTATCGATATAAACTCTTCATCCGGACCAATGTTAACAATTTGGGATTTTACCTCAGGATCAAACATCAGCTTTTCTAAACACTGAATGCAATCATTAATATCAGAAAAACATCTTTTCTGATTTCCATCTCCATAAATTGTTGGTCTACGATTTTGTAATATTAAATTTATCATTATTGAAGCTACATTTCTAAATGCATCGTCATATTTTTGCTTTGGACCTATTATGTTATGGGGTACTGCTATATTATATTCAAAACCATAAGTTTTAGAAAGAATCTTAAGTATATCTTCTGCAGCTACCTTGGAAATACCATATGGATCCATAGGCAAAGGTTTCGTATCCTCAACATAAGGTGTTGGTGCATTTCCATATCTGGCCATTGAAGAACAAAAAACTATTCTTTTAACTTTATTTTTTATTGCTGCTGTGAACGTAGATACAGATCCAACTACATTATTTTCAGAAACTAACTTTGGTGATACATTGGACAGTCCTTCATGTGCAAAAGCTGCAGCATGACATAAAACATCTACTCCTCTCATAATTTCAGTCATTTTATCTAAATCACTGCAATCCACCTTGTGGAATTCTACATCAAGATCACTTAAATTATCTAATGTGCCACCAATAAGTGTATCACAACCAACAACTTTGTATTTTTTTTTAATACAAATTTCTGCAAGATGAGATCCTAAAAAACCTGCTATTCCTGAGATAAATACTTTCATGAATACTCTAATATAAGATAAATAATAAAATTAAAGAAATAATTATTTTAAATTTTATATTTTGAAAAAAACCTCATCCAATTCCATTTACCAATTACTTTATTTTCAAAAATCTTTGAATTATCTCCATCCCAGATATCTACTCTTGGCAAATTTAATTTATTATATCCTTGTTTAATAAAATCAAATTTTGTCGAAAATCCTGATTTATAACCTATTTCTTCAGCAATTTTTAACACTCTGTCATCAATAGCACCAAAAGGATAAGATATTGTGTTTACTTCGACAGATAATTTTTGTTCTAAAAAATTTTTACTATCTTTAAGTTCAGAAATTATTTTTTTTTCCTCTAGTTCATTAAGCTTAATATGATTAAAGGAGTGGGAACCTACGTAAACATTTTCCATATTAACTAACTCTTTTAATTCGATTAAACTCATATAGTCTTTTGAATTTGACAAAAGTTGAGAAGGACAAACAAATAGGATATATGGAATTTTTTTTTGATTAAGAAAATCTAAAGCATTTTTAATTATACTTTTGTAACCATCGTCAAAAGTGATTAAACATCCTCTATCCTCTTTAAATAAATTTGAAGGCTTTTTAAATTGAATATTTTTATTTATCAAAAAATTTATTTGGTTTTTAAATTCTTGTTCATCTAACTGATAAATTTTTGAAGTTAAATCATTTTTTGTATTATTTACAGAATGATATGTCAGAGCAAATGAGTTTTTTTCATCTTTAAAATATAATGATGAAATTATTTCTGCTAATTTTTTTTTAAATTTATTTTGCAAGTTTATTTTTTTTTTTTAATATGATAATAAAAAAACTATATAGTATTAAAAATACTAAAATTATAAACCAAAGATTTAAATTTAATAATTGGTCTAAAGCCAAGGGTAATACTACGAGTAAATTGCAAACAACAATTCCAATCTTTTTTCCATAAAAATCTTGTGAAATGTGATGTAAATGATTCCTATCTCCAATAAATGGATTTTTATTACTTATTATTCTAGTTAAAAACAATCTTATTAATTCAACTACAGGGCAAAGCATTATTAAAATAATATTTTTTTCATAAAGTACTTCTGTGTTGTAAAAATAAATTATTAAAAAACCGATCAGAAAACTAAAAAAGTAAGAGCCATTATTACCAAAAAAAGTCTTATTTCTTAAATTAAGAAAGAAAAATAGTGTATTTGAAATTAAAAAAACTAGGATTAATTCGTTATAATTAGTTTTATAGAACAAAACAGCTAATATAAAAAAATTATACAAAGCTATATTTAAGTCTGCCCCATCAAGCATGTTGTAGGAGTTAACAAACGTAAACACACATAAAATTGTGAATATAATTGAAAAATTATTTAAATTAATATTTCCTAAATTTTCAAGATAAATTGATCTGACATGAAAAACCTCACTTGATATTATAAGCAAAATTGAGAAAAAGATTATTTGTAAAGTTTTGTTTTTTGCATCTAACTCAAATTTATCATCTAATAATCCCATTAAAAAAATAGCTGATGATGATATTAATAAAACTATATTAGTTCTGCTAAATATTTCAAAAAAAGAATTAAAATAAAATAAATCTAAAAAGAAAAATAAAATAAAATTTAAAAAAAAAATTATTCCACCATAGACTGGCATTTTCTTATCATGTTTTTTTAATATTGAATTTGGACTATCGTAAATTGCAATAACTTTATAAAATTTATTAAACAATAAAAATAATATAAAATTAAAGAGTAAAAAAATAATTAACATAATTTTTATTTTTAAAGATTTTCGTAAACATTATAAACTTTATCAATTATTTTATTTCTATCAAATTTAATAAGTGTTTTGTTTGAGTTATTTATCAAATTTAATCTATAACTTTTATTATTATAAATTTTATAAATTTTGTTTATCATCTGATTAATTTCTCCAGGATTAACCGTACATCCATTCATGTTATCTTTTATAACATCAATAACACCTGGTATTTTATAAGTTAGTGTTGGGACTTTATATTTGATTGCTTCCATCAAAGTTGTGGGCATACCCTCTGTATATGAAGGTAAAATAAATAAATTTGCTAAATCATAATAATTTTCTGCATCTTTAATATGACCCAAAAAAATGATATTCGGGTAATTAAATATTTTTTTGTTTATATTTTGAGAAAATCCTGATCTGTCGATATCTCCTATGAAAATTAATTTCTTATTTTTTATTTTTAATAATTTAAAGATTTTTATTAAATCTATCACACCTTTTTCTTTTATAATCCTACCTAAAAAAAGAATATTAAACGTATTATATAAATTATATTTATTTTTAATAAAATTTTGTTTTAAGATTAATTTTTTTTTTGATACACCTGCACCAAAGATTCTTGTTGATTTTTTCTTTAAACCTAATTTTAATTTAAAAAATTTTTCATTATCAGAGTTCACAAAAAATAAATGATCACAGAAAGAAAAGGACAGCTTATAAAAAAAATTAATCAGATTTTTTACAACAGAGTTTCTCGTGATTGAGGTTGCCCCCATTCCAGTTATCATTGCAGAAGTTTTAGCAAAGAATAGTTTTGCAATTGGTATACATAAAATATTTGGATGAATTGTATAAGTTTGAACTATATAGGGTTTTTTTAGTGAAAATAAGTAGATTAATCTTACAGAAAAAATAATATTTTTAAATATGCTTTTATTATTAAAAACATTATTTAATTTTACACATGTAATTTTATTTTTTTTTTCAAAATAATTTGAATAAGAGTCTGAATTTGCTATTAAAATTATATTATATTTTTTTGATAACTTACGAATAATATCTTTTCTAAACAAATAAAAGGACTTGAATGAATTAGATATTAAATAAAAATTCATAAAATTGGAAAAAAATTAAATTCTCCATTGGCTTTTAGCTCTTATTTTATTTAAATCTGCTCTAAAAGAGTATCTCTTAGAAACAGCCAGTTCATTTTTAATTAAATTATCACTTAATTTTATTGGCTTTAGACCTAATTCAATGAGACCCATCGGTTTAGCTACCAAAGTATTATTCTCATTTTCTATTCTAGGATTTTTGTGATGCATTATTTTACAATTAGTTAATTTTTGAATTTTTTTTGCAAGATTTTTTAATCTAAAGGTTTCGGTTAATTGATTAAAAATTTTAACTTCGTTAAACTTTTTCTTGTTTTGTGCTGCTAAAAGAATGCAATCAGCTGTATTATTAATATTAATAAAAGGTCTAACTTGATTTCCACTACCATGCAAAGTTAAGGGATAATTAAGTGCAGCTTGCATAATAAATCTATTTAATACTGTTCCATAATCTCCATCATAGTCATACCTATTTATTAAATCAGGATGTAACAACGTCTCCTTAGTGTTTGTTCCCCAAACAACACCTTGGTGTAAGTCAGTTATTTTTAAGCCATACATTTTTTGGTAAAATTGAAATAAAAGTTCGTCTTGTGCTTTTGTCAAATGATAAATACTACCAGGATTAGCAGGATGCAGAATTTTTGTATTAATTATATTTTTTTTTATAAAAAGTTTTGCTTTATAATATCCCTCTGGTAACAAAAATTTACTAAAATCATAACCATAAACTCCCATGGTACCTAGGTGAATTAAGTGAATATTTCTCTTCAATTTAGCAATTAAATAAAGAATGTTATTATTAGTAAGAATATTGTTTGATAAAGTATAATTTCTAGTTTTAAGATTTATCATACTATAGGGAGCGGATCGTTGTTCTGCAAAATGAACAATCGTATCTGGCCTAATTTTCTTTATAAGGCTTTCTAATTTTAATATTTCTTTTGAAATATCAATTTTATAAAATTTTATTTTTTTTTTATTAATTTTGTTCCAAACTTTAATTCTTTGATAAATTGATTTGATGGGTGTTAAAGAGGAGGCGTTCAGTTCTTTATCTATTTTTCTTCTAGAAAGGTTGTCAAATATATAAACATCATGCCCCTTCCTTGAAAGTCTCAAAGCTGAAGCCCACCCACAAAAACCATCACCCCCTAAAACAATAATTCTCATATCAATAAAAAATAAATATAATTAATTTGGTATTTAAAAAAAATTTAAACCTCTTTCATATTTTTTACATGTAAAAAACCAATAGGCAAGTAAATTAGTATGGATAAAAAATTATTATAAAAAGAACCGGTAAAAACAAAAGGGAACAAATTCATTACTAGACTTAAATATAATATTTTTAGATAAATTTCTTCTCGACTAAAAAAGTTATAGAAAGAGTAAAAAAAAGTAAAAATAACAACTATAAAGGAAAAAATTCCTGTTTCTGATAAAAGTTGAAAATAATAATTATGTGGATGTGTAGAACAACCATCTATACCAGTATAACCAGGATAATAATCATGTGGTTTATCTTCAAATGCTGAATAATTTTCAATTATATAATATTTATTTTTTTTACATTGTTCTCTAAATGATTTTACCCCAGTACCAAAAAAATAATTATCTTTAAAAATATTTATAGAAGTTTTAAACATTAAATAATATTTTAAAGGAATAAAATAATCTTCCTTTATAACGCCAATCCACTTATCTTTTGATACTTCAAATTCAACATACTTTCTCTCAGGCTCTATGATACCAAGTTGATATAAGGTTTTATTGTAAACTCTAAATTTAGTTTCTGGAAATAATTTTAAAACAGAATAAGAGGATATTATTATTAATGCTATCAGAATACCTTTTATAAATATTGAATAAATTTTTGTTAAAAAAAATAAAGAAAATAAAAAAAATAATAATAAAAAAATAGCTGATCTTTCTCCGGAAAGAAATATCATAACACAAACAAGAAATAGAACAAAGTATGCTAGTTTCTCTTTTTTTAGATAAACAAGGATTCCGATTATAAGGGGTAAAATTTTAATTAAATATGATCCTAATACAGCTTCATCATGAAAAAAACTTGTAAATCTTGAATATGGTTTTAACTCAGAAATAGGTTCAAAATCTAAAACTTGCAGCAAAACTCCAAAAAATAATATTATTATTGAATAAATCGTAATTCTTACAAAAAGATTTAAGAATTTTTTATCATAATCGATCAAATATTTTATTAATAATATTAATATTCCAAATCTAAAATAACCAATTCCTTTTATAAAATTATCAGGTTTTAAATCAGATAATATTAGGCTTAGAAGTACCGATGAATATAATATAAGAAAAATTTTAAATTCAAGATTGTTAAATAAGTCAAATTTTTTATTTTTAAAAATAAATAATAAAAAAATAATTGAAGTACATACAACAATTAAATCTGCTAAAAAAATACTAAAAATTAATGTTATAGGCAAAAGTGATACTAAATACCTATTTATTAATAGAATTTTACTATCCATTAATATATTTAATAAATTCTATTATGTTTTTAGATGAAAATAAAAAAATAAAAAAATACATAATTTTTATTTTTATAACTATTTTATCAACGATTTATATTTATTTTTTTTTATATTTTGAAAGAAGAATAATTGGAATTTCACCACAATATCACCCTGATTCCGTATATTACTTTGAAAATTTTTCAAGATATACAAACTTATCTTTCAAATTAGGTTTATTTGAAAATATTAAAATATTTTATACTAAATTCTTTTCTAATGCATTATATCCCTCAATTATCAACTTAATTTTTGAGTTCCATGAAAAAATAAATTCAATTAAATCTCTTACTTTTTTTCATAATACTTTTTATAGATATGTTATTCAGTTTAACATTATTATTCATTTAATTCTAAATATACTAATTATTAATTACTATTTTAAAAATTTTAAAAAAAGAGCTTTTGATCATAAAAATTTAATTTTTTTATCTTTGGTTCTATTTTTGCCTTATAGATGTCATTTAACAATCAATATACTTAAAGACAGTCTTGTATTATTTACTTTAATTATTTTTTTTACTTATCAAAATATATATTCATTAATTGTCAGTTTTTTACTTGCCACGCCGTTAAGATTTGGAGCAATAATTTATTATATTTTATTTTTAGACTATAAAAGATTCAACAAAAAAATTTTTGTCTCACTTTTGTCTCTTATCATAATATTTTTATTAATATTATTTTTTAGGATTATTTATAACGACTATGATTATACTCACCAAGATTTCGTTATATCAATTAAAGAATTTTTAAAATCTAGAAATGTAGCAGATCTCGGAGGTAGAGGATTTGATCAAGTACCTAGTTTTGCAGAATACAAAGCTGGATCATTAATAAGAGCAGGACTTTGGCCTATTATTTTTATAAGTGGGAGTTTTTCTTTTTTTACTAAAAGCTATTTATTCTACTATTTGGCATTTGAAATATTATTTGTTCAAATTGTATTTTATTATTTTTTTAGAAAATCCTTGATAACAATTAATTTACTAATTATTCTTATATTAATTGGTATTTATACAAATACATTTACTTCATATTTTAGGTATTCATATGTAGCATTCTACGTTTCCATCTTATTATCTTTTTTTAAAATAGAACATAAATCATCATAAATTTAACAAAAAAAGTTATATTGATATTATTACAAACAAAATATAAATAATAATAATGAATTCAAATGAAGTAGAAAATTTAAGTGATCTAGTAGTTAAAATTTACAAATATAAATTTATTCCTCTATTTTTAGTTATTGTGATTCCAATTTGTGCATATTTATGGGAAACAAACAAAAAAATAATTGAAAATTATAAATTAAGAATTCACCCAATTTCAGTCATCGAATTTGAAAAAAATTTTCCAGAATTTTCCTATAATTTTAATCCGAAGACTAGACAAACTAATAAGAAAAACATTGATAGCTTATATTCATTATACTATTCACCTTTAAGTTTTTTACGTAGTTACGAACAAGAGCTGATCACCACAATATTAAGTAAAAATGAACAATTGTTAAATTTTGAAGATTTAAAGAAAAATACAAGAATAATTAAGGATAATTCTGCCAACCAACATTCTTTACTAATAGATATTCTCAAGCTTAAACAAAATCAGAATGTAAATATTTTTTTAGAAAAAATATTAAGTATAACTAATGAAAACTTTAAAGAGAATTTTAATACTACCGTTAAACATAAGCTAGAAAGTACATCTAAAAAAATTGATATTCTATCTACTGACTCATTAGAGCAATTAAGAGAAATATCAGAACTTAGAAGCACAATTGTAAATTTGGAAAGTTTATTAAATAAAAGCAATAGTATAGAGTTTGTTTCAATTAATCTAAGTACCATGCAGATAACTGACAATAGAATTAGTAAATTTAAAATTGTAATTTTGTCAATATTTGTTGGATTTATTATATCAATTGGATTGGTGCTCTTTATGCCAAATAAAAATTAAAGACTTTTGTGTTGTTTTTTTATTTTTGTAGCATGCCAAAAACCTATTAAAGTAAACAAAATAATATTAAATTTATTGTGAAAAAAATTACCCGATGTTGAAAGAGGAAACAATAAAATAAAAATTCCTAAGACTAAAGAATTTTCGATAAAATTTGTCCGAGTGTTTTTGTTTTTAAAATTAGATAGAAAAATTTTCCATAAAATTTGAATTAATTTTAAATAAACAAAAATTAGCAAAGCTAATCCAATTAATCCAGTTTCAGCCAAAATCTGAATCGGTATATTGTGTGGGTGTGAGCTACAACAATTTTCATAATCACAATACTTTTTTATGTCACAAAAATTTCTAAAATTTTTAGGTCCGATTCCTATTAATTTTGTTTTAAAGTCACTCTTTTTAAAAATTAGATAAGCACTAGTGATATGTTTTTCATGTTCGTATGAGAATAATGAAAAATTCTTAAATTTTGATCTGCCAATTTCATTATGAAACACTTTGTTTGAAATTGAATTATAAAAATTTGTAAATATTCTCAACTTATAAGTGTCACTAAAAAAATAAACCGAGCCAAAAAATATAAAAACAACTAAGAAGAAGTTAATAAATTCCTTATTGAACTTATGTAAATTTATTACAAAAAATATTAAGAAAAAAATTAAAAATAAATATATCGCAGATCTTTCACCACTTATTATTATTGTGGAAAAAACTAATGCAACTAGAATTGTAAATAAAGCTTTTGGATATTTAAAGTATTTTTTGTACATAAAAAAACAAACTAACAACAATGGAAGTATTTTTAAGACGAAGCCTCCTAATATAAGTTCATCAGCAAAAAAACTTGAAATTCTATGGGGAACTAAAATTTTATATCCTAAAATATTTTTTTCAAAAATTAACTGAAAATGACTGTCTAAAAAAAATATTAGAAAAGAAACAAAAAAATTCAAACAAAGATATTTTAAAAAATTTTTATTATTTGATGCTATATAATAAATTGATACTACAAGTAATATCCACCTAAAATAAAAAAAAGAGGATTTTAATGAAAAAAGAATATGTTCAGATAATAAGGATGAAAAAATTAAATATAAATTAATTATTGTTAAAAAAATTATTAATTTTTTTTTAAAAAAATGAAACTCTTTATGTTTAATTATAATGTAAACAACAGAAATATTACAAATTAAAATAAGAGATTCTGATACTAGTGGTCCCACTATAAAGGAGTAAGGAAGTATATAAAGTAAAATTGAGGAGTAATTAATTATTTTTTGATTCATTAAATCAATTTAATTTAATTTAGGATTATATCTGTTATACATTTTGCGATGAAAATTGCAATTATTGGTGGCCTAGGTTTTATTGGAACAAACCTTTATAAATATTTAAAAGAAAAAAAACTAAATGTAAAAATTTTAGATAATTTCAAAGTTAAAATTAATTATAAGTATTTTAATAAAAGAGATATAATTTATTGTGATACTAGAAACTTATCACTTCTTAAAAAAAAATTAATTAGTTTTGACATTATTATAAATTTAGCTGGTCAAACTGGGGTATTGGAGTCTGACAAAAGACCAAACTACTGTATTTCACAAAACATTGTTGGATTTTCTAACATATTAAACATTGTTAGAAGAAATAAAAAAAAAGTAAAAATAATAAACGCTTCTACAGGTGGAGCAATATACGGGGATAACATTAATGCCTCTAGAGAAGATAGTCATAAATTTCCTATTTCATATTATGGACTAACAAAAAAATTTAATGAAGAAATATCTAATGTGTTTTTTAAGTTATACAAAGTAGAAACAGTTAATTTAAGATTTTCTAATGTATATGGAGAATACTCTGTACACAAAAAAAGTTTTATTCATAATTGTATTAAAAATATTTTATTAAATAAAAAAATTTTAATATTTGGAGATGGTAAACAAACTAGAGATTTTATTTATGTTCAAGACTTAGTAAAATTGATATACAAAAGTTTTAAATTAAAGCATGGATCTTACAATATTGCATCTGGTGAGTCATTTTCTGTAAATCAAATTTTAAATATTATGAAAAATATTGATGTAAATTTAAAGTATGCTTATGCAAAAAAAAATCCAACAGAAGTTAAAGATGTTAAGATAAATAATGCTAAAATAAAAAAATTTTTGAAAATAAAAAGTAGTTTTTTTACTCCATTAAATAAAGGTATTTACAAAACTTTAGAGTGGTACAGAAAATTCACTTAAGTCTTAAAATACATAAACAATAAGCGAGAAATCTTATAAAATCGATTGATAAACCTACTATTGGCAAAAAAAATATTGAAGAAATTCTTAAATCTATTTTCTTAGATTTAATTAAAGGGTATAAATAAGATCTAATTATTAAGTATAAAAGTGAAATAAAAACAACATATTTAAATCCTTTTAAAGATATAAACACAAATAACATAAAAACTAACAAGTAAATTTTTGGTTGATTATTACCTTTTACTTTGAAAGAAGAAATTGAGTAATTGAATATTTTTTTAAGGAAATTTATGTAACTATTTGCATGATTATATGTTTGATATTTAATTAAACATTTATTATTAACTTCTAAATTTTTATTGTATTTTTTTAATTTATTTTTCCAAATTCTATCATATCCAGCTCTTGTTTTCTGAAAATAACCTATTTTTTTAAATAATGATTTATGAAATATAGATGAGGGTATTACCGCAATTTTTGAATTATAACCCCAAGTTTGTGAAACATAAACTTTATCCATCATATCAAAACCAGTGAAATGACATAATCCCATTACATGCGAAGTTTTATTTTTTTTCAAAAATTCAACTTGAGTTTGAAGCCAATTTTTTGAAAACTTTAAATCGCAATCCATGAAAGCAATCCAATCATTATTTGAACACTTGATACCAGCATTTTTAGAGGAAGATGGATAAGAAGTTTTTTTGTTATAATTTTTAAATTTGATTTTACCTTTTTTTTTAGCAATCCAGTTATTTACGATTTTAAAACTATTGTCTGTAGAATTTGAATTAATCATTATAACCTCAAATTTTTTATATGTTTGTTTTCTTAAAGCGTTTAAAGTTTTAATAATTTTTCTTTGCTCATTAAAATAAGGAACAATAACTGAAATTTTATAATTTTGGTTCATTGCGAAAATTATTAGATAAAATAAAAGCTAAAAATAATTGTCCTAATGGCATAAAAATAGTTGAATAATGCAAAAATGAAACAATTATTAAAATGTATAATTTATATAATTTTAAATTGTTATTTTTAAGTAAAATAAACATTAATACAAAAGTAAAAGTTCCTAATAAGCCTATTTGAGATAAGATATTTAGAATAGAAAAATCTCCGCCAATACCTTTTTGTTTTAATAAATGACAAATATCCTGAGCAGTTATATAAATTTTTTCACACGATGAAAAATTGTAAATGTTGGCTCCCAAAATTAAATTAGAAATAGGCCTGTTTATAAATTGAAAAATAAAATCAATAGATTGTTTTAATTTGTAATCATAAATTTCTAGAAGATATTTAGAAGAAATTTTTTCAAAATTAATATATTTATCAGTTATACTATAATAATTACTTGGATATAAATTTTCAATACTTAATAGAATTATTGTAAATACACTTAATATAAAAAAATTAATAATTTTATATTTATCATCAATAATGAATTTTAAGAATAAAAAAATGGCTAATAATGCAAAACCAGTAGTACTAAATAAAAGAAGTATAGCTATACAAAGTAAAAAAAGATTTTTAATTCCTAAGTTTACTCTAAGTGAGGTTTCAATGAAGTAATACATAAAAATTAAAATACAAGCTGTTGCTGTTGGATTTGAGTTAAAAGACCATGGTCTATAATAAAAACCTAAAAACGTCGTATCTCTAAAATCTGGTTGAATTAGGCCAGGATCAATAATTGTATTGATCAATAATGACTCTATAATTACCCAATAAATTAAAAAAATTATAATATTTTTATAATTAAGATTTTTAATATCTATCAAATTTAAATATAAGTAAAATATTAAAAATCCAAAATAATACCTGAATACTCTTAAACTAAAAATAAAATTATCGGAATTTAATAAAGTTATACCTATAAATAATATAAATAACAGATAACCAATTATATTTTTTTTACTTAATTTTAATTTGTTTAAATTTATTATTATTGCAAAAGAACAAACTAAATAAACCGGTATCATAGAATTTATAAAACTGTAGCTACTTATAAGAAGCAATAAAAATAATATAATTAAAAAAAATTTTGATTGAGTGAAACTTTGAATATTAATCAATTTTAAATTTAATACTCCAAGTTTTTTCATTTTTTTCTTATTAAATATTTTTTAATGAATTTAATTTTAAATTTTAAGAATAAATTATAAATAAAACCTTTTAAACTTGTATAATACAAATATGTATATAAAATATTTTTATTATTGCTCCATTTCATTTTGTAAATTTCAGATCCAATTGTAAAATCAAAATTTTTAATTTCTTTTTCTTCACAAGAACTTTTTATCATATTCGATAACAGCAAAGTTCCTGGTGAAAATTTATTATAATCTATGTTATGTGTTGGCATTATATGATAAAAATTATGATTATGTAGATATCCAACATGAGCACTTATAATTTCATCGTTTAATGATAAATAACTAAATATTGCCGGCTCAAATTTATTTAAATTTTCTATATATTTCTTGTTTTGTTGAAAATAAAAAATATTTCTTTTTTTTTTTAAATTAAATTGTTTATTTTTGTGATGAATAATAAAGCTTAAAATTTCAGTCTTTTTTGACTTGTTATCAAATTCATATTTTAATTCACCTTCTTTTTTTAAATTTTTTATTTTTTTATTTACTTCATTATTTTTTCCAGAGCCTATTTCATTTAAATAACTCTGCCAATCTTTAAGATGAATATAATAATTGATATCAGACTTAAATATTCTTTTATTTTGGAGAAGGGGGTTTTCACAAAACTTATTATGATTTAATAAATTTTTTAAATAAATTAAATCAAACTTATTTTTATTTTTTTTTAAAAATTCTTCAAAACATAAATTAAAATTTTTAAAATCAAACTCGTAATTTTTTTTAATTATTGGAAAACAAATGTCATTATAAGGTTCACCAATAAATTTAAGAACTTTAACATTAAATTTTTTTATTTCTATACATAGTGGAAGAACAAGAACTAGGGCTTCATTGTGATAAACTGATACATAAAAAGGTTTGTAGTGAACATTTTTAGTTTCTATAAAAATTTTATTCCAATATTCAATCCATTCAATAGATTGAAAAAAATTTAAATAACTATTTTTTTCTAACTCTACCCACTTTAATCTAAGCTCTTGATTAATATAATTATCAATTTTAAAATAAAATTTCATACTCATCTTTTCAAATTAAATTCACACAAATAATACTATTCCATAATTTCATATTTAATTTATTTTTTTCAAGTTCTTTTGGAAAATTTGGCCAAGAAAATACTTTCAAGCCGATCTTACTTAATTTTCTAAATATATGTTTTCTTTTA
Source organism: uncultured Pelagibacteraceae bacterium (assembly GCA_902592935.1). GTDB lineage: Bacteria > Pseudomonadota > Alphaproteobacteria > Pelagibacterales > Pelagibacteraceae > Pelagibacter. The sequence continues at coordinate 57,070 of CACJGD010000002.1, read as the reverse complement.
TCCTCTTTTACTTTTGCTACAAAATACCATGGTAATAATGAATTATTTTTTAAATCTAGAAGTGGATAAATTTTTTCTCGTTTTAATAATTTTTCTATTTTCTTATATTTTAAAAATCTTTTTTTTTTTTCATAAACAAAATTTTTTTTTGATAAAAATTTAAAAGACTCTAAATCTCCATAAAAATAATTTTTCTTGTTTTTTGATGTGTTTGACTGATAAGAAGCATATCTTGAGTTTTTAGATAAAAAAAATTTTGTTTTTTCAATTTTACTTTTTATATATTTAATTTTTTTAAAAATTTCAAAAAATAATTTATAATTTTTATAATTTTTAAAATTTCTAATTAAATTAATGTTTGATAGTTTCTTGTTGTTAATTTTTAATATTCCACCAGAGATAGTATCTGGAAATATTTTTTTTAATGATGAAAAAGAGAAATCGCCAATATTACCCAATTCAATTTTATTTTTTTTACCAGTATATCCGTGGCAATAATCTTCAATTAAATAAATTTTATTTTTTTTTTTAAATTTTAAAAATTTTTTTATTTCTGTTGGAAAACCAAAATAATGTATCATCATAATGGCTTTTGTTTTTTTTGAAAATTTTTTATTAATATCAATCCAATCTGGATTCAAATTTTTTTTTACTTTGTAAAAATTTGTTTTTATTTTTAAATCTTTAAAAGGATAAAGCACTGAGTCACATATAAATTGAGGTATTAATACTTCATCATCTTTTTGAAGTTGTAATAACATCAAGCCAGCCATCAGAGCTGATCTTCCATTTAAAAAAAATAAGTTTTTATCCACAATTTATACTTATATTGTTAATAATAAATATGTTAATAGAAGTACAATGTTACTTAAAAAAATTACAAGCATTTTTAAATATTTTAAAGACTTCTTAATTGGTATTTACATAAGATCTAAGAACAGGGAAGAAAAATTTAAACTTATTTATAAATTTTCATACTGGAAAAGTAGTACTTCAATATCTTTTTCTGGATCTGGCTCAGAAATGAGCGCAACCCAAAATATAAGAAGGGACTTGTTTGAATTCATAAAAAGAGAAAATATAAATACCATTTTAGACGCACCTTGTGGTGATTATTATTGGATGTCTCAGATGAAACTTGACCATTTAGATTATACGGGTGCAGACATAGTTGATGAAATTATTGAAGATAATAAAAAAAAATATGGAAAGAAAAATTTAAAATTTATTAAAATTGACATTATTAAAGATAGCTTAAAGAAATATGATTTAATTATAAATAGAGATTGTTTGGTACATTTTGATAATAATGAAATTATTGAAACATTAAATAACATTAAAAAGTCTAATTCTACTTTTTTTGGCAGTACAATATTTTCAGAAAAATATAGTAACGATTTAAGTAAGAAACCAGATAAATGGAGGCCTATAAATTTAACCAAAGATCCATTTAATCTACCTAAACCTTATATAATTTTAAATGATAATTATGAAGGTGAGTTTGATAGTAATAAATTTTTTGCGATATGGAAAATTAAAGATTTGTAAATTAAAGCAATTCTTTAAAACATAATAAAAAAAATCTTATAAACTTTTCTCATAAATCTGATTTAATTGAAGATTAAAAAAATGAGATTTACTAATTTTATAAATAATACAGATTTTAACGTTTTTAAGTCGAAATTAATTTCAAAAATTTATATATTTTTTTTTAGTAAGAATTAGTATTAAATTAATTAATAAATCTTATGAATAATTTTCAGAAACTTAAAGTGGGAATAATAGTGGATGATGGAAATCAAACTTACTTCACCAATGATTTATATGAAAAAAGCCTTGATAGTAAATATTATTCTATTGATGCTCTAATAATTCAAAAAACAAATAATTTAGATAAAAAACATAATGACAGATTGCTAGACCGTTTTTTTTTTAAAATTATTACAAAAATAGAGACTTATTTAGTAAAAAAAAAAAATTCTTTCAAAGAGATTTTTTTAAAACATCCCATTTCAAAATTTGATGTTCAGAAAGTTCACGTAATTCCTGATATTTCAAGATCTGGAATATTTTATAGATACAAAGAAACCGATTTAGAAAAAATTAAAGATTTAAATTTAGATTTACTAGTTAGAGCAGGAAGTGGAATTTTAAAAGGTAATGTTTTAAACATATGTCGGTTGGGTATTATTTCTTTTCATCATGGTGATAATAATATCAATAGAGGTGGTCCTGCAGGCTTTTGGGAAGTTTTTAATAAAGAGCCTTCAACTGGTTTTATTATTCAACGTTTGACCGAAGAACTTGATGGAGGTGATGTAATTTTTAAAGGCAAAATAGGAACATCATTTTTATATATGCTTAACTATTGTAATCTATGTGTAAAATCGAATATTTTTTTACATCATACTATTGAAAAACTTTCTTACAAAAATGGAAAAATAAATTTTTTTTCAAAAACTCCTTATTCATATCCATTATATAAATTTCCAAATTATTATGAGTCTGCAATATATTTGTTAAGATCGTTTGTGCTTGGATTAAAAAAAATTTTTAGTAAGCTTTTAGGTTTTAAGTATAAGTGGCATATTGCTTATCAGTTTACAGATGATTGGGAAAACTCAGTTTTGAGAAAATCTAAAATTATTAAAAATCCTACTAATAGGTTTTTAGCAGATCCTTTTGTTGTAAATTATAATGGTAAAACAATTTTATTTGCCGAAAACTTTGATATTCAATTAAATAAAGGTGTAATTTCAGCTTATGAAATAAACAAAAACGGATATAAAGAAATTGGGATAGCTATTGAAGAAAAATTCCATCTTTCTTACCCATTTATAATTAAAAGTGAAAATGATATTTTTTTAATACCTGAAAGTCATCAAGCAAAAGATATAAGAATTTACAAGTGTTTAGAATTTCCACTTAAATGGGAACTCAAGGAAATATTAATGAAAAACGTAAGTGCAGCAGATACGAATATCATTAAATTTAATAATAAGTACTGGATGTTCACAAATATAGACTCCTCAAAGACTGGCGATCATTCATCAGAACTTCATATTTTTTACTCTGACAATCTAATTTCTAAAGATTGGATACCTCACAAAAATAACCCAGTTATCTTTGATTCAAATCAAGCAAGAAATGGTGGCATGATCTATCCTCAGAGCGATAAAATTTACAGAGTCTTTCAAAGACAAGACTTTGATATGTATGGTAAATCATCGGGTATTTCTATAATTAAAACCTTAAATGAAAATGATTATGAAGAAGAAATTTTAACAAATATAGAACCAAAATTTTTCAAAAATATTAGAGGAACTCATAGTTTTTGCTTTAATTCTAATGTTTTAGCGATCGATTTTGTAAAATATCAAAAATAATAAAATGAAAATCGGTTTTTTTATTCAAAATGATAAGAGAGGCGGTTTAGATACTTTTGTAATAAATCTCATTAATTTTTGGCCAAGAAAAAAAGATAATTTATTTATAATTTATAATAAAAATCATAAAGGAATAATTGACTATAAAAAAAAAATAAAGAGAAACATAAAATACATAAAATATGATTATTTTTTAACTCAAAATTTTAAATTTACCTCTAACTTTTTTTTAAAATTTTTAATTAAAATTATGAAGTATATTTTATTATTTAATTCAATATATTTTAAACCAAATTACTTTGAAAAAATTTATAGAAAAAATAAAATAGACAAAATATTGATAATTAACGGTGGCTACTATGGGGGAGAAGCATGTAACTCTGCTTTATTTGGATGGAAAAGATACAAACCCAATGACTTACCATGGTATAATTTTCATAGTCATTGTAAATATAAAAAATCAAAAATTCATTTTGTTGAAAACTATTTAAGAAATATAATTGATAAAAAAGTTTTATTAAGTTCAAAAGGTTTTATCAGTGTAAGTAAAGCTTGTATAAATTCCTTAAAATTAAGACCAATATTAAAAAATTCGAAAAAAAAATTTATTTTTAACGGTTGTAATTTGGAAAAGAAAAGTAATTTTTTATATAAGAAAAATAAATTTAAAAAAATTTCAATGCTCGCAGTTTATGAACCAAACAAGGGATTTCAAAATATTATAAAAACTATGTTTTACCTTAAAAAACTGAATAAAAACCTTAAGCTTTTTATTTATGGAGATGGGAATAAATTTGAAAAAAAAATTATAAAAACAGACATAAATAAATATGGATTAAATGATATTATAACTTTGAAAAAGTTTACACCAAATATTGAAAAAATATATTCTACCTCTGATTTGATAGTTATTCCATCTTTTAAAGAAGCATTTGGATACGTAGTAGTAGAATCATTTTTCTACAAAATACCTGTTTTGGCTTATAGAATAAAATCACTGAATGAAATAATAAAAAATAACTACAATGGTTATCTCGTAAAAAAATTTGACACAAAATTATTTGCAAAAAAAATAATACACTTATTAAAAAATCATAAATTACGAAATAAATTTATTAAAAACGGTTATGAAGATTATAAAAAGAAATACACGGCAGAACTTATGACCAAGAAATATTTTAATTTAATCATAAATGAGTAAAAAGAAATTAATTGTATTTTCAGTTGTACCATTGACTAAAAAAATTTACCAAAGTTGGTATATTGGTGATCTATTGAAGCTCTTTAGAAAAGATTTTGAATTTTGGGATATATCAAAATTACATAATCACAACAACAAAGATCCCAATAAAGTGAAAGGACCATATGTAAAAAAATTTAAAAATATAAAAGAGTTAAAAAAAAATATTAAAAAAAATGAAAATGTTAAAAAGATCATTTTATCAATAGTAAATTTAAATTTTGATACATATAAAATTTTAAATAATTTTAACAATAAAAATACTTATTTAATTCTTATCCTTTGGGGCTTTATGCCTCAAGATTATTTAAAATTATTAAAAAAAATTTCACTTAAAATGACTTTTGATTTATCAATTAAAAGAATTTTTGAAAAAATTTTCCTAAAAACTGGAATTGTATCTTCAAAAATATTTAATCTAGTTTTTGTAGCTGGTAAAAAAAGTATTGAGCGAGCAAAAAAACTATCTGATAATTTATTTGAAACACACCTCATAGATTATGATAACTACTTAGAATTTAAAAAAAATAAAAAAAAAAATTACTGTGTTTTTTTAGATCAAGCATATACATGCCATAGTGATGATTTACAATTAGATAAAAAAAAAATACATATGGATTATTATAAATCTTTAGATATCTTTTTTTCTAAAATTGAAAAAAAGTTCAAATTAAAAGTTAAAATTGCTTTACATCCAAAAAATTATTTACCTCAAAAATATTTTTTTGGAAGATCGACTTATTTGGGTAGTACAGCAAAGCTAGTAAGAGAATCTAAATTTGTCTTTGCTCATACAAGCCTATCGATTAGTTATGCAATTTTGAATTTAAAACCCTTAATATTCCTAAATTCAAAAATTTTTAATGATTATTCAGACAACGGAGAAGATGTAAGAATTGCAAAGATTTTATCTAATTACTTAGGTTGTGAATTTTTAAATATTGATAAATTTAAACCTAAAAATAGTTTAAAATTAAAAGTTAATAAAACTTTATATAATAAATATAAGTACAATTATATAGTTTCAAAGAATAAAGAAGGAATAAGTTCGAGAGATATTTTTATTAATAAAATAAAAAAAATAAAACTTTTATAATTTTGTTAAACGATGAATGAATATATTCTATTTACAAAATGGAGCATAAAAAATCCTTATTATATTTTTTTATATTTTTGTAAAAAAGTTTTTGATATTTGTCGTAGTTATATCAAAAGAAAAATTAATTACTCAGATAAATATTACTTATTTTTAAAAAAACCTGTAATTACTAAAAAAAAAAAAATTAATATTACGATTGATCTGGCAGGTTATAAATTAAAAGTAAGAAATAAAATTAATTGGCATAAAAAATTTTTGGATCCAGAATCTGAAGAAAGATTACATAGATTATCTTGGATAATTGATTTAATTTCAAGCAAGAAAATATCGAAGAATAAAATTGAATGGTGTGAATCTCAAATTTTAGATTGGTACAATAAGTTTTTTTCGGAAATCAATTTTCAAAATGTTAAAGATAGTAAATGGACCCCTTATACAGTCTCTGAAAGAATATCTAACATTTATTTATTTTATAAATTATTAAATATAAATATTCCTGAAAGTATTAAACCTAAAATTGAACAAGAAACTTTGTTTTTAATAAATAATTTAGAATACTTTAAAACCTCAATTAATAATCACATTATAAATAATTCCAGAGCAATTTATTTCTCAGGATTAATGTTAAAAAAAAAGAACTTTTTAATAAAAGCAAAAAAAATTTTTTTATTAAATTATAAAAAACTCATATCTCAAGATGGTTTTTTAAGAGAAGGTAGTTCAAATTATCAATTAATCTTCCATAGGTGGATTATAGAGCTTACGTACTTTACGAAAAATGAAGATATCAATTTTCATAGGTTGTTAAGTAATATATCAAAGAAGTTATTTATTGGTTCCAACTTTTTTCTTTATGATGAAAAAAAAATTAAAGTAGTTAATTTTGGTGATGTTTCGCCTGATTTTAAATCAGAATGGATTAATAGTATTTTATCCTTTAATAGAGAGAAAAAAAATATTGAATGTTGGTCAAATCTCTTTACTAAAAACAAAAATAATAAATTAATACTTAAAAATTACTCAAAATTAAAAAAAAATATAGAACTTTTTCCAAATTCTGGTTGGTATAAAATTAAAAAGTTTAATCATAAAATCTTTTTTAAATTATCAGAAATAGAACCTAAAAATTATCCAGGTCACTTTCATTATGATCAGGGCCATTTTATATATTTGTACAAAGACAATGAAGTTTTCAGTGATACCGGCAGGTTAAACTATTTAAATTTAAATTATATTTTTGCAGAAAATCATAATTCAATTACTTTAAATGATTTGGGATTAATACCTAATAAAAGTCAATTACCTTTTAAATATCTAATTTCAAAAAATAAAATAAAAATTTTTAACAAAAAAAATTATTTAGAAATAAGATTAGAAATGAGTGGTTTTAACAGAATTAATAAAAATATTAATTGGATTAGAAGAATTTTTCTTTACAATAAAAAGATAGAGATAATAGATCAAATCATAAATTGTCCCTCAAATATTATAGTAAAATCATATTTTCACACTAAAAAGAATATACTAAGTAAATCAAATAAATTTGAAATAAAATCAAAAAATATTAAAGGAAAATTATCCTCCTCAAATAATCTGAGTTTTATAAAAAAAGAATGTTATTTTTCACCGGATAATTATGGTGAAAAAAAACTAATGACAAAGCTTATTTTTGAAAATTCTGTTACAAAGGATATAAGTAATATTAAAAATCAATTCGTTATAGATTGGAATAAATAAAAGTGTGTGGAATTTGTGGGATTTACAATTTTGATGGTACAGAAATAAATTTAAAATTATTAAAAATAATTAATGAAAATCTCTATAAAAGAGGTCCTGATTCTGGTGGTATCTATAACAATAAATCAATCGGTCTTGGAAATAGAAGGCTTAAAATCATAGATTTTCTAGGAGGAGAACAGCCTTTTGAGAGTGAAGATAAAAACATTATCTTAGTATTTAACGGAGAAATTTATAATTATATCGAATTAAGAGAAGATTTAATTAAAGAAGGATATAAGTTTAAGACAGAGTCTGATACTGAAGTCGTGCTAAAATGTTATCAAGCATATGGAAAGAAAATGCTTAATAAACTCAACGGTATGTTTGCTTTTTCAATATGGGATAGAAATAAAAAAAAATTGTTTATAGCAAGAGATAGATTAGGAGTAAAACCATTATATTTTTATTATGATAAAAAAAATTTAATTTTTTCATCAACTCTTAATTCAATAGTTAAAAACACTGATATTGAAAAAATTATAGATTCTGAAAGTTTAATTTATTATAGCTTCCTAGGATATATACCATCGCCCAAAACTATATGGAAAAATTTTCATAAACTAGAGCCAGGTAGTTATATCGAAATTGAAAATAATAAATTTTCAATCACAAAATATTGGGAATTAAAAATTAATATAAATGAGAAAATTAATGAAAAAAATGTTCAAACTCACACCGATGAACTAGAAAATATAATTTTAGACTCTAATGAAATCCAAAGTAGGAGTGATGCAAATATTGGAGTTTTTTTGAGTGGTGGACTAGATAGCTCTTTTATTACTAAAATTCTTACTCTAAATTACAAAAAAACTTTTAATACTTATACTGTAGATTTTGAAGGAAAAAAGATTAAAGAAATTGAAAATGTTAAAAACTTTTCAAAAGATTTAAATACCAGAATTAATTATGAAATTATTAATTTCGAAGACAATAAAAAAATTTTTTACGAAGTAATAAAATCTTTAGATGAACCAAATTCTGATAGTGCGTCAATACCAAGTTATTTATTGGCTAAAAATTCCAAAAAAAATAATGATAAAGTTATATTGAATGGATGTGGCGGAGATGAAATATTTGGTGGTTATGACAGACACTATATTAAAAATAGATTTATAATTGGAAACTTTATTTCAAAAATAAAAAAAAAAATCAATGTAAAAGGTAACTTATTTTATTTTAATAAAAATTTGCTACATTATGAGATTAAACTTACTGATCCAATTATACGTTTTGTTTCTAATTCTTCAGGAACTAACTTGGGTTTTTTAAGTAAAACTCTTAAAAATAATTTTTTTGAAAAAGGATGTGAATTAATTAATAAAAAATTTATTGACTATAACTTTAATTATGAAAAATATGGTCCAGTTTATGCAGGAATGTTTCAGGATTTAAAGTATTATGTCCCTGATAATTTGCTCTTTATTGCTGATCAAACAAGCATGGATAATAGTGTAGAAGTAAGAGTTCCGTTTTTAGATCATAGAATTATTGAAAAAATATTTTCTTTTCCCAAAAAACTTATCATTAGTAAATCCTTCAAAAATTCAAAAAGGTTACTAAGACAAATTTTAAAAAAATATATTTCGTTAGAGAGTCTTAATACTAAGAAAGTTGGTTTTAATGTTCCATCAAATCAGTGGGTAAAAAAAGAATACGAATATTTTAAAAATTTTATTTTAAATGAGAATAAATCTGAAATTTGGGGTGTATTTGATTTCAATGAAATAAAAAAAATTTTGGAGTCAAAAAAATTAATTAATAAATATTCAAATGATATATTTATGATTTATACACTAATTAAATGGTATCAATTTCATGGGAAAAATTAGTATTTCTGTGGTTTGTCCCACATATAATTCCGAAAGATATATAAAACGAACACTAGAAATGCTGCTAAAGCAAAAAAAATTACCAAATGAAGTTATATTTTGTGATGATGGTTCTAATGATAATACATTAAAAATTCTTAATATATATTCAAATATTTTTAAAAAAAAAAAAGTTAGATTTAAACTAATTAAATCTCAGCACAAAGGTCCTGGAAGCGCACGTAATAAAGCTTTAAATCAAGTAAGTTCTGAATATATATGTTTTTTAGACTCTGATGACACTTGGAATAAAAATAAAATATATATTTTAAAAAAATATATAAGAAGTTCCCCCAAAAAAAATTTTTTTATTCATTGGGAAACTTTTATTAAAAAAAATAATAAAAAGAAATTAAAGCATGGACAAAAAATAAATTATAAAAAAGATTTGTTTTTACAACTATATAAAAAAAATTTTTTTTCAACATCAGCTGTTACTTGTAAAAAAAAATCATTTAAAGGAAAGTTAAAATTTGACATCTCTTTACCAAATGCGCAAGATTATGATCTATGGTTGAAGATTTCTAAAAAAATCAAATTACAAATTATACCATTATCCTTAGGAAGCTACATAGACAGAAAAGATAATATTACTAATAGATATTATTTCAAAAAAATTTTATCTCTTATTAAAATATGTTTTAGATATAGAAGCAAAGTACCTTTTCATGTTTTTATTCTTAAATTATTAAGAATTCTTTTTTCTTCTCAGTGGCTTAAAGTAAATTATTAAATTATAGACCATCCCCCATCAACCATTGCCAGCGTTCCTGTTGTATAGGATGCTAAATCTGAAACTAAAAATATTGCTGTATTTGCTACTTCTTCAGGCGTTGCTAAGCGTCCCATCGGACAAATTTTTGAGTAATTATTTATAAATTTTATATTTTTTTTTAAATTATTATTTATTATCCCACCAGGGCATATCGCATTTACTCTAATGTTAAATTTTCCATAATATGCAGCAAATTGCTTAACACCTCCATTAATTCCATTTTTGATTATTGGATATGAAAAATTCTCATTAAGCTTGTTGTTTTTATATAGATTATTATTTTGAGCTACAACACCGTATATGGAGCTAAATAATAAAACTGATCCTTTTTTTTTAAAAATTTTCATTTTTTCAATTATTAATTTTGTTGTCCAAATATAAGAATTTAGATGAAGATTAATGTTTTTTTCATAATCTTCATGGTCTACAGATTTAAAATTATTTCTAATCCAATCTTTTGAATGAGGGTAGCTGCAATTAATAAATATATCTGGACATAACTGTTTTTTATTTACTTTTTTTTTTAAAAAAGAATTAAAATTCTCAATATTTGTAATATCTATTTTATGATTCATAACTCGATTTGAGTTATTAAATTTATGTGTTTTTAAATCAAAATTATGTATTTTTTTACAACCAAGCTTATTTAATTTAGATATAATTTTTTTACCAACGAGACCGCTTCCACCAACAATAAACACTATTTTATTTTTAAAATTAATCATTAATTTTTTTAAAATATTTAACTAAATTTAAATCATCTTTACTATCTATATCAATAGATCTTTTATAAGGCATTAAATAAATACCAGATTTTTTTCTAAATAAATAATTTTTTTTAAATAAAATATTTCTTTTCCAAATATATATAGATGCATTCATATCATAAACTTTAGGTGCATCCTGTCTTCTAACAACAGTTTTTGAATTTATGTTTTTAATTTTTTTAACTACTTTATTTTTTGATATTTCAATCATATTAAAATACGGATTTTTTCTGGATTTGTTGACCGAAAATAAATTATCTAATTTATTATTTTTAAAAATATTAAAAGCTTTTTTAATATCCACTACATTTCTTAAAGGAGAAGTAACATCTAGATCAAAAACGAATGAACTTTTTTCATTATATAATTTTTCGATTTTTAAAACTGCATCTCTAATTGAAAGAATTTTTTCAGATTTATCACTACTAAGATTTTTTTTTCTTTTTACCAAGTAAATATTTTTTGAATTTTTAAATTTCCTTAATACTTTAATAATGTTTGTAGTAATTATAACTCTATCAAATATTTTGGATTTAAGCGCCTGATCTAATGTATGTTCTAACAATAACTTATTGGACAATTTTAGTATATTTTTATTTTTGAGTCCTTTTGATCCTGCTCTAGCACAAATGATGCAATATTTAATTTTCACTTAATTATATTTATTTTGAATACTTATAAAATCCTCTTTACTACCTAAATCAGACCAGCTTCCGTTAATAGAATAAGAAAAAATTTTTTTGTTTTTTCTAAGTAATTTTAAGATCAACTCATTCATATTTAAATAAACGCCCCTTTTAACATATTTTGTTAAATTTGAATTAATAACGTAAATACCTGCGGCAACCTGAATTTTAATAATAGGCTTTTCTTTAATACCTACAATTTTATTTTTTTTTAATTCTACTTGACCAAAAAGTGTTTCTATTTCATTAGATGCAGTAACAACTGTAAAATCAGACTTATTTTCATAATGAAAATTTAGCAAATCATCATAATCAATATCACTTATTACATCTGCATTTGAAACTATGACCGGAAATTCTGTTTTGGGCAAATAAGCGAGAGATCCAGCTGTTCCTAAGGGTTTATTATTATCCTCTTTAATATAATTTATTTTGATATCGAATTTTGATCCATTTTTAAAATAGTTTATAATTTTATTTTTTTTGTAATTCACACTTAATAAAAAATTACTGAATCCATTTTTTTTTGCGTTTGATATAACTCTTTCTATCATTGGTTTATTACCAACTTTAAGCATTGGCTTAGGTGTGTCTTTCGTAAGGTCTCCAAGTCTCAGTCCTTTTCCTCCAGCCATAATAAAAAAAATATTTTTTTTTCTCTCAATTGAAAGTATTTCCTCAAGCGTAACCAATCCATGAATATTTTTATATTTATCAACAATTGGAATTTGATTCACTTTGTGTTTTTCCATTAGTTTTAAAATTTGATTTTTATTGAGGCCATTAGGAATTGTCAGACATTTTTTTTTAACAAGACTTTTTATTGGTTCGTTAATGTTTGTCTTTTTAATTATAAATCTTCTAATATCTCCATCAGTAATTGTTCCTATAAATTTGTCTTTTGGATTTACTATTAAAGATATCTTTGTGCCACTTAATTCCAAAGATCTAATAACATCTTTGACTCTACTATTAACTGAAAGAATTGCCTTTTTCCAAATTTGATCATCCATTATAAAATTTCCTTAATTATCTGAAATGACTCTGCAAATTTATGACCGCTCACTGAACCTCTAATTTTTGCATAAGACTTGATATTTTCCAAACTTCTTGGAAAAGGATGTTTTCCAATCTCAGATTTATATTTTCTTAAAATATTTAGCTTTTTGCTTATGTGCTTAGTTATATCTACCCAAAGATTGGGTTTAAAATTTTTAACTTTTGGATTTAAATTAAAGTCCGTTTCGGATGGTGTTTCATAAACTATAACTTTTTTAATTGACTTATTTCTGAATGATTTAGAGATTGCACATGATGCTTCAAAAGTTATCTTATGATCTGAATGAGCATCACCACCATAAGGTATATATAATATATTTGGTTTTAACTTATTAACTACTTTTTGAATCTCTTCAATTATATTTTTTTTAGGAATTAAATCTAATTTAGCTGGTTCAAAGTTCAAACGTGTCAAACTCTTAAAATTATAACTTTTTTTAACCTGTAAAATTTCTTTGTTTTTTTTAATAATCAATTTTTTTTTAATATTTTTTAATAATTCAAAATTAGTCATAATCAACCAATGAACTTTATCTTTTTTTCCGACATGTTTTAATATTGTACCACCACATCCAAGTGTCTCATCATCTGGATGAGGTGCTATAACTAGTACATTTGATTTAATCATTATTAATATATTATTTCTTTATTAAACAACTTTTTATTTATTTTTATAGATTTTAAAACTTTAATAATTTTATTGGACGAATTTCCTAAACCAAAAATATTACTTTTTTTAGCAATTTTTTTATAATACTTGTCATTATTTATCATGCTTATAGTTTTAATTAATATTTTTTTTTCACTTGGAATAAAAATGGTATTATTAGCATGGTTTCTTTTTAATTGTCTATTTCCAACATTAATTGATGGCAAACCTAAAAATGGCGTTTCTAAGATACCCGCACTTGAATTTCCAATTAAACACCTGGCATTTCTAAGCAAATTTACAAAAATATTCCTTGGTAAATTTTTTTTAATACAGAAATACTTTACATTTTTAAAACGACTAATCGCAGAAATTACACCTGAACTGCCGGCATCACTATTGGGATAAATTATAATTGTTTTGATTTTCATTTTTTTCAAACAATTTAGTGTTAAATACATTTGATCATAAGATTTTTTAAATTCAGAAGACAATGAATGTTGTATGCATACAAAATATTTTTCATTTTTATTTATATTAAATTGTATTTTTTTACTAAGATCACTTAATGTAATTTTTTTTTCATTTCTCAGTCTATCTAAGCCTGGGTTTCCAAAATTAAATATATTTTTTTTATTTTCGCCCATCATAATAAGTCTCATTTTACTGTCTAAACTTGTTGGAAAGTGAATATGAGCTAATTTAGATACAGCATGCCTTATATGATCATCAATATTTCCTACTACTTTATCGCCACCACTTATATGAGCTATTGGTATATTGAGATAAGTCGCAATCAATGAAATAACAATTGACTCTTCTCTATCACCCATTGTTAAAACAATATCTGGATTAAATTTTTTAACAATATTTACCATTTTAGATCCTTGTTTAAACAAGCTTAACACTCTTGGTGAGAGTCCATTTCCATCAATATAGCTTTTTACTTTTCCAATAATTTTAATTTTGTCTTTTTTAATTTCTTTATAAGAGTAACCGTATTTTTTTTCTAAATGAGCTCCTGTAACAATTAATCCAAAATCAATATTTAGATCATTACTCAATTTAATAAATAAATTTGACATTAGATCATAATCTGATCTTATACCTGTGATAGCTAAAATTTTTCTCTTTTTAGTCATTAATCCAATACCTTGTTACCATTGTTGAAAATGTTATCGATGACAGAAAGATTTTGAACAAATCCTAGATTAGCATGATTTTGTTTATAAGGTTTTTGCTCAGTATTTTTCTCAAAAATTACTTTAATGCCTGCCGTTTCGAATTTATCAAGTTCTAGATAATTTTTTCCCCCTTCTCCTGATAAATATATTTTACAATCAACTTCTTTGCATAAATTAATTAGTAATTCTGAGGAATTACCGTCAACATTTAATGAACTGGCTTTTAACATTTTAGTTTTAATATTTAATATGCTTAAAATTTCTGAAATTAATTTAATATTTAATTCAGATAAATTAATCCAACTCGATTTAAAAATATTTTCAAATACTAAGAAAAACTCGTTAAAATATGAACTTTTGCTATAATTTTCACATATTGTTTTCCAGTGCTTACGTCTCCAATTTTTTGAATTATCTATTTCAACATCACATATTTTTTGACCTAAATTATGCTTTACTGGAACTGTAAGCCAAGTAGAGCCCGATGCAGTCTTGATTTGATTCCTATTTTGTAGCCCATTTTTTTGAAACTCAACATTATCTAAATAAATAAAATAATCAGATTTTTTTATTTTTCTAAAAAAGTTATCCCAAGGTAAATATTGGGGTTGATGTATTGAAACAATCATGTCTTAAAAAATTTGTTAATTTTATCGCAAATAGTTTTTATATCTCGCTTTCTTAAACTTTGATGACAAGGAAGCAATAAATGTTTATCTGATATTTTTTCACTATTTTTAAGATTATTATTATTTTTATTTCTCATTTTTAAGGCTGGCTGAAGATGTAATAATGGATAATAAGATTTATCTGCAAAAATATTTTGAGAAATTAAATATTTTAATAAAGCATCTCTTATTTTTTTATTTTTTAATATAATAGGTAATTTCCAGAATGAGGACTCTGTTAATTTTTTTGGTTTTAAGATTTTTATGTTATCATTGGATTTAAGATAAGTTGTGTAAAAATTCACGTTTAACCGTCTAAACTTTAAAAATTTTTCTAAATTTTTTAATTGTATTTTTCCTATTAAAGCTGAAAATTCTGGCATCCTTACATTTCTTCCAGGAAAAATGTATTCCTCTTCTATTTTTTTTATATTTCTTCCTCTATTTTGATATGAACGAGCTATATTATAAATCTTTTGATTATTTGTAATTAACATTCCTCCCTCGCCTGATGTAATTATTTTTGTTGGATAAAAAGAAAAACATCCTACATCACCTATAGTTCCAGAATATTTATTCTTAATCTTGGCACCAATTGAATGTGCACAATCCTCAACCAACAAAATATTTTTTTTTTTACATAATTTTTTTATTTTAAAAATATCTTCACTGATTGTACCAAACATGTTAACCAATATTACAGCTGCTGTTTTTTTATTTATTTTTTCCTCTAAATCTTTTAAATCAAGACACAAATTTTTTTCTGAAATTTCAGAGAAAACAGGTTTTAAATTGTTATTATATACAGCAGTTGCATTTGCAATAAATGTTTGTGGCGATAAAATTACTTCTTTTTTTTTATTTTTAATACTCATCAACGCGGCTTCTAAAGTAGATGTACATGAGTTCATAGCTACTGCGTATTTAGATTTAAATTTAGCTTTAAATTTTTTTTCAAACTCAAAAACATTTGGACCCATACTCAAAGATTTTTTTAAAATTTTTTTTGTTTCTTTAATTATTATTTTTTTATCTTGTGGCGAAAAGCTAGGGTCAGCCATTGTAATTTTTTTTGTCATTTTATAATTTTTTTAAATATACTTTTAGATTATGATTAAAAGATTTAGGGTTGTAATTAAACATTTTTTTCGCCAATTTTATATTTAATTTAGTATTTGGAAGTCCAATTTTTTTATCAGATAAAATCAACTTAAATTTTTTATTCAAAATTTTCGATATTATTAATACAATTTTCTTTGTATTAATTAAATTTTTCGATCCTACATTGATTGTAGTGATTGACTTTATTATTTTTTTTTTTAGAATAATTAATATTAAATCAATAATATCATTCACAGAAATATAATCTCTAACAACTTTTCCATTTCGGTATAACAATATTTCTTTATTAGCTTTAATTTGTTTTTGTATATAGTCAATTATACCTCCCCCCTCAATAAATCCACATGATCTTAAAATAATTATTTTTTCAATTTTTTTAGAATATTTTTTTATTATTTTTTCACAATTTATTTTGCTTTTTCCATAAAAACTGTGTTTTGCATCAAGTCTAGTTTTTTCAAGTAAATTTGTAGAGTTATTATTTCCATAAACATATTGCGATGAAATAAATATCAGTTTTTCAATTTTCTTGTTAATACTTTTGAGTAAATTAAGTGTAGTTATAAAATTTTTCTCAATATACTCTCTATTAGAAGAATCTACGCTATATGTTTTTCCTGCAAGATGAATTATAAAATCTATCTCTATTTCTTTGATTTTATGAATAACTCCTTTAGTTAAATCATGCTGTATATACTCTATATTTTTATTTTTTGATCTTAATTTTTTTCTTGAGACTACAAAGATTTTATAATTTTTATTTAAATCCAATTTTTTAATTAGATTTTTTCCTACAAACCCTGTTCCACCAGTTATTAATATTTTCTTACGAAATTTCGTTTTTTAATCTCCATTTTCTATTTTTTTTTACCCAAATATCTTTATTTCTCCAATTCTCTAATTCATCCATAAATTCTCCCTCTTTTAATGAGTGGTAGTCTAAAAAATCTTTAAGATACTCATAAGGAAATTCATATTGTTTTTTCAAAACATTTTCTACTCCTTCCTCTCTAGTCATTCTTCTATTCCATATATGGTAACAAGATTGGTCTGTTGGTCTCCAAAAGCCATACTTAAGCATCTTAATCCATATGTGCATTTCACATAATTTTTCATCTATATTGTCATAGTTTAAAATATTTCCTGATAAAGGACCCTTTTTTCTTCCAGTAAATCCAAATTTCATGGCGAGTTTAAAATTTTTGTAACCATCCCAATTATGAAAATGACTTAGATATATAGTTTTTACTTTATGATTTTTAAATTCTTTTATATCTGGATGATTATAAAAATATAATTCATTTTTAGGAATTCTATTTTTAACAAACTCCGAAAAAGAAACATCAGCAAACAAATCGTTATTTATAAGGTCATCTGCTAAACCTTCTTTAGAAGATTTTTTATCAACATTACCTCCAAATTCAACTCCTATATCTTCCCCCCAAACTACTAATGGAACTTTAAAATTTAAAGCTACTCTTGTTACACCAGCAAAAACTGATTTATGCTCTGAATAACTTGGGTTTCCCATTTCTTTCAAGCCTATAAGTCTTAATTTTTTATGGGTTTTGTGTCTTATAGTTACCTTAATTAAATCTACATTTAAATTTGTGACCAGTGAATTTAAATTTTCAATGCCTTCCTCAGTTTGACAATGTTGTGGAACACTGACAGCAAGTACTTTTAAATTATAAATTTTACTCATCATATAAGTCTGATACATACTATCTTTTCCGCCACTAACTGGTACAACACAATCATAGCCATTTTTATTTTTGCCTCTTATTTCATTGCATATTTTATGAAGAAGCTTATTCCTTTTTTGCCAATTTATTTTAGTTTTTTTCTCTGCATTTATGCATGCAAAACAAACTCCTGACGTATCAAATTTTAAACCTGGTTTTGTATCAGGCATTACACATTTTTTACAATAATTCATAATTTTATTTAGGGTTTATCTTTAACAGCTCCATAATTATTTTTATCGTAATAACTTCTTCCCATTAATGTATAGTTTTTTTCATTAAATGTTTTTTCTTCATTTAATTTTGTTTGAATAAATTTACAATCTTCTTTGATTCTCAATTTAACTTTTGCATTAAACTTGTTTTCCTTATGTTTAGAAACACAATCTAAAAGTTTCCACTTATTATTTTGATACCGCCAAATTTTTTTGTCTCTGAATTTATTTATTTGATCAAAAATTTTTTTTTCTGGTAATTCTATCCATTCTGAAAAAATATTAATATCTTTTGGCTTTTTATACATATACTTTTTAACCATTCTGATCCCCTCCGATCTAGTCATTCTTTGAAGTCTTATTTCTCGTGTTGCGTGGTCATGAACTTTTGAATAACCTAATTTAAGAAATTTAATATAATCATGAATCCCAGCAGAATGCATACAATGTACGTCTTCATAAGTATTAAATGTTCTTTGTTGTTCCTCAGTTTCATAATGATAAATCTTAATCATTTTTTCATGTTGCTTTTTCGAGTCCCATCTTATGAAATTACTTAAATATAACCCTCTTACACCAACTGCTTCTAACTCGTTATCGTAAGGGTAAATAAAAGGTTGGATATCACGTCTTGATATTTTTGATTTTTTATCAATTAAATCTTCAGCTTTTATGCCTAATAGAGCGTGTTCTCTTCTGCATCTTTGTGTCATTTCAGCTTGATCATGATGTGAAAACATTCCTGTTTGCTCCGACCAGCCATGAACACCCCATATTATTAACGGAATTTTATACTTTACAGCAGTTTGAACAGGAAAAGTTGTAAATCCAGAAAGAACTTGCCAGTACATTGTGCCATATTTTTTTAGTGTATGTCTCGTTATTTTTTTTAATAAATCAGGAGATAATGTAGAAGTAACCATATCACAATCAAAAGAAGTAACTAATCTTGATAAATTTCTAATTCCAATTTTTGTGTTAAAATGCGAGTTATAATTAACTAATAATGGATTTAGACCCAAAACCTTTTTTACGGTATGAAGAATAAAAAAACTATCTGAACCTCCTGTTACAGGAACAATACAATCAAAATTTTGACCACTATTTCTTTTTTTATATTCCCAAACTAATTTTTTTAAAATTTTAAATTTTTTTTTCCAATCTATTACATTTTTTTCTTCATGAATTATACATCCAGAACACAAATTATTTTCATTAAAAATAATTCCATAGGGATGATTCGAAGGATATAAACATCTAGAACAATAGTTCATATTTATTTTGAATAAGGTTTTAGTAAAAGTTTTGATAAATTTTTTGCATTTAATGCTAATAATCTACCCATTTTATCAAAATTTCTATATTTATAACTAGCATCATTATTCAATCTTACATCAATTCCATTTCTATACATATGAGCTTTTGCTAAAATTGTACTGTGTTCAGTAAAATGAAATATATTTGCAGCTGCTAGAGCAGATACTTCCGTTTTAATAAAAGGTTTTACAAAATCTGAATATTTTCCAGCACCCCCCATTGCAATAATAGGAATTTTTGACTCAATACATATTTTTTTTAAAAAATTTGTATCGAAACCATTCCTTTTTCCATCTCTATCTATAAAATTAAGTAAAATTTCTCCAGCACCTGCATTAGTAATTTTCTTTATAAAAAGATATATATTTTCATTAATTAAAGTTTTTCCCTGGTTGGTATAAATCTTATACTCAGAATTTTTTTTTTTAATATCTAGGCATACAACAACACATTGGGAGCCAAAAGAATTAGATATTTCGCTTATAAAATTAAAATTTTTAAAAATTATACTATTTATACAAACTTTATCTGCTCCTGCAGAAATTATTTTTTTTACATCATTTATATCTTTTATTCCTCCTCCAACTGTCAATGGAACAGAAGTAAACTTTGCAAATTCAGATAATTTTTTTAAATCAAATTTTTTATTTTTGGGCGTGCAATCTATATCAATTAAAATAATTTCATCAACATCCCACTTAGAAATAAGTTCTATTGTATATTTTGGGTTTCCAATAGGTAAATAATTTTTAAAATTGATACTTTGGACTAACATTCCATCTTTTATTATTAATGAAGCTATTAATCTTTTTTTAAGCATGAGATTTATTACAGAATTTTATAAAATTAGAAATTAAAATTTCTCCATTTTTTTGACTTCTTTCTGGATGAAATTGAACTCCAAATATTTTTTTTTTTTGTATAGAAGATATAACAGATGTACTATAATCTGTTGTCGAAGTTATATTACTCTTATTACAATTATAACTATAAGAATGCACAAAATAAAAGCATGAGTTATTTTTGATATCTTCAAACAGAGGATTTTCTTTTATGATTTTAATATTATTCCATCCTACATGGGGAAGCTTTAGTTTTTTTTTTACATTTATTTTTTTTACATCTCCTTTTATTAAATTTAGTCCTTTAAAAAATCCTCCTTCATATCCATTTGTTGACATTAACTGCATACCTAAACAGATACCTAAAAAAGGTTTTTTTTTAATTATAACCTCGTTATAAATTTTTTCAGACATTTTAGAATTATTCAGTTTGGAAATAGCTTCACCATATGATCCTACACCTGGTAAAATTATGGCATCAACTAATTTAAAATCTTTTAATTTTTTGATAACAAGATTTTCACAATCTAGTCTATCCAATGCATTTTTAACTGAGTTAATATTATTTAACTCATAATCAACTATTCCTATTTTCATTTAGAAAATAAATTTATAAGAAAATTATTAAAATTATTTGTTTTAGAATATTTGTATAAAATTTCAAAAATAAAAGAATAAATTATTGTTGAAACCAAAGTATTTCCAAAAAATGGAATTGCTAGAATATAGCATTTTATGAAACCATTTAAAGTATAACCATAGGAACCCATTAACCACACACCTAGGTTTGATATAATAAAAAAAATTAATGCCCCAGAGATTGCACCTGTAAACCTTGAAATTAAAGTTTTTGAAAAATATTTTGAAATTAGTGCTATCACACAAATGCTACCCCAAGTAAAAAATGTTAATGTATGGAATCCAATAAATAAGTCAGTAAAAACAAAACTAAGTAATAAAATTGGCAAAAATTTTATTCCAAAAATTATTGGAACATAAAAGCTTAATGCAATTAAACTAGTAAAGTTTGGTGGATGTGGAATAAATCTTGTTAAAGATAGTAATGCCAGAATTCCTATTGATATTTTTATGTAACTATACATTTAATTAGAGTTTTATAATAAAATATATGTAATTAAACAAATTAAATTATTAGTATTTAAAGCCAAATTTGATTATTCTGTTTTCCTGATTATAACCATGAGGTCTTTGATAACTTTCATCTAATAAATTGCTAACTTTTAAGAAATAATTTGTCTGATTTATTTTTTTTGTAATGATCAAATCTAATATATCGGTACTATCCATCTCAATAGTATTAAATGTAGAACTATGTACGTCATAATGCTTACCATAATGTTTATAAGATAAATTGATATTATAATTACCAAATATTTTATTATTTAAGGTCTTATAAAGATTTAAACTATGTGTCTTTTTTGGTCTTCTTGTTTGGCTAGAGCCATTTTCTTTTTTTGTGCTTAAAAATGAGGATGATATATTTGCTGAAATATCATCAGTTTTTAGACCTATTAAAAAATTAATACCAGATTGGTTTAAATTTACATCATCATTATCATTAGAATATTTATTATTTATATACTCTATATTATTTTCAATATTCGATCTAAATGCTCTTGCCTTAAAATTTAAATTTTCGTTTACAGATATATTTGAATATATTTCTGCTGTGTTGCTTTTTTCTGGTTTTAAATCTCTATTTCCTGAATATCCAAAATTATCGGTTCCAAACATTTCGTATAAAGTAGGGTTTCGTAAACCAGTCATAAATGCTGTTCCAAAATTAAAATTTTCAAATCTTTTATCTAAATTAACTTTATAAGTTGAATTTAACCCTGTCTGTTTATGAATATCTGATCTTGTAAACAGAGAAAAGGTAAAATTATTTCCTAAATTGATCCCAGCATTTCCATAAAGTGAAAAATTATTCGAATTACCTTTTGTTGATGCCTGATAACTTCCTCTATTATCAAAATAACCCCAATCATATTTATATTCCGAACCTAAACCATATGAAAAACTATTATTTAAAATATTTGAAAAATCATACTTTATACCTATGACCTCACTTTCATATGTATCAATAGTTCCTCTTTCATCATATTCCCTATCATAAATATTATAATAAATTATATAGTTTTTTTTCTTTGTTTTATCTTTTTTCTCTAATCCAATTTGAAACGAACCAAACTTATTGTCACCTTCATAACCAGTTTGATTGGTAGATGAATTATCGTATGCAGCTACCGTTTGTCTGATATACGTTGTATTGTATAATCTATTGTTATCTCTTAAAAATTTTTCATAATTTATATTTACTGAATAATTTTCTAGTCCATCTTTTTCATCATCACTATTACCTCTGGCGCTTATGGTTTTATTTTTAACACTACCAAATTTCATGTTGAGGGAAGAATTATCGTATATATAATTTTTGTTTAATGCTAATTCGTAATTTGCATTCTTATCGGTGTTAACTTTAAAATTATCTTTAAAATCTCCTGTAAGAATTATATTTATTGCTCCACCAATTGAATTGGTTCCAAAATGTGTTGCTGATGAACCGGGATAAATCTCAATTTGATGAATAGTTTGAATAAAATCTACACCAAAATCATGTAATCCTTGGGTAGTTGATTGGTCATTAATTGGTACACCATTTATCATTACAATAGTATGATTTGATCCTGTTCCCCGTGAAAAAATTGAGGCTTGCTGTCCTTTTGGACCACTTTGCGTAATATTGATATCTGGAATATTTTTAAGAAGATCAATAACATCTACAGCTCCACTACGGTCTATTTCTTCTTTTGATATAACAATTTTATTTATTCCCGTTTTAGAAAATTTGGATGAATTTGATAAGTTTTTGCTTATTTCTAAACATGGTGTATTTGACCTGTTGTCCCAAGAGCAATCATAAAGTTCATTCAAACTATCAGCAAATGAGATATTAATAAGTAAAGTATTTATAGTCAGGATAATAAGAAATTTTAACATAGCACTATTTTGCCCCTTTCGTGGCGTTAAGTTAATGCCTCTGTTAATTTTTCATTGTAGAATTAGACTTTTCCTGGCCATCATTCAACAGTGGACTTTACCGGGTGGTACTCCGACTTTACGGTTCCAGGAAGAGCCAATGAATTACGCACTGATTCCCCACCAAGATTCGGTATTATTAGAATTTATCAAAAAATTATAATTTTTCTATAAATTAATTTGCGATAGCATACCTGACAAAGCTATCACCAATTTTTTGAGGATAAATATCGATCAAAGTATCTTCTCCCTCATTTCTAACTTTTCTGAATTGACTCTCAAGATTTGAAACTCTAGTCATAATTTTAGACAATGCATTTATATCAGTTCCGTATCTTTTAAATAAATCGACTCTATTTTTTAATTGCTCCTCAGTATATTCAAATACATATTTTTTAGGTTTTGCTAATTTATAAAAAGATAGTTTTTTTGAATAACCATCATGTATCCATTTTAAAACATCATATTGAAATTCATCTTGAGAGGTACTTGTGTTAGCCTCTACATCCAACATACCTTTTAGTTTTTGGTTGCAAAATACATTTAAGTTTCTAATTTCACCCACAAAATTATTTTTCTCAGATCTTTTTGTTAAAATATCTTGTATCTGATTAGAAATAAAGTCTATCCAATTTTTTTTAGCAGCTATTACACTTCTAGACTTATATTTATAAATAAGATTTCCACCAACTTTTCCTTCTTTTAGAAGTTTGTAGTTTTCATCTTTTTTGTAATGACTTACTAGCTTTTCTTCTGAATCCCATAATTCTGTTCTTGTCTCCTCAGTAAAATCAGAGAATAATTCTCTTATTTGTTTATCTGATTTTTCGATATTATCTAATAAATACTTCAATAAATATCCTGGTCTAATACCATTTTGGTTAGCATACATAAAAAATTCATCAAAAGGTTTTCCATTAAACAAAGATTCCACCATTAGCGCAAGGGAACGAATGTATAAATAGTCGTCAAAAGATAAGTCTTTTGTACCAACTCCAACTTCCTCATAATCAAATATTCTTTCATTATCATATTCACCAAAATTTAAAGGAACTATTCTAAACTTCGTTATATAATCAAATTGTTTTCTATAAGATGGTAACTTAAACTCGGTTCCTTGAAGCATCATTAATGTATAAATAGTTACTGTAGATGCACCCGCCTCTAAAGCAGTATTTAATCCATTAACAAATGTATCTTTAGATTCTCCTGGCAATGGAACAATTAGTTCTGCTTTTGTTGATCTACCTTGATCACGTAAATGCTGGTTGACTTCAATAATGTGAGAATTTTTAATATTTTCACGCTTAATATTTTTTAAAACAACAGGATCCATTGATTGCATCGACATATTTACTGAAAACATATTTCCAAGAATACTTGTGATTTCCATCACTCTTTTTTTACTATTTTTTCCAGTGGTAGCCATAATTTGTAATGGCCAGCTATATTTGTTTTTTGATTCCAAAAGGTACTCACATGTAAGTTTATCTGTAGGATACATGCCAAAATTAACATCAGCTAAATGCAAATTAGTGATACCAAGTTTATGACATTTTTTTCCAATATATTCTATTTCATCTCTAACCCTATCTGCAGAAAATTTTTTAAGTTTATGAAAATAATCATTTCCAGTATGGCAAAAAGAACATGTAAAAGGACATCCCCTATTTGTTTCTATAAATGGTGTTAGCATGCCATCAAAAAATTTATCAAGCATACCATTTAAATATGGAGATGGAATTTCATCCAAATCATTAATTCTCTCTAAATAATTACCTGATGTAAACTTTTTTGACTTGGGATGAATAAATACACATCCATCAATAGGATTATCAAACATTTTAGATTTATCCCCATTAACATCAATTAATTTTTTAATTATATTTAAAAAAGATTTTTCACCCTCTAGCAAAGTATAAATATCTACATATTTTTTTTGTTTTAAAAATAATTCTTGTTGAGTTTTATCATGGGGGAAATTTGTTCCACCTTGTACTGTGATACAGTTTGGATTAACTTCCAAAGCAATTTTTGAGACAAAATCAGATAGATTACTATTCCAGGAATAATTGCTTAAAGCAACAACATCTGGTTTTTCTTTTTTAATTTTTTCAATTGCATCTTTTGGATATTTAAATAATTCGACTTCGACTTCATCCTTTAGGTGTTTTAAAAGATAAGACCCAATAAATCCAATATTAATTGGAATGGTATCTGAAACTAAAATTATAGTATCGTATGTTAAATCACATAAAAAAATTTTTTTTTTCATATCTATTTATTGCTTCTTTATAATATCATCAGTGGAGTAGTTATATTTTGACTTTTTTCCCAAGTAAACTAAATATTTACTTGCTGGAACTCCTTCTAATGGTCTTTTACATACTAAATTATTATGCGTGAAAATATCACCCTTTATTATTTTTGTTTTTGCAAAAATGGATCTTCTAGAAAAAAATATATTTTTATTTTCACTTTTACTAACTTTTTTATCTTCACGTCCAAGCATTATTTCAGTTTTTCTGATTAAATCTATCATTCTCTTAAATTCTTTAAAATTTAAACTTGCCTTATGATCTGGTCCACTAAGTTTTCTATCTAGTGTAACGTGTTTTTCAATTACTTTTGCGCCTAAGGCTACAGCAAGAGCAGGAGCCTCTATACTTATAGAGTGATCTGAATAACCAACATTACATTTAAATTTTTTCTTTAAAAATTTTATAGAGCGTAGGTTTAAGTCTGAAATTTTCGTTGGATAATCAGTGTTGCAGGCAAGAAGAGTAATATTTTTTAGGACATTTTTTTTCTTAAGCAAAACTTTTAATGCATTCCTAATCTCATTAAGATTTGACATGCCAGTAGAAAGAATAATTTTTTTTTTCATTTCTGAATATTTGCTTAAAAGCTGAAAATTTGTAATTTCACCTGAGGGGATTTTGAAATATCTTAAATTTAATTTTTTAATGAAATTTAGACTATCTAGATCAAAGGCTGAGGATAAAAAATCTATCTTATGTAACTTTGAAAACCTATATAATTTTTTTTGCTGATTAAAATTAAGCTCATATTTTTTTAATAGATCGTATTGTTTTAAAATTCTGTTTTTAATATTTATTTTTTGATATTTTGCAATTTGAGCTGTCTTAATTACAACCTCGCTAGCAACATACGATTGAATTTTTACAGCATTTGCTCCAGCTTCTTTTGATTTTAAAATCATCTCTTTTGCTTTGCTTAGACTTCCATTGTGATTAACGCCTATTTCGGCAATGATGTAAATATTATTTTTTTTTGATCTCATTATCTTTTATATTTTTTTTTATTATTAAGCCTGACCCAATAATGCAATTTTTACCAATGCTAACTCCGTTATCTATAACTGTGCCACTTCCAATAAAAGTATTATTTCCAATTTTACAGTTCCCATTAACTGTAACGGATGTAGATATATGACAGTTTGAACCAATAACAACGTCATGCTCAATCAAAGCTCTATTGTTTATTATTGTATTATCACCAATTTGAGCATCATAATTTACTATGCAATAATTCATTACAATTGTTCCTGCCCCAATTTTTGAGTTTTTAGATACAATTGAGTTATTTGAAATAATTGTAGGCATTATATATTTTAAATTTTTTAATTTTTTCAAAATTTTAAGCCTCAACTTATAATTCTTGATAAATCCAATTGCTAAATGGGCATGTTTATATTTTTTTCTAACACTTGGTAAATCTTTATCTTTACCTAAATAATAAAACTTTTTGTTTGATTTTTCAGCTATACAACCAACTATTTTAATTTTTTTAATTTTGTTTATTACTTCAAAACAAGATTTTGCATGTCCCCCAGCTCCAATCAAAACTAACTTAATCATTTTTTAATGCAGATAATACTTTATTAATATTTAATGCGGATAAGTTTGTACTTGAGGGAATGCATAGAGCAGTATTTTTTAAATAATTAGCAAAAGAAATCTTATAAGTTTCATATTTTCTATAGGGTTTTTGTAGATGATTAGGTAGCCACATAGCCCTAGCCTGTATCCTCTTTTTTTTCATTCTTTCTATTAAGCTTTTTAATTTCCCTTTTCTAACAATAACTACATTCATCCAATGGTTATTATTTGCATAAAGTGGTGGCTCAACTAATCGAAAATTTAAATTATTAATAAGCTTTTTTTTATATTCATTGTAGATTGATTTTTTTTTTTTTAAAAAATTATTTAAATTACTCAATTGTGATATGCATAAGGCTGCATTTAAACTCGATAGCCTAAAATTATAACCTATTTTTTTATGTATATAAAAATCACTGTCGTCAATAGCCTGGCTACTTAAATATTTTGCCTTTTTTGCAATTTTGGAATTATTAGTTACTAAAACGCCTCCATTTCCACCAGTAATAATTTTATTTCCATTAAATGAATAAATACCAATATCACCGACCGTGCCTGTCATATGATTTTTAAATTTACCTAATTTATACTTGGTGCCTAAACTTTCAGAAGCATCTTCAATTATTTTGATATTTTTTCTTTTACATATTTTTTTTATATCATCTAAAAAAACAGCATTGCCCCATACATGAACTATAATTATAGCTAAAATTTTTTTTCCTGTTTTTTTATTAATAGTATATCCATTTTTAAATTTTGTTTTTTTATCTAAAAATTCCAATGTTTTATTAAGATCAATATTAAAATATTTATCAACATCCATAAATATAGGTGAACCTGAGTTGTAAATGATAGCATTAACCGGTGCAACAAATGTTACTGTTGGTACTATTATCTCAGTTTTGTTGTTTGTTCCAATTAGCTTAAGTGCTATCTGAAGTGCTGAGGTAGCATTTACAAAAGCAACTGCATTTTTAACTGAAGAATATTTACATATTTTTTTTTCAAACATATTTACAATTGGACCTGATGAAGATACCCAATTATCATTTAAAGTTTTAATAACAGATTTAATATCCTTTTTGCTTATATTTGGCTCATTTAAACTGATCATATGTTATAATTTTTAAATTTAAATTTAATTTTATTTGACTCAATCCATTTTATTGTTTTTCTTAACCCTGTATCAATATTTGTTTTTGGCTTCCATTTAGTATATTTTTTAATTTTTTTATTATCACAAACCAGTCTATCTACTTCACTTAACTTTGGACGTATCTTTTTTTTATTTATTTTAATTTTAATATTTGATTTCATTATTTTTTTTATTTTTTTTACTAATTGTTCAACGGATATCTCAGTTTTTGATCCAATGTTTACTTCATGCCCAAATAACTTTTTAGATTTTGCTAATTGAATTAAACCCTCACAAGTATCATCAACATATGTAAGATCTCTAGTTGGAGAAAGATTTCCTAAATCAAGAAATTTATTACCTCCAATAATTTGACTTATTACAGTTGGAATAATTGCTCTTGCTGATTGTCTTGGTCCATATGTATTAAAAGGTCTTGCAATTTTAACTGGTAAATTGAAGCTTTTATAATAACTTAATGCCAATTGATCGGCTGAAATTTTAGTTGCTGCATATGGTGATTGACCCACCTTTGGATGATTTTCGTCAATAGGAACATATTGTGCCGATCCATATGTTTCACTGGTGGATGTAATCACAATTTGTTTTATTCCCTTTTTCCTAGATGCCTCCAATACATTGTATGTTCCCTCAACATTGGTCTTTATATATCCCATGGGTGAAACATATGAGTACGGAATTCCAATTAAAGCAGCCAAATGAAATACAGTATCATGACCAGATATCGCGTCCAAGACTGAGTCGTAATCTCTTATATCTCCAAGTTTAATTTCTATATTTTTTTTTAATTCACTATTTTCTAAATTACCAAAATCATTATCGATATTATATCTATCAAAAACTGTTACTTTGTAATTTTTAGAAACTAGTTTTTCTGCCAAATGAGATCCAATAAATCCACAACCTCCTGTGATTAAGATTTTTTTCATATATTTTTCTTTTTAATTACTTTTTTTAACCATTTTACTGAATGATTAATTGGTTCATCCTTTATATATCCATCGTTGAACATTTTAATTATATCTTCTATTGCGTTATTTATTCCTTTTTTTGGTTTGAATCCAATTTTGGTAAGTTTTGAAGAATCCAATCTATAACTTCTGGGATCTGTAAAGTCTCTAATAATTTTAATTTTACATTTTAATTTCTTTTGAATTATTTTGGCCATAGATTTTATTGAAATATTTTCAAATCCTGCATTGTAGATTCCAGTAAATTTTTTTCTTGTTTTAATTAAAAATAAATATAAATCGGTTATATCATCAATATGAATATTAGGTCTAATTTGAGAACCACCAAAAACTATAATTTTTTTTTTTGTAAGAGCATTAATTGTTAACGCGTTAACAGATATATCAAATCTCATTCTTGGAGAATACCCACAAACAGTAGCAGGTCTTACTATAAAAATTTCAATCTTATCCTTGTAAGATTGGATAATTCTTTCAGTGCACATCTTTGCTTTATTATATAAAGATATTGGTTTTAAAGATAAAGTCTCTATTACTTTTTTCTCTTTTTTAATTCCATAAACTGATCCTGATGAAGCATATATAAATCTTTTTACTCCATCTTTTATTGCTTTTTCTAGTAATAACTGTGTTGATAAAGCAGAAATTTCCCAACTAAGATTCTTATCTAGTTCTGACATGGTGTCATTAGCTATAGATGCTAAATGAATAATGCAATCAACATTTCTCATAGAAATTTTACTAATATTTCTTATGTCTAAATTAATTATTCTTAAATTAGGATGAGATTTTAAATTTTTACCAAACCATTCTGTATCTATCGAAATTACTTTATATTTTTTTAATAATTTTGGAATTAAAACACTACCTTTGTATCCCGAGCCACCTGTGACTAAAATTGTTTTCATTTATAAATTTATATTTAAATAATTATTTGATAGTGAGCCTTTATTATAATTACTTAATTCTAATATTTTTTTTGCTTCAAAAAAATTTAATAAATCTTCTTTTTCATTTCTATCTTTTATCAAATTTTCATATAAAGATTTTTTTAGCAATTTATTAAAATTTTCTTGTTTTAAAGATAAATTATATCTTTTTTTTTCTATATTCTCATAAAATTCTAGTCCATTTTCATATATTTCCTCGGATGTGTTTTCATGAAATTCAATATCGTCAATGGTTCTTTCTGAGTTATGATAAGAAAAATCTAATTTTATAAAATCTATGATAGATATTCTCTCCATTGATGACTTCCAGTACATCTTCTTCAAAATACCACGGTCATAGTTACCTCTAGGATACGTGTCAGTATGCAACGCATACATATTTGTGACAAAAACAGGTTTATTGAATAACCAAGCAGTATCTATAGGACCAGAGTCACAACCAATATAAAATTTACATTTTTTTATAAAAAACAAATCTAGTTTATTACCAAAGTTGTATGAGGGAAGATCAATTAAATTTTTATTATTTATCTGTAATTTACTCATATTTTTATCTCCAAGTCTAACTATAGTAAATTTATTTGTATTTAAAAAAAAATGAATAAGTTTTTCATAATTTTTAATTGATGAATTTCTATAACTTCTTCTTCCTAGTTCATTGTGATAACCATCTTCTCTTACATGAATACAGATTATTTCTTTTTTAAAATCGACAATGTTTTGTAATTTTTTTTTACATAAATTTTCATATTTTTCATTTATTTGAAGATTTTCCCCACAAGAGAAATCGATATTATTTATTTTTGACAAAAAATTTTCTCTTATATTTTTTTTTTCTATCTCATTTAATTCTAGCTCTAAGTTAATACTTGGAAAATTAAAATTTGAGGAATTTTTTTTTAAAAGGAATATTAATCTTTTAATTAAAAAATATATGTTAAAAAAAATTTGAACTAAAATTTCAATAGATTTAATTAAAAAAAAATTGTTATTATTAAATTCAATTTTCGTAAATAATTCATGATTACATAATTTATACTTTAATAAATTTTTAAAAATTTTTGGAAAAATAATTATTAAATTTTTTTTTTTTTTTACTGATAAAATATAAGAATATAATATTTGAAAACTTGCAGTACCAATTGCATAAGGTAAGGGTGTTGAAAAAAAAATAGGTATTTTAGATTTATTAATATAATTAATTAACTTTAATATCATTTAAAAACTATCTAAGGTGTCTTCAAGAAAAATAATTTTTTCTTTTAGTTTTACAGGCTTCTTTTTTTTTGACTCAATATAAAATAACTTTGATTTTGATTTATTTTGTTTTTTAAAATGTTTAAAAACAGTCTCATAATTATAGGACTTTTTATTCAGTAAATTATAAATTTTTGGTTTATATTTTTTTTGGTTTAATTGTTTTTTTATAATTTCATATAATTTTTCTATCTCAATTATATTTAACTTTGGTGCACCTCTTATTAAATAAAAATTTCTATTTTTCTTAATACATTTTTTTATTTTATAAATAGCAATATTTTTTTTTGGGTACTTTTTTGAAAAAAAAGTAGATGGCCTAATTATTATTAAATTAAATTTTTTTGTTTTACTTAAATTAATTAAGTATTGCTCACTCAAAATTTTAAAATTTTGATAGTCAGTTTTTATTTTTTTTTTATAAATATCTATACTGCTTAAAAAAATAAATATAGTTTTTTTATCTATTTGCTGAGACAAAAAATATAATCCAAATAAATCATCAAAAAAATTTAATTTAGAAATTTCAGAATAATTACGTGAAATAGTTCCACAATGTACTATGCAATCTATATTTTTTATTTCTCTTTTTTTTAAATCAATAATTTTTTTTTTTATAAAATGGAAATTTTTATTTTTTATTTTTGGTTTTTTAATATCTATACCAATAATGTTGTGTCCCTCTTTAATTAAATTATTCACCAAGTAACTACCTAGATAACCTGAGCTACCCGTAATCAAAATATTTTTTTTCATTAATCTAAAATATGTTGTAAATCTTTTAACATTTTTTGTTTATCTAGAATCTTGCTATTTGCATAATTACCTACTGAAAAAGAACCTGCCAAAGAAGCTATCAACAATATAAAATCTGGATCTAATTTTAAGTATAATAACGGTGCTAATAATGCCATCATAGTATCTCCAGCTCCAATTTTATCTAACGCTATTTTTGCGAATGCTGGGGCATAAAAAAATTTATTATTTTTTCTGCTATAAAAAATTGCTCCATCTTTACCTCTTGTAACAATAAGGAACTTTACCTTTAATTCTTTACTCTTTTGTGTAATTAAACTTTCTATTTTCGAGTACTTATCTCGACAATCAAATCTTAATTCATTTTCATTTACTATCAAACAATCAAAATTTTGATATTTACTAAGTCTATGGAAGCCCACATTAAATGAATTTATTTGACAATTGACAATTAAAAATTTTGATTTTTTTGTTAATATTTTTGCAACTTGATCACTAATAAGGCCATGTCCATAATCAGAAAGAATTACAAATTCAAATTTGTTAATTATTTTTTTTATTTTTTTTTGAAATTTTAATTCTTGAATATTATTATATTTTTTCTCATCTATTTTATACAAACCAAAAACTTTTGTGTTAGATATCGCATCTATATATCTCTTTTTTACAATTGTTTCTGAGTCAAATTTATTTATTAAATTTAAATTTACATTAGCAGATAGATTTTGTTTAATAAAATTTTTAAATTTACTCCTATCACCTATATCTGTTAATATAGATACAGTTTTAGCAAATTTTGAAACATGGTTTGCGATAGCTAAAGAGCCTCCTAAATAAGTTTTTAAATACAAATCCCTAAAAACTAACATTGGATCTTTACCAGATTTGTTTACTGGTTCACAAAAACTATATTGATCTATCATTGCTTCACCAACAACTAGACAATTGAGTTTAGATAATTTATCAAATATTTTTTGAACGCTTTTAAAATTATATTTTTTTCTTACTTTTGTTAAAAATTTTTTTTCATTAATATTGTGTGCTTCGAAATATTCTTTAAAAATATCTGTAGAACTTAGTTTATTTGATTTTGTGGTTATAAATTTTCCACCAACACTTTTTACTGCAGATATTTCTTTTTTAATATTAAGTGTCAAATCATCTGAAATTTTTTTAAAATCTAGTCCTTTGCAATAAAAATGTGGTCTTATTTTTTTTATTAACTCAGTTGCTGTTGGGAAGTTGCTTACAATCACATAATCTACAACTGATAATGATTCAATTGCCTCAGCTCTTTGATTTAACTTAAAAAAAGGTCTATTGGGGCCTTTATTTATAAACTTGTCAGTTGTAATACCAACAACAAGTAATTCTCCATATTTTTTTGCCTCTTCAAAGTGCTTTATATGTCCAATATGAAGTATGTCAAATACCCCATGACACATTACTATTTTTTTTTTTATTTTTTTTGCTGTAAATTCTGTGGGAGATAAAATTTTACTCATTTATTAAGATAAAAACTTTTAATACTTTGAATCACATATTTTAATTGATTTTTTTTCATTTCTGGAAAAATTGGCAATGAAATCATTTCTTTACAGAATTTTTCAGTAATTGGAATTTTTTTATTCAAATTTAACTTTAAGCCCTTTTGTTTATGCAGAGGTTTCGGCCAATTAATAAACACCTCAATTTTTTTTCTCGTTAAGTAATCAAAAAGTTTTTTTTGTTTATTTGTTCTTATTACAAATGAATTAAAAGTATCAAAATTTGCTTTTCCATCAAAGTGAGGCAAAACTATTGGTAGACCACTTAATTCTTTCAAATATTTTCTAGCGATATTTCTTCTTTTAATAATATCACTATTGAATTTTCTAAATTTAATATTTACCAATGCCGCCTGCAAATTATCTAATCTACTGTTAAACCCAAAGTGGGCTATATTTGTTCTTGATTTTTGTCCATGATTTCTAAGTCTGTAAATATATTTAGCTATTTTACTATTATTAGTAGATATAAAACCACCATCTCCTGCTCCACTAAGGGATTTTAAAGGGTGGAGTGAAAAAGATCCAGCAATTCCAAATGTACCTACTTTTTTACCAGAGTGCATTGCTCCTAATGATTGAGCGGCATCTTCTACAAGATGTAACTTGTATTTTGTACACAAACTCTTTATTTTTCTCATTTCACATGATCTTCCATTTAAATGAACGGCCACTATTGCTACAGTATTTTTATTAATTAATTTCTCAATTTCATTGGTATTAATATTGTAATCTTCATTGATATCACAGAATACTGGCTTGCAACCAATATGAGTGATGGCTGATAAAGTTGCTACATATGTGTGTGAAACTGTAATAATTTCCGATCCTTTTTTTAAACCAAGAGCCCCTAAAGCCAACAATAAACCATCAGTTCCACTGTTGACACCAACAACATATTTAACATTCAAATAATTTTTTAAATTTTTTTCAAACTTTTTTACTTCATCTCTAAGTATAAAATCTCCATTAACCATAACTTTTTGAAATGCTCTTGTGTAATCTTTTCCATAAATTTTATATTGTTCTTTAAAATTTACATAAGGGACTATCCATCTCATAATTTTACTTTCTTCTTTATTTAAACGAAATTAACATGGAGAGGTTTTTTTCCTGTTTGTTTAACAATTTTAACTTCTCCTTTTACATGATTATCTAAGGCTTCACTTACATAATGTTGAATTGGCAATGTTCCCATCATAGTTTGTGCATTAAAATAAGGTGAAGCTAGATAATCCATAATTTTCCAGTATTGTTTAGACTTGAAAATATCTTTAAATCTTTCCTCTGCATAATTTCCAATATGAAATTTTGAATACCTAGCGTTAAAAAACATACCCGAAGGTGCAACTAGGCCACTACCACTAATTTGTAATAAAAATTGTGGGCCATAAAATCTTTTA
Organism: uncultured Pelagibacteraceae bacterium; assembly: GCA_902592935.1. Taxonomy (GTDB): domain Bacteria; phylum Pseudomonadota; class Alphaproteobacteria; order Pelagibacterales; family Pelagibacteraceae; genus Pelagibacter. Next base: position 21,667 of record CACJGD010000002.1, on the reverse strand, counting down.
TAAGTTGGTTTTCCTTTATTTTTAATTTTATCCCACTTAACTATTATTTTAGTTCTATCATTGCTTAAACTTTCTGCATTTAACAAATCTTCGTACATATCTTCATATTTACTATAATCAACCCCCAAGGTTCCAAGCTCATCATCAGAACAATGTTTGATCACCCCGTAGTCTACCCCTAAATCGACAGCCAATTTTGCAAACGGTAATATTTCATCTTTAAATTCTGGCATTAAGACCATCTGAATACCCAATGTGACTTTTAAATTTTGTTTTTTTTTTAATTCAACTGCATATTTAATATGACTCATTGCTCTATCAAAAACTTCTGTATGCTTTTCACTTTTAAACATTATTTTTGAATATCCTTCTGGCGTACCTGCTGCAACTGTAAATCTTACCCATGTTAAATATTGCAAAACTTGATCTATTTTATCTGGTTCCCACTCCCAACCATTTGTAGCATTACCAACATCGATACCAGATTTTGATGCATGTTGGATGAATGGAACATAGGCTTTACTAAGTGTGCTTTCTCCATCTGAAATTAAAGAAACACCCTTTACACCGATTTCTGCAAAATCATCAACTAAATCAAGTGCTTGTTTTACCTTAATTGTAGCTCTTTCTTGAGGTTCTTGAACCATTGCATAACAAAAAGAGCACATTGCGCCGCAAGCTCTAGTTAATGCCATATCAACGCTGATAGGAGCTATTCTCTCATTATTTTCCCATTGATTTAATCTATCATGATGAAATGAAAGTTTGTGGGAATCTAAAATTAATTCTCCCTCGTTTGTATCAACACTACTGCTAGTAAATCTATCGTTATTCATATTTTAATACTATACACCTTTTTTAAAATTTATCCCTCTTAAATTTCTCAATTTACTTTTGTCACCTACAGGCTCAAGCCATATTGAAATAGCATCATCTATTTTTTTTTTTATTAATGCCTCAAATTCTAAAAGCATGACACCTCTTTCGTTTGCAGGAATAGATCTATCTATTCTAATTGTAACAAATCCATTTAAGTCTGCAGACTTTACTTGGAAGTCGTTATATTTTTTTTCAATTTTAATTATTTCTTCAACTAAACTAATTCTTTTGTTTTCCGAAAAATTTTTCCATAGATCTCCGGTTAATGGAGTATCTTTAAGTGAATTAGTCTTATTTATCATCTAATTTATTTTTTATAACATTAATAATTTTATTTAAGTGTTTTGTTCTTATGAACTCATGAACAGGTAAAGATATACTTGTATCTGCTAACATTTCTGTTATTGGAAAATCTCCTTTTTTATAACCATAAATTTTTGAAGCTGGCTGAAGATGCATAGGTACTGGATAGTGAACTTTAGCATCAATTTTATTTTTTATTAGAGTTTTAAGTAATTTGTCTCTAAGTTTTTTATTTATTACTCTAAATTCATATAGATGAAAAACTTCATTTAAGTTTTCTCTTCTCTCTTTGGTAATAACATTATTAATTTTTTTTAGATATTTATCTAAATACTTGGAATTATTAATTCTAGAATTTGTAATAAATTTTAATTTTTTAAGTAATTCAATTGCTACTACGGCTTGCAAAGTATCTAGTCTAGAGTTGTATCCAAAAATTTTATTTGTATTTCTATTAATAAGTCCATGATTTCTTAATAACTTAATTTTTTCGTAATATTTTTTATTTTTAGCTACCAAAAAACCGCCATCACCCCATATATTTAGATTCTTTAAAGGGTGTAAACTAAAACATCCAAAATCTCCAAATTTTCCAGCAAAAGTTTTTTTGTATGTTGCGGTGATTGCATGACAAGCATCCTCAACAATATGTAAAGAATGTCTTTTTGCTATTTTTGAAATTTTGTCCATTTCGCAAATTCTTCCACTCCAATGAACAACTAATATTGCTTTAGTCTTTTTTGTAATTTTTTTTTCAATTAAATCTGGATTAATATTGTAATCATATTTCACGTCAACAAAAACTGGTTTTGCCCCCGCGGTAACTATAGCTCCTATTGTTGCATAAAAAGTGTAAGGAGTTGTAATTACTTCATCGCCCTCTCCTATGTTTAAAGCTTTTAAACTCAACATTATTGCGTCTGTTCCACTGCCAACAGCTACAACATATTTTGTAGATAATAATTTTGAAATTTTTTTTTCAAATTCATCTACTTTTTTTCCCAAAGTAAAATCATTATTTAGAATGACTTTTTCAAATTTTTTTAGAATAGATTTATAATTTGAAAATTGTTCGGATAAATAATTGTGTTTTAAATCAAATTTTTTATCTTTCAAATATTGTTTTGGTAAGTAATTTTTCATTAAAAGATTTATTTAAGCCGGTTTTTATAATAACTATAGATTTTGTCAATTCCCTGGCCTAAACTATAATTGGGTTTCCAGTTTAAATCCTTTTGAGTTAGTTTACATTCTAATTTGTAGCATTTGTCCTGACTAATTCTACTTTTTCCATATTTAATAAAACTACTAAAATTTAATCTATATTTTTTACATATAAGTTTAATCACTTGTTTAGTTGTGAAAAATTGATTTGTAGAAAAATGATAATTATTTCCAGGTTTACCTTTTTTAATAATTTTTTCCAACCCATTACATACATCCTCAATATAAATATAAGATCGAAGAAAATCTCCTTTACCCTGAAGTATAAATTTTTGTTTTTTTAAAACACAATTTATTAGTTTAGGTATAAGTCTATTTTCACTTTGATATTCACCATAAAAATTAGAAAACCTTGAAATTATTGCAGGAAATTTAAATGTTTTTGAATAATTTTTTAAAAAAAGCTCAAAAGATAATTTAGATGTTGCATAAGGAGAAGTTGGATTAAATTTTGTTGTATTTTCATTTACAAAATTATAACTAGAACCAAAAATTTCAGGTGTGGATATGTATATGTATTTTTTTAAAAATTTACTATTTTTAATGTTTTTGATAAAATTAATTTTACTTAAAAAATTAATTTTTGAAATTTTTTCTGTATCTTTCCAGCTTAAATCAACATTACAATTAGATGCAAAATCAATTATATAGTTCGGTTTTTTTTTTAAAACAATATTGGTTAATTTATTAACATCTTTAAGTAAATTAATTTTATAACTCTCAAAATTACCATCAATATATTTTGTATATGGTGGTAAGTTCTTTTTTTTACTGTTAAAAATAGAAATTATTTTATACGTATTCTTTTTTAGAATCATGTTCATAAAACAAGCGCCTGAAAAACTATGTGATCCTAAAATCATTATTGTTTTTTTCATCTAAAAAGGCCCAGAGAAATATTTATTTGGAATGTCATGAGGATTGGATAGCAATTTTATCTTATGAGAATTTTTTATTTTTATTTTTACTTTTAATAATTTTGAAATAACTTTTAAAATTTTTTGATGATTAGAATAGAAATATTTATTTAAATAAAAACTTGTAGGATTTGGGTATTCTGGTAAGCTTAATAAGATAGGCTTTGACTTAAAGATCTTATTATCTATTTCTATTAATGTTGAAATAATATCTTTTCCAATTGAACAATGCTTGTGTGAAAGATTGTCTAAAATTAGTAATTTTCCAGTTTTTTTACAAGAATTAAAAATACTCTTATAATCTAGAGGCTTTATTGTAGGTAAGTCTATATGATCATAATCTATATTATTTTCTAATAAAATTTGCCTAATTTGCATAATCTCAATTGTTGAATATGAAAAGCTTACGATGGTAAGTTTCTTTCCTTTCGATAATTGATTAGATAATCCATATTTTATGGATTTAGAAGCATTTAAATATTCACTTTTAATATCATGGAGCCATCTGTGTTCTATAATTATAGTTGGTCCATTTTCTTTTAAAGATTGATTAAGTAATCCAACATAGTCCTTTGAAAAAGCGGGTGTTAAAACCTTAATACCTGGAATATGTGAAAACCAACTATGCAAACTTTGAGAATGAGTGGGCCCCTGACCCCAGCCCCTACCAACTATAAGCCTAATTATTACTGTAGTTTTTTTTTTTGTTGCAAACATGTATTTCCATTTTGCAAGATTGTTTACTAATTGATCCATAGCTAGTAGAAAAAAGTCTAATCTTTGATGAGTTATAATTGGTATAAATCCTCCTAAGGAGATACCAAGTCCAATTCCAGTTAAAGAATTTTCTGAAGTAGGCACATCAAAAACTCTTTTATTTCCAAATTGTTTTTGTAAATCTTTTGTTGTTCCAAAGATAGACTTTGGATCATTTATTCCTAAGCCATAACAAATTACTTTGTTATTTTTTTTCATTATTTTTTTAACTTGTAAATTAATTATTTCTGAAAATTTATATAATTTCTTTATCATTTAATAATTTCAGTTAATTGATTAATACTCAACGATTTTCCTTTTTGAGCTTCAACAAAGGCTTGATCAATTTCTTTTAAAACATTTTTTTTTATATTATCAATACTTTTCCTAGAAAAAAACTTTCGAACATATTTATCAAGATACAATTTTTTGTTGAAATCTGATGATTTCCAAAATTCAATTTCTTTTTTTGGTCTATAATTTAAATTATCATCATTATTTGGACCACAATGCTCTAAGTATCTATAAGTATCTAATTCAATAAAAGATAAATTCTGTTTATTGATAAATTTTTTTAATTTTTTAAATATAACAATTGGATTATTAGAATTAATTTTTTTTGTCTTTATGCCAAATGATGAAACTACTTCATAAATTTTTCTATTTTTTAATTGTCTATCAGTCAAATTTGAATACACAGAATACTTATTGTTTTCACAAATAAATGTTATATTAAGATTTTTTATAGAGGCAAAATTTATTGACTCATAAAACACTCCACTTTCAACTGAGGCATCTCCAAGAAATATAAAAACTCTTGAATTTTTACCTTTTAACATTTGACCATATGCAAATCCAACACCAACTGGAATAGAGTTAGCGACAATAGCTGTACTTCCTATAAAATTTTTTTTTTCATCAACTAAATGCATCGAACCTCCAATCCCTTTTGAACAACCATCCTTAAAGCCTAGTAATTCAGAAATCATTTTAAATAAAGAACCATCTTTTGATAAGTAATGTGCATGACAACGATGATTACTAATCGCATAATCATTTTTTTTATATATTGCGCTTAAAGCAGCTGCAATTGACTCTTGTCCTACTGATAGATGAACAGGACATCTCATTAAAGAATTAGAATAAAATTTTGCGATTCTTAATTCTGTCTCTCTGATTTTTATAAAATAATATAAAATTTTATAAATATCTTTTTTTGTCATATTTGCTTTTTAAATTTATTAATAAATTGTTTCAATTACTTTATCACATGCATCTAATATGATTTTATTATGACTTGAAATTATTATTGTTTTTGTTTTTTTTAAATCTAATAAAAGGTTAAGAATTTTTTTTGTATTATTAATATCAAGTGAACTTGTTACTTCATCTAAAATAAGTATTTCCTTATCATGATATATTGATCTAGCAAGTGCAATTCTTTGTTTTTGTCCCCCAGAAAAATTTTTTCCAGTTTCTTCTACCTCTGTATCTATACCACTTGGTAGAGCTTTAATAAAACTATCAAGACCAACTTTTTCTAAACTTAACTTTAATTTTTTAATATCACTATTTTCGGAGATTTCTTTTAAAGTAATATTTCGACTTATTGTATCATTAATAACAAAAATATCTTGAGGCATAAATGATATAATTTTATGCCACTCATCAATTAAATCATTTAAAATAAATTTGTTATTAATATTCAGTGATCCTGACGTAGGTTCTATTAGTCCTAAAATTAAATTTATTATAGTTGTTTTGCCGGATCCTGAAGGTCCAGACAACCCAATAATTTCATTTTTTTTAATATTAAAATTCAAGTTTTCGATTATTTTATTTTTTTCATCATACTGAAAACTTACATTCTTGAATTCCAAAATTTCAAAATCAATTTTCTTTTCAAAATAATTTTTTGTTTTTTTTATTTGAATTTTATTTTTTTTATCATTTTCATTATTTTCACTTTGTAAATGGGAATAAATTCTATCTGTAGAAAATACTCCAAAATTTATTGAAACTATACTTGTCATAATCACATTAAAACTTGGAATCAGTCTTAATGATACCGCAACATAGACAATCATAGTATTCAAGGTTTCATTTAATTTTTCCTGATTAAAGTAAAACACATAAAACATAGATAATATAAAAAAAGTTACTAATACAAACTCAATTATGTATTTAGACACAAATTGTAAGACAAGAGTCTTTATAGAAAATTCAACATTTTCTTTTGAAAATTTTTTTGATCTTGATAATAAAAAATCTTTCTTATCTAAAATTAATATTTCAAGATATCCACTTATTGTTTCTTTAATTGATTTTAAAAAATTTTCATTAGCTATACTTGCTCTTTTTCCATAATATTTGTTTCTCTTAGAAAAGAAAAAATATATTATTGTAATAAATGAAAGAAAAAATAATAGGATTAAAAAAACTTTTGGATTTGTAAAAATTAATAAAGATCCTAAAAAAATTAATAATATTATATTTGTTATTATTTTTAATATTGGCATTAAAACCTCTGTTGAGAATAAAGGTGCAAGATTAGTTACCAATTCAAAATAATTTGACATTTTAGATTTTGTGTACTCTTTAAAATTAATATCTTGAAATTTTTTTAATATGTCGATTCTTAAGTTTCTTTGAAAGTATAAAGAAAAATTAGTCAGATAATAATATAAGTAAGTTGCAACAAATATTTTTAGAAAGAAAGCTAAAATAATAAATATGCCAGAATAAAAAATTATATCATTTTGCTCATAGCTATTTAGTAAGGACTGCAATGGTCCAAACGATAGATCTTTAAAAAAAAGGATGCTTAAAAATGGAACTAGTAATGATATTCCCATTATATCTATAAATGAATTTAATGTACTTATTAAAATAATTATTGGAAAAACTTTCTTATTTTTACCTACTATAAAACTAAATTTTTTAAAAAATTTAAAATAATTTGACATTCATCCACTATTCTCTTTTATAATTTAATTTGCAAAGATTAGAATAAATTTAGACATAAATATGTTTATAAACAAATAAAATTTCAAATATTAAGGTTTCCTGCTATAAAACATAAATGTTATATTTCTTCAACATACTTTCAAGAAAATTTCAGATTTTATTAGATGGCAAATAAACAAACAAAACGATCAAAACAAGTTGTTTTAGGAACAGCAAACTTTGGACATAAGAAGTATGGTATCAATGAAATTAAACTCACTAATAAAAATAAAAATAAAATATTAAATTATGCTTTAAATAAAAATATTTCATATTTTGATACCGCATATTCGTATGATTCTGAAAAATTCTTAAATTTAAAAAAAATAAAGATTTTTACTAAGTTAAAACCAATCAAAGAGAACCTAAAATTTAATGATAAAAATAGTCTTGAGGAATTCATAAAAGTTTCGATAAATAATTCCTTAAAAAAATTAAAAACTAAGAGCATATATTGTTTAATGTTACATAGGGTAGAGGACATAAATATTAACAATCAAGATGTAATTGCAATTTTAAATAAATATAAAAAAAAGGGATTAATCAAAAACATTGGTGTTTCAATAAATTTATATAAAAATATTAGTATTATTGCTAAAAATAAATTAATTAAGTATATCCAGTTACCTATAAATATTTATGATCAAAGATGGAAAATATTTTTTTCCTCAGATTTAAAATCATTTTCAAAAAGTAAAAAATTTATTGCAAGAAGTATATTCTTACAGGGAATATTTAATAAAAATTATTGGCCTAAGAAAATTCGTAAACAAAAAAAATTAACAAATAATATAAATATCAAGTTATTAAATAAATTAAAAATTGATAATATTAATGAATTAATGATCAGGTATGTTAATAGTTTGAAAGAAATTGATTATATTTTGTTTGGGGTAACAAAAATTCATACAATCAATACTAATCTAAAATATTTATCAAAAGAGAAATTTTCCCAAAATAAACTTGATATAATTGAGGATAGTACATTTAATGTAAAAAAAGAATTTTATGATATTATAAATTGGAGTAATTAAAATTTAATAGTTTCTAATTTTTTTTTTGATAAATTTTTCTGTCTTACAAATTGCATTATAATGTGCATATATATATGAAATAAATCTTCTGTAATTCCATAGTTATCAACATCTACATGGATAGATATATCAGAAAATTTTTTTAAAAAACCGCCATTAAATCCTGAAAAGCCGATAGTCTTTACTTTTCTCTTTTTAGTAAACTGAAATAATTTCTTTACATTTTTTGATTTCCCAGAAGAACTAAAAATAATTACTAAATCGTCCTTTTTTACTAATTTATTTGCTTGGTATGAAAAAATTTGATCGTAATTTAAATCATTTGAAATAGCACTAATCAACTCTGAATGCGCATTTAAGCTAAGTATTTTTGGAACTAAATTTGTATTTGTAGACAACCCTTTAAAATAATCACAAACAAAATGATTTGCTATTGCAGAAGATCCTCCATTTCCGCAAACATATATAGTTTTATTTTGCTTTATTTTCCTTTCAATTAATTTTGCCGCTTGTGAAAGTTCTCTGTTGTTTTTTGTTAAGGCATTAGTGATATGTTTGGAATAATCAAAATTATAATCTTCTAATTTATTATACAATTTTATTGGAAATTTTTTTTTTTTCATTTTTAAGAATTTTTTTAATTTCTTCATTTATTATACTACTTGGTTTAACAAAATTATAGTCCTTCATATAAAATTGAATTTCATTGAATACACTTTTATAGAACATATTATTATTCATATTTAAAATTTTTAAAAAAAAACTATTAAATTTATTGAAATTTTGTTCTCTAAAAATAATTAAAGATTTTGATTTTTTATTAAATTTGTCAGAATTTGTAAAATCCATAAAAAAAGCTTTTTTTCTCAAACGCAATAACTCCTTTATTGTAGTTGAGTAAAAAGAAACACAAACTCTACTCCTAAACATATATTTAAAAGTATTTGTATTTTTTGAACATTCTATTAAAGAAACATTTTTTGAGTTAATATTAAAATAATTCTTATAGAAATTAACTTCATTTTCTGAGTTTTCTCTCAACAAAATACAAATTTTAAATTTACTAGATTCAACTAATTTTGATAAAAATTTTGAAATTATCGCTATGTTTTTAAATCTTTCTCGAAAAATTTTTAAATTTTTAAATTTAAAATCTTTTTGGTTATATTGTGAAATTAAACATATGTCATAAATGTTTTTATATGAATTTTTATTGCTCAGTTTTTTCACTTCACCATAGAGTGATCCGACAGGGATTATTTTTTTATATTTTATTTTAAAGTCATCAAAAAGTTTTTTCTCATAATCACCAAAAGAAAAATAAATATCATGATTAAATTTTGGTGATAATCCAAATTTAGTTCTGTTCCCATTTTGTATTGCAATACATCTTAAATTAGGAAAATTAGAAACAACAGTGTGATAAATCTTTGAAACATCATTAAGAGTGATAACAATGTTTGGTTTCATTGATGAAATAAGACAAATAATATATAAAAAGTTTTTTTTTGATAAACCAAAATTATTAAAGTAATTTTTTTTATTGTAAAAAAATTTTATTAAATAGAATAGAATTTTTACATTAAAATTTCTTAGATTTATATTTCTTTTATCTTCATCATGGAAGATTATTTCATAAGATTTTAAATTTAAATAATTTAATAAAATTTTTTTATCTTCTTTACTACCAATAATTAAAACTTTTAATTTAGCCAATTTAATTTATAATTTTTGTTGAATAAAAAAATATCATAAAATTATCAGGTAATTTTATTAATTTTCATAAACTTTTTTTGGTATTTTTTTTAACTTAGAAATTTTAGATAATGTTAAAGAGTTTTTACCAAAAACTTTTGGATATGTTTTATTTGTTTTTAGATTTTTTATTCTAGCGTCCATTAAACAAACAGTAAATCCTAATCTGTTTTTTTTAGTTTTATTTTTATTTGATCCGTGAACTGTATAGTTCGAAAATAAAACTGCCTCTCCAGGTTTAAGTTCTAAAAAAACTACTTTATGTTTTTTTTTTAATTTTTTTTCCACCGAGGTAGTTAAATTATTTCCAAAATTTAAAATTCCATACTTATGAGATCCCTCAATCACTTTTAAACACCCATTTTTTTTTGTTGCTCCGTTTAAAGACATCCATACTGTAAATGATGGTTTCTTACTCATCTTCCATTTATTGCTTACGTCCTGATGGAATGGCAATATAGAGGAGTTTATATAACTTTTATTTAATATCATAGTCCTCATAGAGGAGGCTTCTGAGCCAATAAATTTTTGTGAAAATTTTTTTATAATTTTTAATTTAATACAATTTAAAAATTCTGGAACATATTCTAAATCTTTTATTTTTTTATATCTATTAGATGGACCAGAATATTTTTCATTTTCTACATCTTCATGCTTAATATTATAGTAGTTTCCTTTGGGATCATCTAATTTAAAAAACATACCTGGATAAGATCTTTTACCATGCATCAAATCTTGTGTGACTTTAACTAATTTTTTGATGTAATTATCTGAGATTATTTTTCCAAGCTTCACATAACCGTTCTGTTCATAAAAAGAAAATAACTTATTGATCTCAGAATTGTTTGAAAAAGATATATCGTAATTTTTGTATTTCATGTATAGATCTTATAATTTGGTTTTTATAAATTACTAGAAAATAAAATTAACTCAAATAATAAAATTTAATGTTATATAAGTATTATTTTTCTAAGAGTAAAATTAACCAAGAAATTTTTAATAAAAAATTAAATTGGTATTATGATATCAAATCTATTCTTTACCAAGAAAAAAATAATTATAAAAAGGAAACTATTGATAATGCTAAAATTATAAATAAAGACTATTTAAAATTAAAGACTAAAATTTTTAATAAAAAAAATCGTAGTAGTAAAATAATCGTTAAAAGTTTCAATAAATCAAGATTTCAAAAAAAAGACAATAAATTTAAAAAAAAATATACAAAATTATTTAATTATTTAGAAAAACAACAAATCAGAAAATTTATAAAACATTTTTGTGTACATGGAAGTATTGCATCTGATGACTATATATATGGATGGAGTGATTTTGACACTTTTATAGTTTTAAAGGATTCTTTGTTATCTAATAGGATTTCAATAATTAAGCTTAGAAATATTTTGAGAAAGTTTTATAAAAAATTATTAAAAGTTTCATACTTTCAACACCATGGTCTTATTGTTTACACTGAATCTGATCTTAAAAATTATTTAAAAGGATATCTTCCTAAGGAAGCTTTGGAAAAAAGTTTTAGTTTATTTGGAAAAGAAACAATTTCATTCAAAGAAATTTATTCGAATACAAATCTTTCACTTAAAAGTTTAGAAGATAGAAAAAAATATTTAAAAAATGGTATTATAACAAAATTATATGACCATCATGCTTATAAAGGTAAAAAACTAGAAATACCACTCAAAGAAGGAAAAAATCAAATGTATCAATTATTTTGTCACTTAGGCTATATGTTAAATATTCCAATACTTTACTTTGATGCTACAAAAAGAAGTATTCATAAAAAAAAATCTTTCAGAAAATTTTATTCAGAAATCAATGACGAACAAATTATTGATTTAATCAAAAATACTGAAAAAGTAAGAAAAAACTGGAGCAAACATAAATTCATAAATAAAAAAATTCCTATATGGGTTTTGGAATTAATTGGAAAAGACTATATGGAAAAATCATACGAAGTTATTAAAAAAATAATAAAAATAATAAAATTAAAAAATTCTTATAAGTACCATGCAAACCGATAAAGACCACTTTTAAATTTATTTTTTTTTAATCTCTTATACTCAAAATTTAAAAAATTTATTTTGGTTAACAAATAAATTTTGAATTTTTTTGAAAAAAAATTATTAAAATAAAGTTTGTTACAAATAATTTTTGGTTCAAATGAGTTAAGAATTTCTTTTGATAGCTTTAAAGGTTGTAGGGCATAAAAAAAATATATTAATGAAAAAATTTTAGGAATTTTAGTTATTTTATTTTTTTCGCCATTATGATTATTTTTATAATTGAATTTTTTTAGTTTAGAAAAAGTAAGAGTGTGGTCTTTTACTTCTAAATATTTAAATTTTTTTTCAAAATAAATAAAAGCACTATCTGAAAAATTTTGATCAAAAATTTTAAGATATTTTATAAATTTCAAATATTCTTTATTTCTGAGAGTATTGTTATTGTATTTTTTCCTTAGACCATAGTAATTTTTTTCAAAACTTCTAAACTTTTTATACAAAATTTTTTTGTTATTAATCAAAAAAAAAGTTTTATAACTAAAAAATAATGACTTAATATTTCTAAAATTTATATCATTAAATCTATATTTATTTTTATTCAAAAATAAGCGTGCATAATAATACCTTTCAAGAAATGAAGTTACATTTCTAAATTTCACATCTTCTTTCTTTAATTTTACTGTAATTTTTTTTTTCTCTTTAATTGAATAAACATTTAATTTTTCAAACAAAAAAATTTTTTTACAATTTTTTTTATTTGCAAATATTACATTTCCATCAGCTATTAATTTTTTGATATAGGTTGGAAAATTAATTTTTATTGGATTTTCTTTGTAAATTAATATCAAATCTAAATCTGAAGTTTTATCTTTAAAACTTCCATACATCCAAATATCTTGAATAAATTTATTTTTTAAAACTAAGTTGTATAAATCTTGTATTAATTTTTTTTTTGTTTGAAGTATTTTATTCAACTTACCTTTTTTTTTGTAAAATTTTTAAGCTTTTTGAGATTGAGGAAATTAGATATTTAATTTCTGTAACTGTCATCCATATATGAAAAGGAAATGAAATCATATTATTATAAAACTTTTCAGTATTTGGACAATTTGCGGTTCCAAATCCATTTTTCTTAAATAAATCATAATTATACAAGGGGTAATATTGAATTACAGATTGTATCTTATACTTTTTATTTAATAAATTTATCAAGTCATCTCTATTAATTTTTTTGGATGGTTTATAATAAGCACTTAACAAATGATATACATGTCTTCTTTTTCCATTTGGATTAAAAAACTTGAGCTCTTTAAAATTAGATAATTTATCTATAATTTTTCTAGCTCTTTGAATTCGAAGGTTGTTTAAACTATCTAGTTTTTTTAACATTCTAATGCCCGCACCACACTGCACCTCGCTCAAAGTAAATTTAAATGGCCATTGTCCAATAATATCAGAATCAACATTTCCCATAGCAGGTTTCCAATAATACTTTCTTTTAAACTTGAAATTAGAATGCCCGTTATGTCTTAATCCTGGAACTTTTTTTGCTAAATTTTGATCTCTTACAAATAACATACCACCTTCTCCTAGAGTAGTAATATTCTTTTGAGCATGAAAAGAATAACAAGAGAAATCACCTAAAGTTCCTACTTTATTATTATTAATCTCTGCACCAAGTGCTTGCGCACAATCTTCTATAATTTTAATTTTTTTCTTTTTGCAAAAATTAATTATATTTCTAAAATCAACAGCATATCCATATAAATGGACAATAATTACAGCTCTTGTTTTTTTTGTAACTTTTTTTTTAAAATCTTCTAAATCAATTGTTCTCGAGTCAAAATTTATATCTGCCCAAACCAATTTAGCTCCATTTCTTGCAAACGGGATCGCTGATGCACAATAAGTGTGCGCGGGCAATATTACTTCTTCATTTTTTTTTATTTTTAATAATGCTGATATAATCTCTAGCGCTGCTGCTGCAGAGCTTACTGCGAAAACGTTTTTTTTTCCTATGTAGTCTGAAAAATCTTTTTGAAATTTTTTTAAATAGTATCCTTGAGTCATAGGATCAGCTTTTTTTATTATTTTAAGTAAATAATTTACATCAGCAGAAGAATAATTATGCGCTCTGCCACTCCAGTTTATTTTCATATTTTTTTCCTTTTTAATATACAATCAATAATAAATGCTTCCTCTTTATCATTGATCTCCAATGATTTATTTTTTGGCATCTCGTAAAAACAATGATTTACGCGGGTAAAAGTTTTTT
>CACJGD010000002.1:0-2500 GCA_902592935.1 uncultured Pelagibacteraceae bacterium | reverse complement strand
TTTCACGTGTCCCGCTTTACTCAAGAATTTTGTTAAACATTACTCATACGGGACTATCACCCTCTATGGTTAGCATTTCCAAACTATTCAAATTTTTCTAACAAAACTACTGGCCTAGTCCGCGTTCGCTCGCCACTACTAACGGAATCTCAATTGATTTCTTTTCCTCTGGTTACTTAGATGTTTCAGTTCTCCAGGTTGTCTCTTTAAACCTATGTATTCAGTTTAAAGTACCACATAAAGTGGTAGGTTTCCCCATTCGGACATTTTCGGATCAAAACTTACATACAGCTCCCCGAAACTTATCGCAGTATATCACGTCCTTCATCGGCTTTCAGTGCCAAGGCATCCACTACACGCCCTTAAACGCTTGATTTATGCACAGAAAAAAATTCTGTGTTGAATCAAATTTTTATTTTGAACATTAACTAATTACTAAACTAATGTTCGGATATAGATATTGATATTAATTATTATTTTATTTACGATTTTTTATAACTAAGTGTCTTGGTGGAGGATAGCGGGATCGAACCGCTGACCTCCTGAATGCAAATCAGGCGCTCTCCCAGCTGAGCTAATCCCCCATGATGTTAAAATGGTGGGCCGAGAAAGACTCGAACTTTCGACCCCACCCTTATCAAGGGTGTGCTCTAACCAACTGAGCTACCGGCCCCCATGCAAGAGAAACACTTTTTAAGAAGAGAAATGAGGACGGTCAACATTACCTGTATATTATTTAGAATAAAATTTTACTTTTATTCATCCTTAGAAAGGAGGTAATCCAGCCGCAGGTTCCCCTACGGCTACCTTGTTACGACTTCACCCCAGTCGCTGACTATACCGTGGTCAAGGGTTTGAAACCTTGCCTTAAGGTAGAACCAACTCCCATGGTGTGACGGGCGGTGTGTACAAGACCCGGGAACGCATTCACCGTGGCACGCTGATCCACGATTACTAGTAATTCCAGCTTCATGCACTCGAGTTGCAGAGTGCAATCCGAACTGAGGTATCTTTTAAGGATTTGCTTAACCTCGCGGTTTTGCTTCCTGTTGTAGATACCATTGTAGCACGTGTGTAGCCCAACACGTAAGGGCCATGAGGACTTGACGTCATCCCCACCTTCCTCCAGCTTATCACTGGCAGTTCTTTCAGAGTGCCCAACTAAATGATGGCAACTAAAAGTGAGGGTTGCGCTCGTTGCGGGACTTAACCCAACATCTCACGACACGAGCTGACGACAGCCATGCAGCACCTGTGTTTCGTCCGGCCGAACCGAAAACTTTAATCTCTTAAAGTCGCGACGAACATGTCAAGTGTTGGTAAGGTTCTGCGCGTATCTTCGAATTAAACCACATGCTCCACTACTTGTGCGGGTCCCCGTCAATTCATTTGAGTTTTAACCTTGCGGTCGTACTCCCCAGGCGGTGTGTTTATCGCTTTCGCTGCGACACTGAAAATAAATTTCCAACGTCTAACACACATCGTTTACGGCATGGACTACGAGGGTATCTAATCCTCTTCGCTACCCATGCTTTCGTTCCTCAGTGTCAGTAATGATCCAGAAAGCTGCCTTCGCAATTGGTATTCTTTCTAATATCTACGAATTTCACCTCTACACTAGAAATTCTGCTTTCCTCTATCATACTCTAGCTGAAAAGTTTTGATGGCAGTTCCAGAGTTAAGCTCTGGGATTTCACCACCAACTTTTTCAACCACCTACGAACTCTTTAAGCCCAGTAATTCCGAACTACGCTAGGTCCCTTCGTATTACCGCGGCTGCTGGCACGAAGTTAGCCGGACCTTCTTATTCGGGTACAGTCATTTTCTTCCCCGACGAAAGAGCTTTACAACCCAAAGGCCTTCTTCACTCACGCGGCATCGCTGCATCAGAGTTTCCTCCATTGTGCAAGATTCCCCACTGCTGCCTCCCGTAGGAGTTTGGGCCGTGTCTCAGTCCCAATGTGGCTGATCATCCTCTCAAATCAGCTATTGATCACAGTCTTGGTAGGCCATTACCCCACCAACAAACTAATCAAGTGCAGGCTCATCCAATGGTGCATAAAGCTTTCTCCGTAAAGACTTATCCGGTATTAGCACAAGTTTCCTCGTGTTATTCCAGGCCAAAGGGCAGATACCTACATGTTACTCACCCGTCTGCCACTAAGTATTGCTACTTCGTTCGACTTGCATGTGTTAGGCGTGCCGCCAGCGTACGTTCTGAGCCATGATCAAACTCTCAAGTTTAAAAACGGCGCACACTAGCTTCCATATAAATTCTAAGAATAAAATTTATATGTGATTGAAGTGTGTACGACAAATTTTTGGTAACCTTAACCGTCCACACTTCTCTTCTTAAATTTTAACTTTTTAAATAGCTAATTGAGCAGAAAAAGCTCAATAATACTCACTAATTCATTGTAATAACAATAATTTCAATGAGAAAGTTCAGTGCTTATAGGCTAATATTGCAGGAAATCAAGCATTTAAGAATAAAAAAAAC
>CACJGD010000001.1 GCA_902592935.1 uncultured Pelagibacteraceae bacterium | reverse complement strand
TAGCTTTTTTGAAATCTCAGATTTATTATAAAATGTTGGTAATAATAAATATGATACAAATGCAACAAAAAGTGCGACAAATATTAAAATTATTTTATATTTTTTAAATAAATAACTTAGATTTTTAAAATTTAACTTGTTTAAATTTTTTTCTAAAAGACTATTAATTAAATTACTGATGTATTTTAAATATTTTACAAAAAAATTTGTTTTACTCATAACAATCAACAAAGCTTATAAAGTATTATTTTAAATGATAAACAATGATTATTTAAAAAATTTAAATGAAGCCCAAAAAGAAGCTGTTATGCATCTTGATGGACCTCTTTTAATCGTTGCTGGAGCCGGGTCTGGCAAAACAAAAGTTTTAACATCTAGAATTGCTAATATTATTAATGAAAAAAAGGCATTTCCTAATCAAATTTTAGCAGTCACCTTTACTAACAAGGCTGCTAAAGAAATGCAAAATAGGGTGAGTAGATTACTTGGATCAACCGCAATTGGACTTTCTTGGCTTGGTACATTCCATTCAATTTGTGCTAAGTTATTAAGAAAACACGCATCCGCTGCAAATCTTAATGCTAACTTTACTATTATAGATACAGATGATCAGATCAGACTTATCAAAAATATTTGTAAAGCTGAAAATATTGATATTAAGCAATTATCTCCAAGATTTATATTAGCAATAATTGATCGTTGGAAAAATAAAGGGTTTTATCCTAATGAGGTAGTGATAAATAAAAAAGATCTTTATGAAAAAGTAATTCTTCCACTTTATAAAATTTATCAACAAAAATTGACTGACTTAAACTCTTGTGACTTTGGAGACCTAATCTTGCATACTGTAAAAATTTTAGAATTTAATCCTGATATAAGAGAAATATATTCAAAAAATTTTAAATATATTCTTGTAGATGAATATCAAGATACAAATTTTATTCAAAGTAAATGGCTTAATCTCCTTTCAGAAAAAAATAAAAATATTTGCTGTGTAGGGGATGATGATCAATCGATTTATAGTTGGAGGGGTGCGGAAATAAAAAATTTTTTAGAATTTGATCAAGTCTATAAAAATACAAAAGTAATAAGATTAGAACAAAATTATAGATCTTCTCAGAATATTTTATCTGTGGCTTCAGACCTCATTTCTAATAATCAAAATAGAGTTGGAAAAACATTGATTACGACAATGGAAGAAGGTGATCCAGTGCAATTAAACTGTTTTAAAAATGGTAAAGATGAAGCAATTGGGATTTCTGATGAAATTGAAAAAAAAATAAAAAAAAAGTTTTCGTATAATAATATTGCAATTTTAGTTAGGGCCATTTTTCAAACACGTGAATTTGAGGAAAGATTTCTTAAAATTGGTATGCCTTACAGAATATTGGGTGGTACAAAATTTTACGAAAGAGCTGAAATTAAAGATTGTGTTGCATATTTAAGATTAATTCATCAAGAAAAAGATGACTTGGCTTTTGAAAGAATAGTGAATAACCCTAAAAGATCGATAGGTGATAGTACTTTAAAAAATATTCATATGTTTGCTAAGGAAAATAATTTAAATTTAGAAAGAGCATCAATAAAAATGCTTGAACAAAATTTAATTAAACCGAAAGCTAAAATTGGTCTTAGTTTATTTATCAATTCTTTGATGAAGTGGAGAAACGATTTAATTGTAAAAAAATCAAGTCATATAAAATTATTACAAATTGTTTTGGACGAATCAGGATATTCAGCAATGCTTAAAAATAAAAAAGACTTAGATAATGAAAATAGATTAGAAAATATTAAAGAGTTATTAAGTGCAATGAAAGAATTTGATAATCTAGAAAGTTTTTTAGAACACGTTTCTTTAGCAACGTCTGTAGATCAGGAATGGGATGGTGAAAAAATTAACATGATGACTATGCACGCAGCAAAAGGTTTAGAATTTGATGTTGTATTTTTACCTGGATGGGAGGAAGGGTTGTTTCCACACCAAAAATCTATCGAAGAAAAAGGTCAAAATGGCTTAGAGGAAGAAAGACGGTTGGCATATGTAGGAATTACAAGAGCAAAGAAAAAAGCTATAATTTCCTTTTCAATGAATAGATTTTATCAAGGAGATTGGATAGACAGTATGGCATCTAGATTTGTTGATGAATTACCAGAAAAACATCTGGAAAAAAATTCATTTTTTGACGAAGAAATAGATAATAATGAAGATTTTGATTTTAACCAAGATTTTGAACTTGAAGAAGGTTCTAGAAGTCCTGGTTGGATTAGATACCAAAAAAGAATTAAGTGAATAAATACATTAATACATTAAGAAAAAAATTCAAAAAGTATAGTATCGATGGCTATGTAATTCCAAAGAATGATGATTTTTTTACAGAATATTCAAAATTAAATCGATTAGAAGTTATTTCAAATTTTAGTGGATCTGCTGGTTTAGCTATAATTCTTAAAAATAAAAATTATTTATTTACCGATGGAAGATATACAATTCAAAGTAAAATTGAGAGTGGAAAAAATTTTAAAATTTTTGGCTTCGAAAAATTAATAAATTGCAGTTTATTTAAAAATCTTACACTTGGTATAGATCCAAAGTTATTCACAAATACCCAAATAAAAAGTTACTTCTTAAAATACAATAAAATAAGATATATTGAAAAAAATCTAATTGATGAAATTAAAAAACAAAAAGAAAATACTTCTATCCCTTTTTTTTCTTTAGACAAAAATATTGTAGGCGAAAGTATTAATTCTAAATTAAGTAAAATAACTAAATACTTAAAAAAAAACAAATCAGATTATATTTTTATTACTGCACCAGAAAATGTAGCTTGGATTTTAAATATAAGAGGCAATGATAGCCCTAACAGTCCTGTTCCAAATTCAAGATTAATCATAAGCAAATCTAAAAAAATATTATTAATAAGTAATTTAAAAAAATGTAAAAATTTATTAAAAAATAAAACTATTAAAAAAAATGAATTTCTAGATGTAAATGATTTACCAGAAAAAATATTAAAATTTAAAGGAAAAAAATTTATTGTAGACGATAAATCTTGCTCAATATTTTATGAAAATCTAATTAGATCAAAAAATAAAATTATTAACAGAGAAGATCCTACTTATCTCCTTAAAGCAATTAAAAATAAAACTGAAATCAAGAACATGATTGATGCTCATATCTCGGACGGTGTAGCATTAACAAAATTTTTATACTGGATAAAAAAAATTAATAAAAAGAAAATTAATGAAGTTGAAGCTGCTAAAAAATTAGAGAAATTTAGAAAATTAAATAAAAACTTTCTATATCCTAGCTTTGATACTATTGCAGGATCTGGGAGAAATGGCGCAATTGTTCATTATCGAGCAAAAAAAGAAAATTGTAGAACTATTAATAAAAAAGATATTTTACTGTGTGACTCAGGTGGTCAGTATAAATATGGAACAACTGATGTTACAAGAACAATTTGTTTCTCAAATCAAAAACAAAACATCAAAAATATTTTCACTAAAGTTTTAAAAGGTCACATTGCTGTAGCTATAAGCGATATAAATAAAGACGATATCGGTAAAAAAATTGATAAAAGAGCAAGAAAATTTTTAATTGAAAATAAGTTAGATTATGCACATGGTACAGGACATGGAGTAGGTTTTTTCCTTAATGTTCACGAGGGACCACAGGCAATTACAAAAATAAACACCGTAAAAATAAGAGAAGGAATGATTTTAAGTAATGAGCCTGGGTACTATAAAACTAATGAATATGGAATCAGGATTGAAAATTTAATTTATGTAAATAAAAAAAACGGAAGATTGTTTTTTGAAAACTTAACATTGGCACCAATAGAAAAGGATTTGATCAATTTTGATTTATTAACAGTTAATGAAAAAAACTATCTATTTAAATATCACTTAGAAGTTTATTCAAAAATATCTGAATATTTAAATCAAAATGAGAGAAAATGGCTAGCTAGTTTTATTTAGCATTTTCAAAAATTCAGCTTGGTCTATAACATTTATTTTAAGCTGTTTGGCATTATCTATTTTCTTCTTAGTCGGTTTATCTCCTATTATTAAATAATTTAATTTCTTAGATACGCTACTAACTGTTTTGCCAGAATTTTCTTCAATCAAAGATTTAACTTCGGCTCTACTAATTCCATTTAATTTCCCTGTAACTAAAAAAGTCTTATTTTTTAACAATCCATCATTAGAATTTTGAATAGCATTTTTTACCACTAAAACTTTTTCTAATTCATTCAAAACCTTTAGGTTTGCTTCATTTGAAAAAAAACTTTTAATTGAATTTACTTGTGTTTCACCAATCCCATCAATATTCAACATTTCTTCGTAATCACTTTTTTTAGATAAACTTTTAAATTTTGAAAATGACATAAAGTGTTTTGATAAAAGCTTGGCATTTTCTAATCCAATATGTCTGATCCCTAATGAGTAAATTAACCTCTCTAAAGAAATATTTTTTTTTTGATTAATTGAATATTTTAAATTTTGAACAGATAATTTACCCCAGCCTTCTAGTTTTTCAATTTTGGTATAATCTAATTTAAATATATCATGAGGAAATTTTATAAATTTTAATTTCCAAAAATTTTCAACTATTTTTTTTCCAAAACCATCTATATTAAAAGCCTCTTTTGAAACAAAGTGTTTTAATTTTTCAATTGAAATTTTATCACAATTATATCCTTCACTTGAACATCTCCTTACCGCATCTATCTTTTTTGTAATTTTATTAAATTCTTTAATTGTTTTTGATCCACATGATGGACAATTTTCTGGAAAAATAAATTTTTTTGAATTCTTTAACCTTTTATTTATATCTACAGAAAGTATATGAGGTATAACATCTCCTGCTCTCTCTATAACAGCTGTATCTCCAATTCTTATATCTTTTCTATTTATCTCGTCTTCATTATGCAGTGTTGCATTAGAAACAACAACTCCACCAATAGTTATTGCTTTAATTTTTGCTACTGGCGTTAACGCTCCAGTTCTACCAACTTGAATTTCAATATCTAGTATTTTAGAAATTGCTTTACTTGATGAAAACTTATGAGCTATTGCCCATCTTGGAGCATTAGCTACATTTCCCAATCTTTTTTGCATAGCGAAATCATTAACTTTATAAACAATGCCATCTATATCAAAATCTAGGTTTGCTCTTTTTTTCTCAATTTCATTATAATTTTCAATTAAATTTTTCACTCCAGAGATTAATTTATTTAATGGATTTGTTTTAAATCCCCATTTATTTAATTTATTGATAAAATCAGACTGATTTTCTACTAACAATCCTTTCTCGTATCCAAAAGTGTATGCAATAAATTTTAATGGGATTTTTTGTGTATCACTTGGATTTTTTTGTCTTAAAGATCCAGATGCAGCATTTCTGGGATTTGCAAATTTATCATTTAAATTTTTGAAATCACTATTTTGAATAAATACCTCTCCTCTAATATCTATTTCGTCAGGAAAATCTTTGAATGAAATAGCTTTTGGTATATCCCTTATAGTTGCAAGATTTTCAGTTATATCTTCTCCCTCTTTGCCATCTCCTCTAGAAAGTCCCTTATAAAACTTTCCTTTTTTGTATGTTAGTGAAGCAGATATCCCATCAATTTTTGGTTCTGCATTATAGTAAATTTCATTTTTATCTTTTAACGATAAAAAATTTTTAATTTTTTTTTCAAAATTATCTAAATCTTCTTCAGAAAAAGCATTTCCTAAGGACAACATAGGTACTTTGTGAAATGACTTTTTAAAATTTTTAGACGGTTTATATCCAACAACTTTTGAAGGTGAATTTTCTGATTTTAAGAAATTATAATTAATTTCAAGTTGTAAAATTTCCTTCTTTAAATTATCGTAAACTTGATCATTAACAATTGGATTACTTTTTTCATAGTAATAAGCATTATATTTATTAATTAATTTAATTTTTTCATTATATTTTTTTTGAATTTCTTTTTTTTTCATCTCAATTAAATAGAGATTTAAATCTTTTTATAATTTTATTTTCTTCTTTTTTTATTTTGGCCTTTTTATAATTTTTATCAAAGACACTGTAAGAATTCTCATACCACTCTGATGATTGGTAGTTGTAACCTAATAAAACAGCGTATTTCTTAGCTTCATTTTCTAATCCAATAATATAATAAATTTCAACTAATCTATGTAGTGCCTCTTCAACATATATTGTGGTTTGATAATTATCGGTTACAAATTTAAATCTATTAATTGCTGCAACCCATTTATTTTTATTAAAGTAATACCTGCCTATGAACATTTCTTTTGCTGCAAGTATATCATAAATTAAATCTAACTTGAATTCAGCATCAAGTGCAAACTCTGTGTTTGGATAATTTTTAACTATTCTTTCAAATATTTTTTTTGAATTTTGGATCGAATTCAAATCTTTTTTTTCATCAACTATCTGCTCATAATAAGATAATCCAAGTAAATATTCTGCATAAGCTATATCTTTATATTTCGGGTAGACCCTTAAAAATCTATCTAACTCAGCAATGGCATCTTGATAATAATTTTGTGAATAATATGCATAAGCTGCCATTAGTGCAGCACGTGGAGCTACTTCTGATTGAGGAAATAAAATTTCAGCCTCATTAAATTTTTTTGCTGCAAATAAAGCGTCTCCTCTATCTAACTCTTTTAATCCTTCCTTATAAGCTTCAATCATTTGCAATTCCAAATTTGTTTCTTTGATTGTAGATTTTTCAATTACCTTTTTCGAACAAGAAACACAAAATATTAGTATTACAATTATATTGAATAGACTTTTCATTAACATATACTTTTATACTCTTAAAATTTATTTTTTGAAAAATATTTCTTTAAATCTATGCTATAGACTTCAACAATTTTCTATTAATTAATGTATGCGGGAGGTTTTTTTCTTTAATCTCTAAAATTGAAAAATTTTCTCTATTTTCAAAAACTTTTCTTAAAAGCTGATTAGTTAAATAGTGCCCACCCTGTGAACATTTAATAGAAGCAACCATTCTAAAACCTGAGGTATATAAGTCTCCTATACAGTCTAATATTTTATGATTAACAAACTCTTTTTCATTTCTTAAACCATTTTGATTAAGTACTTTTTCTCCTTTAACAACTATCGCATTATCTAAATTTCCACCTTTTGCTAATCCATTTTTTTTAATAAGCTCAATATCTTCAAATAAGCAGTATGTTCTAGAATTATAAATATCTGTTAAATCATCTTCATAAACTTTAACTTTATTTCTTTGGTTTCCGATTATCTTATTTTTATATTTAAGTTCAAAATCTATATCTAAACTTAGAGTTGAAGGCATTATAGAAATATATCTATCTCCATCAGAATATTTTATTTCTTTATTTATTTTTATTATTTTTAAAGGTGCATCGCTTACTTCAAATCCTGACAATATAATTTTTTCTATGAACTCTTTTGCAGAACCGTCTAGTATTGGTACTTCTTCATTGTCAATTTCAATTAACGCATTGTCTATCCCTAAGCCAAACAATGCACCCATTAAATGTTCTATAGTTGAAACCTTTACACCAAATTCATTTTCAACAGTTGTGTTTAATGATGTGTTGGTCACATTCATAAAATTTGGATATACCAAATTATTAGTTCTTATATCGGTTCTTTTGAAAACTATACCAAAATTAGTTTGAGCTGGTTTTATGCAAACATTTACATTTAAACCATTGTGCAAAGCCACTCCACTGAATGATACTTTTTTTTTAATAGTTTTTTGGGTTAAATATGACACATAGAGTTTTTACTGTGTGTTTATGAGAATTTAAAAACAACAAATATTACCAGAAAAAACAATTTTAACTAAATAGTTGAAAAAATTTTTCAAAAAAACCTTTATTTTCTAACTTTTTTGGAACCAGTTTTACCTCATTGTTATTAAATCCATTTTGAATTTTATATGCCTTCATACATAATTCAATTTTTTCATTTTTAAAACAATCTTCAATATAATCTTTGTCTAAATAACCAATTATTTTTATTTGATATTTTTCCAAAACATTATCTATCTCAGAAACAAAATTTTTTGGTATGCAATTTATATATAATTCTAAACAAAAATCATCACAGACAAAATTATCTTGAAAAGAAGAATAAGAAATACCATCTACTATATATTTAGTTACTACCATATGCATAATTTTTACATCTGGGTAATTTTCTTTAACCAAGTCCTTTGCATCTATAAGAATACTTTCCAAAAAAGTACTATTAATATTTTCTTCATAATTTTTCTTTTTAATACATAAATCAATTTTATTTTTTTTTTTTGTTTGGATAATTAAATAAATATTATTTAAAAATTTTCCAATTAACTTTTCAATTTTAAAAATATTTTTTTCAAGAAATTCAATTAATATATTAAAATTAATCAAATCAATTTTAGTATCAATCATAAGCTGATCTTCATAAAGACACTTAAAATTCTTAGTATCAAATAAATAAATCCCTAACTGGCTGGTTGAAATATTCAAATAGGTCCTAAAATCTCTTTCCTCAATCATTTACTATAATTTGATCTTTAATTCTTATATCTATTATTTTATTATCAATAAAGTTTTTATCCTTTAGAAATTCATGTGCATTGTCTAAAGAAACTTTTACGTTTGTCTTTGGTAATTTTAATAAGATATTATTCTTAAGCTCCAAATCCCATCTTTTAGACTTATAAAAAAAAAAATTTTCTATTTCATCATACGAAATTTTTGATTCGCTAATTATATTTTTTAAATTTAAAAATTCTTTTATTTTTGGATTACCAAAAATAAATGGGAAATCCTCGTTTGACAAATTATTATTTGATAATTTACCGTTAGATCCAAGAAGATATATTTTTCCATTTTTGTTAATTTTTGCTAGAAGATTTGTTTTTTGAATTTCGATTTGAATAGTTGAGGGATATTTCTTAAAAATTTTATATCCTTCGATTAAGGTATTTTTATTAATTATCTCAATGACTTCATTGGCATTTAAAAAGAAAATATTTTCCAAATTCAAGCTTTTAATTTCTTGAGTTAAAATTTCCTTATTAACGTTACTTAAACCAGATATTCTAATATCATTTACGCTGTGAAATTTGAGGCTATTAAATTCTAAATTATTAATTGAACTTACTATGATAAGAAAAAAAAAATAAATTAAAATCTTTTTACTTTTTCTTTGACGCTTCATTTAAAATCCATTCAATCAATTCTATAAAACTTATTCCTTTATGTGCGGCTATTTCAGGTACAAGAGACAATTTTGTCATTCCTGGCTGCGTATTTATTTCTAATAGGTAAAATTTACCTTTAAAAAATTTAAAATCTGATCTTGTGATCCCTTTGCAGCCAATTAATTTATGAGCTTTTAAAGCCATTTCCATTACTTGTTTTAACTCATTAGTTTCTAAGTCTACTGGAATAATATGTTTAGTTTTTGCTTTAGCGCTATATTTTGCTTTATAATCATAAAATTTTCTTTTTGGTTTGAGTTCTATGGCTCCAAGTTTTTTATTCCCCATTATTGCAACTTGAATTTCTCTTCCACCTATAAATTCCTCAATCATTACTTTTTTGTAATTTTTAATTAAATTAAGAGTTTTAATAATGTTTTTTTTATTACAAATATAAACATTTACACTCGAACCTTCATTCAAAGGTTTTACAATCACAGGGAAACTTAATTTTTTTTGTATTTTTTTAATTAATTCTGAATTTTTTTTATCATATGAGTAAGTAAAAAATTTTGGTGTATTTATTTTATTTTTTATAAATATTTTTTTTGAAATTTCTTTATCCATTGCAATAGATGATGGAATTACTCCAGAGTGGGTGTATGGAATTTTAAATCTTTCTAGAATAGTCTGTATAAATCCATCTTCACCAAATTGTCCGTGCAAAGCATTAAATATTACTTTTGGTTTAAATTGCTCAATACTTTTTGATAAATTATTATCTGGTTCAGAAATTTTAACAACATATCCGTTTTTTTTTAACTCCTTAGATACTTGTAATCCTGTATCAAGACTTATTAATCTTTCTTTTGAGATTCCACCTGAGATTATAAGTACTTTTTTTTTCAATTTATTCCAAGATTTTAATTTCTTTTTCTAACTTTATGCCAGTTTTGTTAAAAACACTTTCAGAAACAAATTCTATTAACTTTTTCATATCTTCGAACTTAGCATTACCTTTATTTACAAAAAAATTACAGTGTTTTTTAGAAATAGATGCTTCTCCAAAAGTTTTATCAAGTGGTACAGAGTCTTTAATTAATTGCCAAACTTTTTTTTTTGACTGATTTATTGGATTCTTAAAAGTACTACCACTAGTTTTAATTTTAGTGGGTTGGGTTTTTTCTTTTTTTTCTTTCAAAAATTTTATCTCATCTTTAATTAAATCTTTATTTTTTTTAAAACCTTTAAAGGATGCGCTTAAAAAAATTAAATCATCTGATAATCCACTATCCCTATATTTAAAATTAATTTCATTCGCAGGAATCGTAATTACTTGTCCTAATTTGTTAAGGGCCTGTATAGAAATTAGAATATCTTTAAATTCACGTTGAAAACATCCGGCATTCATCTTTATCCCTCCACCAACCGTACCTGGAATACATGATAAAAATTCAAATCCACCAAGACTATTTTCCATTGCAAACTCGGATAGTGATTTATCAGTTACAGCACTTCCAGCTATAATTATATTCTCATTAAGCATAGATATATTGTTAAAATTATTTGTAAGTTTGATTACAACACCATCAAAAAACTGATCTGTGATTAATGTATTTGAGCCACCTCCTAATATAAATATTTTCTCTTTATTTCTAACTTTTTGTAAAAATTTAATTAATTCTTTTAGATTATCTGACTTAAAGTAAATTTTTGTTTTACCACCGATATTAAACCAATTTTTTTTTTTTAAATCATAATCTAGTTTTAAACTATTACTAAATTCAGAATATAATTCTTTTAAATCTGTTCTCATTTTAATAATTTTGGCATCTCTCTCATCCAGTTTGAAATTGTTCCTGCACCCATACCAATAACAATTTTTTTTCCATAAATATTTGATTTAATATATTTTGCTAATTGATATCTATCATTAACTAAAAATAATTTAACTTTTGATTTATAAATTATTTCTTTTGCAAAATTTATATAACTAAAACCAAGCTTTATCTTTTCACCTGCTGTATAAATTGGAAATAAAATAACTTGATCTGCATTTTTAAAAGCTGAAGTAAATTCTTTTTTTAAATCTTTTAGTCGTGAAATTCTATGTGGTTGGAAAATACATATTTTTTCATAATCTTTGTAAACACTTTTAACTCCATCCAATACTTCTTTAATCTCTGTTGGATGGTGCGCATAATCATCATAAAAATCTACATTATTAAAACTAAAAATTTTATTAAATCTTCTCTGAACTCCTTTAAAATTTTTAAGACCGTTCTTTATATTTTTAATTGGTAGACCTACAGTTAATGCAAGTGCTGTAGCAGCTACAGAGTTTTTGATATTATGAGCACCCAGTAAAGGAATTCTAAATTTTTTAATTAATTGTTTTTTTTTATTAGGCAATTTTATACTTAGATCAAATTCAGAAAATTCTCTTAATTGTTTCATATTTTTTATACAAAAATTTGATTTTTTATTTAAACCATAAGTGTAAAAATTTTTTTTATTTATTCTTTTAATTAAATTTTTATTGTTTTTATCATCTAAGCATATAAATGATTTTCCAAATGAAGGAACTTTGTTGACAAAATTTGTGAAGTATTTATTTAATTTATCCATTGAACCATAATAGTC
Source organism: uncultured Pelagibacteraceae bacterium (assembly GCA_902592935.1). Taxonomy (GTDB): domain Bacteria; phylum Pseudomonadota; class Alphaproteobacteria; order Pelagibacterales; family Pelagibacteraceae; genus Pelagibacter. Next base: position 83,478 of record CACJGD010000001.1, on the reverse strand, counting down.
CATGTGTTCTCGATCAATATTCGTAATTATGGAATAAGTAGAGGGTATGTAAACAAAACTTCCATCAGACTCGTCAGCTTCTAGTATAGACCAATCGCTCTTTCCAAGTTTTGCGGAGTTATTAATTGAATTTATCACACCACCATTTATAATTGTAGGATCAATTTTAGTTTCTTGAAATATAGAAGCTATCAATGATGTTGTGGTAGTTTTACCATGCGATCCAACTACAACAATATTTTTTGTTAATGAAACAATATTTGCTAACATTTCTCCTCTTTTATAAATAGGTAATTGTCTTTTTTTTGCTTCTATTAGCTCAGGGTTATTTTTTTTAATAGCAGAGGATACAACTAGGATAGTTGCTTTACTTATATTTTGTTTTTTGTGACCGATAAAAATTTTTATTTTTTCTTTTTTTAATCTATCAATATTTTTATTATTTGAAATATCACTTCCTTGAACTTTAAATCCTTTGCCCTTCATGATCATAGATAAACCGCTCATTCCAATTCCACCTATACCAACAAAGTGTATTAATTCCGATTTTGCTAATTTAATTTTCATTAAAAATATTTAATAATTTTTGATTAACATTATTCCAAGTATTTTGATAATTTAATTTCTTTAAATTATTTTTTTTCATAAAATAATCACCTTTTTTGCTCACTAATTCTAACAAAAATTTCTCAAATTTTTGATCGTCAAAATCTTTTTGATTAATTATCCAACAACAGTTTAGCTTTTTATAATATTTTGCATTTTCGTATTGATGATTATCTTTAGATGAGGGAAGTGGTATTGCAATGAATGGTATATTCAAGAAAGATAATTCAGCTAAACTTGAAGCACCTGCTCTAGTAATACATAAATCAGATTTTTTCAAAATTTCATTAAGATTATGAGCAAAACTAAATACTTTATTTTCAATATTATTTTGTAAATAAAAATTTCTTAATGAATTAATATTTTTATCATTTGTTTGATGTATGATTTTTAATGGAACTTTTCTAGATATATTAATAAAAGATTTTTTAAGTAGATCGTCAAATATTTTAGCGCCTTGGCTACCTCCAATAATTATAACTGTAAATGAATTTTCATCTTTTAAATTAACGCTATTTTCATAATATTCTTTTCTAATTAAAGGACTAATAGATACTACTTTTTCTTGATTTCCAGTTGGTAAATTAATTAGATTTTTAGAATAACAAATTAATTTTTTCGAAAAATTTAAATAAAATTTATTTGCCCGACCAAGAACCATATTTGGTTCAATTAAAAAAATTTCTATACCTAACAATTTTGCAGCTAAACAAATAGGCAAAGACATGTACCCACCTGTAGAAATTAAGACTGAAATATCTTCTTTTTTTAAAAGAATCAAAGATCTAACAATTAAAAGCAATACTTTAAAAAGTGAAAAAGGAAGTAAAACCAAATTATTTAATTTTGGTGTATTTACTAAAATTACATTGTAACTTTTATCTATGTATTTAAGACCTCTAACATCTGTAGATATTAAAGTCTCATAAGTATTTTTTAAATGATTATAAATCGTAAGTGCAGGTATTACATGACCTCCAGAACCACCTGTAGAAATTAAAATTTTTTTTTTCATTAATTAATTTTTCTTTTTGTTAAATTTAAAATTATTCCAGCTAATATAGATGTACTTATTATTGATGATCCACCATAACTTAAAAAAGGTAAGGTCATTCCTGTAGTCGGTAATAATCTTATATTTACACCAATATGAATTGTTGCCTGCATTAAAATTAGACTAATTGATCCAATTAAAATAAGTTTGACCTTATCATCAGTTTCAGAGCTAATTTTTTTAAAAACCATATATATTAAGATCAAAAACAATAATAATATTAACATTATGGCAACAACGCCAAACTCTTCGGAAATTACTGAAATAATATAATCAGTGTGAGCTTCTGGAACTCTATTTTTAAGGGTACCCTCGCCTATACCTTTTCCAAAAAACCCTCCACTAGAAATCGAGTCTATTGCTTTATCTGATTGGAAATTGTGAGTTCCTATTTCTCTATTAAAAAAAGAAAAAATTCGTCCTTGGATATAATCAAATTTAGGAACATAAATAATAAGATAAGCAAGCAAAGATGTACCAGCAACAATTATAGCTAAAAGAATATATATATTAATTCCTGATGTGAATATTAGAACTGCCCAGGAAAATACCACTAATAAAGTTTGGCCAATGTCTGGTTGAACTATTAAAAGCAAACAAATAGTAGATATTAAAATTGTTGATACTAGGTACTTGAATAAAATATTTGATCTACTGCTACATAAAATAGTTGCTAAAATTATAATTAAAAAAGGTTTTAAAACCTCTATTGGTTGAAATCTTGGTAAAAAAAATAAGTCTATCCATCTTTTTGAACCTTTAACTTCAACTCCAATAAATGGTACTAAAAATAAAGATAAAAGTGAAATTAAAAAAAGAAAAATAGAATATCTATATAATTGATCTGAATTTAAAGAGGAAAATATAAAAATAAGAGATATTCCAATAAAGACATAAAGCAAATGTTTAAAAAAGAAGAAGTAACTATTTGTATCTAATTTATCAGAAGCTATTAAAGATGTTGAGACTAAAGAAAAAAATAATCCAATAACAAATAATAAAGTTATTAGTAGAAAAATAGATTTATCTATATTTTTCCACCATTGATAATAAAATTTGTAAACAAAACTATCGCTTTGCATTTATATACTTTTTAATTATTTGATTAAAATAATGTCCTCTATCTTCAAAATTTTTAAAACTATCAAATGAAGCTCCAGCTGGACTGAAAAAAATAATATTTTTTTTAGATTGTTGAATATTAATTTCTGAAAAAATATCTTTAAGAGTTTCTTTTAAATTTTTAAAATTTTTAATTTTTAATCTATTTTTTAAAATTTTTATAAATTCTTTATGATATGATCCAAAAATATAAGCTTTGATATTTTTACACTTTATTTTTGATAGTTTAAATTTATCTCCTTTTTTGGGAATTCCTCCTAAGATCCAATATACATAATTTAAATTTTTTAATATATTTTCCGAGGAAGAAAAACTTGTAGATTTTGAGTCGTTAATTATTCTTAGATTTTTTTTATCAAATATAATTTGTTGTCTGAAATCTAGACCTTTAAATTTATTAATGGTTTTAATTAATTTTTTATAATTAAGTTTTAATCTTGGAGCAATTTTTAATATAAATGATAAATTTTCTTTATTGCCATCAGATATAAAATATTTATTAGTAATTTTATTAAACTTTTTATCTATACTTGAGGTCTGTACTCTATAGATTTTTGAACTATATTTATTTTTATTTAATTTTTTTGTTATTAATTCATCCTCTTTTTTTACAAATGCAAAAGATCCTCTTATTTGAGATTTTAATAATTTAAATTTTGCATTTACATAATTCTTTAAACTTTTATGTCTCTCAATGTGGTCTGCAGTTATGTTTAAAATTAACGCATATTTTGATCTAAATACGCTACTGTAATCTAGCTGATAAGAAGAAGCCTCAATTACAAAGATTGTTTTTTTTGTAATATTTTTTTCTGATAATGCTGGATTACCAATATTTCCAATAAGTCTTGAGTCTCTTTTTTGATCGATTAAAGCATCATGTAAAATTTTTGCAGTCGTAGATTTACCGTTAGTTCCCGTAATCGTAATACTTTCATTGTTATAAAATGAAAACAACACATCTAGGTCGGTATGAATTTTTTTAAAATTTTTCTTTAAAAATTTTGCTAATTTGCAATTTGAAACATCAATTCCAGGACTAATAATAATTCTATCAAAATTTATTTTTTGAATTTGTTCGAATCTAATTATTTTTTTTTTAAGTTTTAATTTAATTTTTTGATTGTCATCAAACAAATATACATCAGACTTGTTTTTTAAAAACTTATAAGATGAAATGCCACTCTTTCCTAAACCATAAATTAATATTTTTTTTCTTAAAAAAATATTATTAAATATTTTCATTATCTTAATTTTAAGGTAGCTAAACCAATCATTGCTAGGATAATAGAGATAATCCAAAACCTAATTACAACAGTAGACTCTGGCCATCCCTTTTTCTCAAAATGATGATGTATTGGTGCCATTCTAAAAATTCTTTTTCCAGTAAGTTTAAAAGATATTACCTGAACCATTACTGAGACTGCCTCTAATACAAAAAGTCCACCTGTAATTGCTAAAACAATTTCATGCTTTGTTATAATTCCCACTGCACCTAAAGATCCTCCAAGAGATAATGAGCCTGTGTCACCCATAAAAATTTTAGCAGGTGGAGCATTAAACCATAAGAAACCTAAACAAGAACCAATAATTGCCCCACAAAAAATTGCTACTTCACCTGTTCCTTCAATGTAGGGAATTTGTAAATAATTTGAAAATACTATGTTTCCAGTAACATAACTTATAAAGGCAAAACATGCCGCAACTAATATTACAGGCACTGTTGCTAGACCATCTAATCCATCAGTAAGATTGACAGCATTAGATGAACCTATGATTACGAATATTGCAAATGGTATAAAAAACCATCCAAGATTTACGATTAAATTTTTAAAAAAAGGAAAATATAAATTATTTAAATCTTGATAATCGTTTAAATAAACAAAAAAACTTACTCCAATAATTGCTAATACTATTTGTGAAGTTATTTTAAACTTTGAAGAGATTCCTGATGAGTTGCTATATTTAATCTTCTTAAAGTCATCATATGCTCCCAATAAACCAAAAGTAATTGCTATGTAGATACAAAATAAAATATTAATATTTGATAAATCTGCCCAAAATATTACTGATACCAATAAGCCAAATAAAATTATTAAACCTCCCATTGTTGGTGTACCAATTTTTTTAACTATATGATCTTCAGGTCCATCGTCCCGGATTGGATTTAAAATTTTTTGTTTTGAAAAAAATTTAATAAAAGGACCTCCAATAATTAGCACAATTACCAGTGAGGTAAAAAAAGATAAACCTGTTCTAAAAGTTAAATATTTAAATACATTTAAAAAACTAAAGGTATCAACAAAATTCAATAAAAATTGATAAAGCATTTAATGCAATCCTTTCAGCTCTTTTACTATGTCGTTGAATCCTGTCCTAAGTGAGGCTTTAATCATTAAATAATCATTGTTATTTAAATCTTTTCTAATCAATTCAATAATTTGAGAATCGTTAAATAAAATCCTGCCTTTTTTGGCTTTTGAAATACTTGCAAATATTATAGATGCCATTTTACCTTTGACAAATACCTTGTGTATCTTGGTTCGATTAATTATTGGAGCAATAGATTGATGAAGTTTTTTAGAATGACTACCGAGCTCTAACATATCACCAATTAATAAATATTTATTTGATTTTTTGGAGTTTATTTTATCAAAATTTTTTATTGCTGATTTTAATGATAATGGATTTGAATTATAACTTTGATCAATTAAATTAATTTTTTTATTATCAATTTTTACTACAGAGTGGTCCCCTCTTCCCCCAGGAATTTTGAAATTGAGAAAAATATTTTCATTTAATTTAAATACATTTTTATAAATACTGATAACTGCTAAAGCAGTAAGTGTGTTGTATATATTATTTTGAAAATCGTTTGATAATATGAAATGCTTTTTTTTATTATTTAATCTAACATTAATTATAAATTTTTTTCCAAAAGCCTTTGTGTTAATTAATTTAATGTCTGCTTTCTGACTTTTAATACCAAAAGAAACAATTTTAATTTTCTTTTCTTTAGCAATTTTTTTATGTAATTGAAAAAAACTATCATCTGCATTCAATACAATATAACCATTAGGTTTTATATTGTTAATAATTTCAGATTTTGCCAAAGCAATTTGTTTAATATTTTTAAAATTTTTAGCATGTGCATAATTTATATTTGTTATTACTCCAACATCTGGTTCAATAATTTTTGATAAATAATCAATTTCACCTTTTTTATCCATTCCAACTTCTAAAATTCCAAATTCATCATTTTGTTTTAAATTAAAAAGACTCAAAGGGACTCCAAATTTATTGTTATAAGATTTTGGAGAAATACTTACTTTTGAAATTTTACTTAATACATTACCTAGCAATTCTTTAAGTGTAGTTTTGCCACAACTGCCTGTAATAGCTACAATATTTATATCAATGCTTTTTCTATAAGTTTTTGAAATATCTGTCAGGAATTTTAAAGTATTTTTTACTTTAATCTGACGACTTTTATTTAATTTATTTTGGATTTTGTTTACTACAGCTAACGATGCTTTTCTCTTAAATGATTGTGCAACATATTTATTGCCGTCATTTTTTTTTCCTTTAATAGCAAAAAAAATATCATTTTTAGTAACTTCTTTAGAATTAATTCTTGCTGTTTTTAAAGATGTGAAGGGAAATAATTTTTTTATTTTAACTGCCTCTTTAACTACATTAAATTTTAAATTATTTGATAAATTATTATTTTTACTCTTAATAGCATGTAAAATTATTTTTCTATCTGAAAAGATGATTTTCTTATTTCCAATATCTTGTGTTTTCTCATGACCCTTTCCAGCGACCAACAAAATATCACCTGAATTCAAATTATGAATAGCTTGTTTTATTGCTATTGCTCTATTAGCAATTTCAGTAATTCTTTTTTTTTTAATTCCTTTTTTTATATCTCTTCTTATTTTTTGAGGATTTTCAAATCTAGGGTTATCATTTGTAAGAATGATACTATCTGCAAAATCACAAGCTATTTTCCCCATTTTTGATCTTTTATTTTGATCTCTATTTCCTCCACAACCGAATAGCACTATGAGTGCTTTATTAGGAAATTGTTCTCTAAGATTTAAAAGACACGTTTTTAAAGCATCAGGCGTATGAGCATAATCGAGAATTACTTTTGATTGATTTTTAATTTTACCTATTTTTTCAAATCTTCCTTCAACTGGTTTCAATTTTGGAATTATACTTAAAATTTTATTTAAACTAACGCCGCTATATTTTGCTGCAATTATTGCCATCAAAACATTTTTTAATTGTATTTTTCCAATTAAATTTAAATTTATATCCCTTATTGAACTATTTAATTTAATTCTAAGGAATTGACCCTCTCCTTTAAAATTATGAGATAAAAGCTCTAGATTATTTTTCTCATCGTTAAGTGTATGCAATTTTAATTTCTTATTAATTGCAATTTTTTTTATGTTTTTAAACTCAGGTATTAATTTATCTGTAATTACATTGCCTCTTTTTGAGATTAGGTTTTCAAATAAATAAAGTTTTGCATTTAAATAGTTTTTTAAATTTTTATGATAATCAAGATGATCCTGAGATAGATTAGTAAATATACCTGAATTAAACTTTAAACCATCTAATCTATTTTGCTTTAAACCATGGCTTGAGGCTTCCATAATTACATTTTCTATTTTTTGATTTTTTAACTTGCTTAATATTTTAGCTAATTTTATTGGATCTATTGTGGTATTAGATAAATTCAAATTAATACTTTTTGCTTTAACACCTAATGTACCAATTGAAGCACCTTTTTTATTATTTAATTTTAATATTTGATAATAAAAATCTGCAACTGATGATTTTCCGTTTGTACCAGTAACTGCAATTAAATTTTTTGGTTTTTTATTATAAATTTTAAAAGCAGTTTCAGCTAATAATTTTCTTACATTATTTGTATGAATATACAAAATTCCATTTTGGAATTGATTTGTTTTTCTCTCGGTTACAATAATTTTAGATCCTTTTTTAATTGCTTTAGGAATAAATTTATTACCATCAATACTATTTCCTTTGATTGCAAAAAAAATATTATTTTTTTTAATACTCTTTGTGTCAAATGAAATTCCTGAAAAAGAAAAATTTTTATAATTTTTATTTATGTTATGAAAGTAGTTTCCTAGAAGCATAATTAATTAACCTCTATATATTTTGTGGCTAAAATAGGCCCGATTTTATCTATGACTTTTCCAGCTACCTCTACTGAGGTCCAGCCAGCAGTATTATAAAGTGTACCCTTCCACCCGCCTTTTCGATGTCTATACTTATAATAATAATCTTTAGATTTTTTTGGAGTATCTAGCATTACAACAAAAACAAATTGTGGATTTGATGTGGGAAAAATAGAGGCAAAAGTATTTATTTTTGCATCAGAATATGCTCCTCCCTCAGGTTGATCAGCGGTTCCTGTTTTTCCACCAATTTCATAATTTTGAACATCTGCAAATTTAGCTGTCCCCTCCTCAGTATTTACAATTTTTCTTAAAGCGCTAACAACCTGTTCTGAAATACCTTTGTTTAATATTCTTTTATTTTTTTTATTAAAATTATTTCCTTTATAAATTAATGTTGGCTTAATTTCATACCCACCATTTGATAAAACAGAATAACCTTTTGCTAATTGAAGAATTGTAGTTGCAATTCCATGTCCAAAAGAGGCTGTAGCCAATCTGCATTTTCCAAAATCATAATTTTTTTGAGGAGCAACTTCTTCAATATCAAAATCAATATCACTTAACACGCCAACTTTTTCTAAAAATAATTTAAATTTTTCTGAGCCAACTTTTTGGGCAATTTTTACTGATCCTATATTTCCAGATCTAACTAAAATTTGCTCTGCAGTTAAATCTGATGGTATTTTATTGTCATACTCACCTATTCTGTATTTGTCACATTTAATTGATTTGGGTAAATCTAAAAATTCAGTCTCTGGTTTAATTACCTTTTCATTTAAGGCGCTAGCAAAAGTAAATGCTTTAAATACAGACCCAAATTCATATGTTCCTTTAGTTACCCTGTTAATATAATTTACATCTGTAATATTTTGTCTTTCATTTGGATTAAAGTCTGGCAAAGAAACTAATGATAAAATATTGCCATTATTAACATCCATTAAAATGGCTGCACTACCTTTGCTTTTAAAAATTTCCTGATATTTAATTAATTCTTTTCTAATTAAAAATTGAATATCTTTATCTAAGGTAAGTTTAATTGTCTCTTTTGATTTTCTAAGTTCATCATTTAAAGATTTTTCTAATCCAGAAATACCATTATTATCATCATCTATCTGACCTAAAACATGACTAAAAAGATTTTTTTGTGGATACATTCTTAAAACTCTTTCTTCTGGAACTAAAGATTTGTCCCCTAATTTCATTATTTTTTCATAATTTTCTTCTGAAATTTTCTTCTCTAAATAAAAAAATTTCTTAGTTTTTATTTTTTTTTTAATTTCATCAAAATTTTTATCAGGAAAAATAATATTTAAACTTAGAAGTAATTTTTTTTCATTTATTATATCTGAAGTTTTTAAACCAATATCAATCGATTTAACTGTCTTAGCTAAATAATTTCCATTAATATCTATAATGTCTGCTCGATAAAGCTGATTTTTAGATGCAGGAAGATTATTGATTTTTTCTAATTTACTCTTTCGTGAACCTAAGTGAACTAGGTGTATTGTGTAAATTAAATATATAATAAAAAAAACAAAGAAAATAAAAGCTACACGATTAAATTGAATATTTAATCCATTTTCTTTTTTCTTAAATGTAAAATCACTTTTATAGTCCTCTATAGTAAATTTCGATTTATTATAAGCCATTACTCTTTAATAATTTTAAACTTTTGGATTTTATTTACATCATTTGAAATATTGTAGACTCTTATGTCGTTTATATTTTTTTGAATTAACTCATCCTCAAAATACTGAGACTGATATTCAAGTAACCTTTCTGAGGAACTTAAATAATCATACTCCAAGGATACATTTTCAAATTCAGTCTTTAAAATTCTAATATTCTCTTTTGCAGTAAATATTTCATCTTCAATCTGTTTAGTCGTATTTTTTATTATTGCAGTTGATAGGACTAAAAAAAAAATCACTACTGCTAAAGCAAACTTTTTCACAGTTTGTCTCCATAATTTTCAATTTCAATATAATTTCTGAATTGATCCTCTATATCAGTATCAAAATTATAAAAATCTGTTTTTTTAATCACATATCTAAATTTAGCAGATCTAGATGGTGGGTTTTCATTCACTTCCTCATCTGAGGGTGTTATTGGTTTTTTTTGAATTAAGTTAAACAGTGTATCTACTTGTTCAATAACTGGACTATATCTTGAAATACTTTTATTTTCAGATAGACTTTTAAAAAAATATTTTACTATTTTATCCTCTAAAGAGTGAAATGTAACTACCCCCAAAACACCACCTTTTTTTAAAACTTTAGTGGCATTAATAAGTCCAAAAATTAGCTCACTTATCTCTTTATTTACAAATATTCTAAGGGCCTGAAAAACCTTGGTCGCATTATGAACTTTAAAATTTTTTCTTTTTTTTGATTTATCAATAATTTCAACTAAAGATTTAGTATCAATTTGATTTTTAGATCTTTCTTTTATGATATTTCGTGAAATAAATTTTGCCTCTTTTTCATCTCCAAAAAATTTAAAAATTTTTTCTAATTGTTTTTCATCGAGTTTGTTGATTACATCTTCTGCTGAACAACTATTTAATCCTAACTGCATATTTAATTTACCGCTGGCATCGAATGATAATCCTTTTTTTGGATCTTTAATTTGAGTATAAGAGTAACCAAGATCAAAAATTACACCTCTTATATTTTCATTTTTGAGCTTTAAATTACTTAATTGACTAAATTTTATATTTTTAAAAATAAATCTATCTTCAAAGTTTTCTTTTAATTGATTGGCAATTTTTTCACTCTCTATGTCTCTATCAATAGCTATTACTTTTGTATTTTTAAAATTTAAAATTTTTTTGGAATAACCACCTTGACCAAAAGTACAATCGATAAATGTGCCACCATGTTGAGGGGAAATAACGCTAATAATTTCTTTTAGCAGTACCGGATAATGCTTTTGCAATTTCGGCACTATGGTGGCGTCCATTTATCTCTAAGAAGACCATTAATTTTTTTGTCTTCTTAAGAATGCTGGTATCTCAAGATCGTCCTCTTCCTCTTCTTCTGAGGATAATAAATCTTCTGAACTTGAGCTTTCTGGTTCTGAACTAAATAAATCTGGCGAGTCAGAATCAACTCCAAATTCTTTCAGATCATTAGAGGCTTGTTCCTCAATATTTGTCTCTTGAATTTCCTCATGTTTTGTTTCCATAGCCTCTTGTGCAAAAGATTTTTCCATTTCATTTACTGAATTATCCTCAACTATGCTCTCACTTTCCATAATAGTATTTTGAACAACTTCATCGTTCATCATTTGATTTTGAGAACTTTCAGATTGTTGTTCTTGAACAATCTCATTTTCAAGTTTCAAAGCATTTGCACCATGTGTAATTGGGTTTGATGATGTTGTGTTTGAAAAATTGAAGGATTGAGAAGATCCAATATTTGAAAAATCAGAATAACCAGGGTTACGGTTATGTATTCTGTGAACCATATTTACTACTGATTTTGATTCAGGTTGTTGACCATCGAGTGAGGTTGCAACAATTGAAACTCTAATTTTTCCATCAAGTTCTGAATCAGTTATAGCTCCTATTATTACTTCAGCTTCTGCATCTACTTCAGATCTAATTTTATTGACCACTTCATCTACCTCAAAAAGTTTAAGATCTTTGCCTCCGGTAATATTAACCAATAATCCTTTAGCGCCTTTTAAAGTGTAATCATCAATTAAAGGATTGCTAATTGCCATCTCTGCAGCTTGCATTGCACGACCTTCGCCTTCAGCTTCTCCAGTTCCCATCATAGCTTTACCCATTGAAGCCATTACTGTTTCAACATCGGCAAAATCTAAATTAATTATTCCAGGTCTGACCATCAAATCTGTTACACTTTGAACACCATGTCTCAAAACATTGTTTGAAAGATTAAAAGACTCTTCAAATGTTGTTTGTTCATTAGCTATTTTAAACAAGTTTTGATTTGGAATAACAATTATTGTATCAACATGTTTTCTTAACTCCTCCAAACCTTGTTGCGCTCTTCGCATTCTTGAGGGGCCTTCATATAAAAATGGAAGAGTCACAACACCTACAGTTAAGATATTTAATTCTTTAGCAGCTCTAGCGATGACATGGGCAGCACCAGTGCCTGTTCCACCGCCCATACCGGCTGCAATAAAAACCATGTTTGCACCTTGAAGTGTATTTACAATTTCATTTAAAGACTCATCTGCTGCAGCTTGTCCAATATCTAGTTTTGCACCAGCACCTAATCCTTTTGTTAAATTTAAACCAATTTGAATTCTCGTTTTTGCTTTACTAAGCTTCAAATCTTGAGCATCAGTATTTACTGCAATAAATTCAACTCCCTGCATGTTATTTTCAATCATTTCATTAATTGCATTTCCTCCAGCTCCACCAACTCCTAAAACTAGTAATCTTGGCTGTAGCTCTTTTATCTCTGGTGCTTTAAAGTTAATTGTCATCTTTTATCCCCTATTGTTTGTTTTGTTGAAGCTCCCATTTAAGATTACCTCGATTAATATTTGCTTTTTTTCTCGCTGTTACCTTAAATTTTTCAAATGCTGTTGGCTCCCATATTTGAAATGTTTGACCTTGACCAACAAATAACATGCTGTTTTTTATTTTTGCATGTTTTAATAATTTTGATGTTAATGAAATTCTTCCTTCACTATCAAATTGTAGATTTATACTTTCAGCTAAAATAGATGTAGCAAAATAATCTCTTTTTTCTTCGAATGGATTTAATGAGTCTATTGCTGAGGAAATTTTTTCAATTCTATCTTGAGAACATGCTTCAATTGAAGAGTTATTAAATGAAGGATAACAAATAACGCCATTATAACCTAAATTAGATAAGTGCGACCTGAAACTAGCAGGCACAGACACTCTCCCTTTTTTGTCTAATTTGTTCTCGAAAGTCGATAAAAACATAAATTTTATAATTTTTAAATTCCATAATTGGGAATATATGGGAATATATGGGTATTTAAAATAAGTGTCAAATCAAGAATCTATGCAAATTTGCTTAATGATATTGGTTTTTTTGTTACTTGAAGTTTTTTGCCTTCATCTTCTGTGATTTTTTTGGGTTCAGTGAAAAAGCAAATAAAGAACATATATTTTCCAATATTTAGTTAATATTTAGAACATTTATTAATTTAAAATTTTAGTATGAGAATAGATTAGCCAGACAAACTATAAGCCGGGTTCTGTCATTTAAACCTATCATTTGTCTAGGCTTAAGATCACTCTTAAGCTCAAGCAACTAACCCTGATGACTAGCCAAGGACGGCTTTTAGTTTTTTAACAATGTCATCTCTACTTAGTCTTGCTCTCAGTGGGGTTTTCCAGCGTTCATTGTTACCAATAGAACCGGTGTGCTCTTACCACACCTTTTCACCCTTGCCATGTTATGGCGGTTTATTTTCTGTGGCACTATCCCTAGGGTTTCCCCCGCCAGGTATTACCTGGCACTGTGTCCTTGTAGAGCCCGGACTTTCCTCTTTAAAATAATCAAAGCGATAAGTCGTTTATCTGGCTATAACAATTTATATTTAAACTGTAAAAGTTCAAGCCCTATTAATTAAGTTTTTTTGCTAGATTTTCACATATCAAAATACATTCTTTGTCAACTTTGCCATTTACGAGCTTTTGTCTGTATCTTCTTTGAAAAGCTTTAACTAAAAAAATTAAAAATTTTTTTTTTTTTATATTTTGTGAGTGATTCAATGTGTAACCTATCTTCAATAAATTTTTAAAAAAATATTTTTCTGTTTTAGTGTCTATTTTTTTTAGCCTATTTTTATTTAAAATTGAATTTGAAATTGAGTGCCAAACACCTATTTTCTTTAATGCTAATAAACGCCATGGAAATTTTTCTCCAGGATCTTTTTTTCTAACAGGTGCAATATCTGAATGACCTAAAATATTTTTAGGTTTTATTTTATACTTAAACATTAAATATTTGGTTAATTTAGAAATTGATTGAATTTGACTTTCAGAAAATTTTTTATAATTATTTTCATGACCTGGATTACTAATTTCAATTCCAATTGAATTTTTATTCAAAAACTTGAAATTTTTCCAAGAGGATTTTCCAGCATGCCAAGCTATATATAAATCAGGAACTAAAACAACAATTTCACCATTTCTTTTAATAAAGTAATGACTGCTTACCTTAGATTTTATATTAATTAATTTATTTATCGCATCAGATTCGCTCTTCATCCCGGTATAATGAAAAACTAAAAATTTAATTTGATTATTTTGACGTTTTTTTAAATCAAAATTTGGAGAATAATTAAAAATTTTTTTCATCATTTATATATTTTTTTATGTATGATTATTTATAGCCATAATTGTGTCATTTTTAGCACTAAATCTCGATTTACATTAAACCCATAAACATTATATATTAATTGATAATGATAAAATTTTTAAAATTAACAATCATAATTTTATTTCTAGCCTCAAATGCTATAGCTGGTTCTGATGGTGAACTTGAACTATCAAAAAAATCAAAATCTGTTAAAGATTGCTTTGAACCACTCAACAGAGCAACACTTTCGTTAAACCAAGGATTGGATAAAGCAATTATTAAACCAGTTGCTAAAAGTTATAGAAGTTTACCACCTTCAATCAGAAAAGGGACTGGAAATGTTCTGGATAACTTGTCTAACTTAATAACCATTCCAAATAATGTACTACAGGGTGATATAAAATTAGCCATAATAAATACTGGAAGATTAGTAATTAACAGTACAGTAGGTTTGTTAGGAATAATTGATGTAGCAGATGATCTTGGTTTTCCAAAATATGAAAAGGAGGACTACGGCCAAACTCTTGGAAAATGGGGAGTAGGTCCTGGATGCTATATAGTTCTTCCAGTTTTAGGGCCATCAACTATTAGAGATACCGCTGGTTCTTTCGTAAACGTATTTGGGGGAGATCCATGGTATAACGCATCTGTCAATGGAAATAATGAATTTTTGAGTGAAAATGTTTTTTTAGCGTCAAAAGTTCTGAGTGGAGTTGAATTCAGAGCAAATAATATTGAATCATTCGATAACCTTGAAAAAAATTCAATGGATTTTTATGCTTCATTGAAAAGCTTATATTTACAAGATAGGGAACTTAAAATTAAAAATATTAAAAGAGGAAATATTCAAATTATCTATAATGATGAAGGTGACTGGGAAGAAATAGATACTAAGTAAAATCCTCATAAATATGAAAAAATATTTTATTTTTATAATTGTATCTATAATTTTAATTATAAAACCTAATTATACTTTTGCAATTGAACCAGATGTATTTATTCAATCTACTGTAAATAGAGCGGCAGATACATTGGGAGGAAACTATACTAAAGATGAAAGAATCGAAAAATTGAAAGATATTGCCAGGGAAACCGTAGATATTGAAGGTATAAGCTTATATTCCTTAGGTGCTTATAGAAAAACAATTTCAAATGAACAATTGGTTAGATATAAAAAAGTTTTTAAAAAATATTTTTTAAAAAGTTTCTCTAGTAGACTTGCTGAATATACCAATCCAGAAATTGATGTTTACTCAAAAAAAAAAATTAATAAGAACTATACAATAGTATCCAGCAAACTTGTTGCAACCGAAACTAGACCAGAGGTCAAAATAGATTGGAGGGTATATACTAAAAATCCTGATAATTTATTAATAAGAGATTTAATTATTGAAGGATTAAGTTTAGCAAGAACTCAAAAAGAAGAGTTTACTTCCATTATAAATTCAAATGATGGAAATGTAGAGGCTCTTATAAAAAATTTAACTGAATTTTCAAAAAAATAAAATTTGGTGGGCCCGCCAGGACTCGAACCTGGGACCAATACATTATGAGTGTACTGCTCTAACCAACTGAGCTACAGGCCCAAAATTATTACAAAATAATTATAACATTTTTTATTACTATTCAATTAAAGATAATTAATGGTGGGCCGTGTTGGTTACGCTCCAACTACCCCTGCAATGTCAATGCAGTACTCTACTATTGAGCTAACGGCCCATTTGATTTAATACTTTATAAGGTTATTATTTATTGCATCAATGACAAATGATTAAATTAATTAAAAAAATAATTGTTTTTTTGATAGTTTTTATTTTTTTTGACATTTTTTTGATGTTTATGCTTCCAATTAACGTAAAAAACAAAATATATGATAGAAAAAGTCATAAAATCAAATCTTATTACTATCATCATGATTTAAGACCTAATGCTATGTGGATTGAAAATTGGGGTTACCAAAATGCTCAAATATTTACCAATAATTTAGGTTTTAAAGATAAAAAAATTCAAAATGTAAATTTTAAAAAACATAATATTTTGTTTATAGGAGACTCTTTTACTGAAGGAGTTGGAGTAAGGTATGAAAATACTTTTGTTGGTGTAATAGAAAAAGAAATTAATTCAATATCAAAAAACCATAAAGTGTTAAATGCTGGAGTTGTATCTTATTCACCTATAGTAATATTAAGTAAATTAAATTATTTAATTAATATAAAAAATTATCCAATTTCAAAAGTTTTTGTTGTACTTTGCAATGGAGATATTCACGATGATTTATATAGATACAACGAGATAAACAGGGATTATGTAGTAAGCCATAATGATTTTTTAAATATTAAAATTCTAGTTGATATAAATAATTTTATAAAATCAAATACAATCACTTATCAATTTATTAAGAGGATTACTCCTATTAGCAATTTATTTAAAGATTTGAAGGCAGATAAACCAAATTATGAAAATTATGATTTAAATAAAGTTTTATCGATACTTAATAATAAACCGGACCAGAAACATATAACTGATAAAAAAGAATTCAATAAATGGGGTAAATTAGGTCTAGAAAAATCAAAAAATTATATTCTACAAATAAAAAAACTTTTGAACGAAAAAGATATTGAACTCACTCTAGTATACTTAGAAGAGCCAATATTTATGTTAAATTCAATAAACTCAGACTTCTACAAAAAATTCTGGGGTGATCTTGCATTAGAAAATAAAATAAATTTTATTTTTGTTTCGGACTTTCATAAAAATGAAACTAATAAATTCAAAATTTATAAAGAATTATTTTTTATAGGAGATAATCATTTTAACGACAAAGGTAATGGAATAGTTGCAAAAGAAATAATGAGAAAATCGAATTATTTCCAAAATTTAATTAATTAACTTTCCAAGAAACTTTTTAATTGTTTTGATCTACTAGGGTGTTTAAGTTTTCTTAAGGCCTTTGCCTCTATTTGCCTAATTCTCTCTCTAGTAACAGAGAATTGTAGTCCTACTTCTTCTAAAGTATGATCTGTATTCATTCCTACTCCAAACCGCATTCTTAAAACTCTTTCTTCTCTTGGTGTTAATGTTGATAATATTTTAGTTGTTGCTTCACCAAGGTTTGATTTAATAGCTTGTTCTAAAGGAGCTAAGGCTTTAGTATCTTCTATAAAATCTCCAAGACTGCTATCTTCTTCATCTCCAACGGGTTTTTCTAATGAGACTGGTTCTTTAGAAATTTTTAGTACTTTTCTAACTTTATCTAAAGGCATCCTTAATTTTTTTGCAAGCTCTTCAGGAGTTGCTTCTCTACCAAACTCACTCAAAATTAATCTTTGAGTCCTAACAATCTTATTTATAGTCTCAATCATATGAACTGGTATACGTATAGTTCGAGCTTGATCAGCAATGGATCTTGTAATCGCTTGCCTTATCCACCAAGTCGCATAAGTTGAAAACTTATAGCCTCTCCTATATTCAAACTTATCAACAGCTTTCATTAGCCCAATATTTCCCTCTTGAATTAAGTCTAAAAATTGTAAACCTCTATTTGTATATTTTTTTGCAATTGAAATAACTAATCTTAAATTTGCCTCAACCATTTCTTTCTTAGCTATTCTAGATTCTTTTTCTCCTTTTTGGACTCTGCTTACAAGTTTTTTAAAATCAGTTACAGATATTCCAAGTTTATAACTAATTTCAACTAGTCTCTCTCTAATATTTTTAAATTCTTCTTTGTTTTTAATAAAAAACTGCTTCCAAACTGAATTTGTATCTAAAAATTTTTTAAGATTAGGATTAATTTCGTTTCCTAAATAAAATTTAATAAACTCGTTACGTGGTATGTTGTTATCTATCGCAATTCTTAAAAGATTTCCCTCCAACGAAATAATTTTTTTATTTTCAATGTAATGTTTTTGCACTAATTCCTCCAGAACTGAAGGTGAAAGTTGTAATGATTTAATATTTTCTAGTATATCGGTTACTATTTTTTCGTAACCTTTTTCTTTTGCAGGTGAAAAAATTTGTGATTGCAAAACACACTCTAGTTTTTCTTTTTGATACTTTATTAGTTTGTTATACTCTTTAGTTAATGTATTTACTGTTTTTAAAACTTTTGGTTTAATTTCAGTTTCCATTGCTGCAAGTGTAGGATTAAAGTCATCTTCGTCGTCATTTGTTCCATCTTCTTTTTCTGTTTCACCTGAGTTTTTTTGTTTAGCGCTTGGACCTGTGGTTTCATCCTCCATATAGTTTGTATCTATATCTATAATTTCCCTAACTAAAATTTCATCTTTTTGTAATTTTTCATTCCATTCAAAAAATTGTTGAGCTGTTATTGGACTTTGAGAAAGTGCTATTAACATAACATCTTTTCCTGCTTCAATTCTTTTGGCTATTGCTATTTCTCCCTCTCTAGAAAGAAGCTCAACCCCTCCCATTTCACGAAGGTACATTCTTATAGGGTCATCACTTTTCTCAATTGTTTTTCCTTCTTCCTTATTTGAATTTTCTTTCTTTCTTAAAACTTTAAAATCTGATTTTTTTTCTACTAAAGTAATATTATCATTTAAAATATGGATAAATGCCTGTGCCAGATTTTCATCTGACAAATTTCTTTTTCCCAATGACTTACTTAGCTCTTCATAAGTTATAAAACCTCTATGGGTTCCTCGACCCATAAGTCTAGCAAATGATTTTGTAATTATTCTTTCCACAGCAATATTAGTAAGTTTGAAGGTCTTATATAGTGTCAATTATATAAAAATCCATTGTTAATTTAGGTCTGATTAATTGAGATTTTGCTTTTTTTTCAGCTCTTTTAACTCATTAAATGTAGTCTCACTCATATCAACAGAAAACTTCGATTCTAATTCTTGAATTCTAAATTCTAGGTCATAATTCATTAAATCTCTAGAAATATCTTCTAGCAATTCTATGATTTTTTGATCATCACTAGATTGATTTTTAAGAATATATTTAATTGGAGCAAATTTATTTATTTTTTCATTTAATTGATTATCTAGGTTAAGATCTTGGATTGAAATTTGTGTAGCTGATTTTAATTTTTCAATTATCATTTCAAATATTTTTTTATTAAATTCACTGAATAATTTAATATTTTCAATTAAATGAATATTTGCTTGCAACAAGTCTAAGTTATTTATAACCAAATATAATAGAGAAAACTCTTTTAATTCAACTCCAGTAAAAGACTGTGTTTCTTTAAAATGTTTTTTTGTACTTTCTAAAGATTTTGTTTTTTTTAAATAAATTCTTTTTTTATTTTGGTTAGAATGTGGGGTTAGCTCAGCAATTTTTTCCAAAAAATATTCTAAGACATATTTTTTTATAAAATCGTCTTTAATTGTATTTGCAATATTTCTAAGTTTTTTCTCAAAAATAGCCATAGATGAAGGGTTATTAGTAGTTTGTTTTTTATAATGACTAAAAATAAATTGATGAATTGATAATTTACTCTGTTTTGTGAAATTTAAAAAATTAGCTTTGCCGTAATTGTTTACATAGCTATCTGGATCTTCCTTATCTGGCAAAAACAAAAAAGAAATTTGTTTTTCCGGTTTTAATTCCTTAATTGAATTTTCTGCTGCTCTTACAGCAGCTTTATATCCACTTTCATCACCATCAAAACAAATAATAATATCATCAAAAAATTGATTTAAAGTTAAAATCTGTTTGTCTGTTAAAGACGTACCAAGATTTGCTACTACATTATCAATTCCATTTTTACTCAGCCCTACGACATCCATGTATCCTTCTACCAGATAAATATGATCTATTTTATTAGAAAGTTTTCTTGCTAAATCCAAATTATATAAGTTTGATCCTTTTTTAAAAAAATTTGTTTCAGGTGAATTTATATATTTGGCTAGATAATCTAAATTTTCAATAATTCTTCCGCCTAAAGCAATTGGTTGACCTGAAATATTGTTTATTGGGAATATTAATCGACCTCTAAATCTTTCAACATAAATTTTTTTTTTTTCATCAAAATAAAATAGTCCTGTTTCTAATAAAGTTTGATCACTGTAATCTTTTTTTAATTTTTCAAGAAAATTCGAGTTTTTTTCTATGTATCCTATTTTAAATTTTTTTACTTCATCTTTGCCCAGGGATCTGTTTTTTAAATAATCTCTAGCATTTGAATAGTTTTCGTTTTTTAAAAGTTCATTATGATAAAAATTAACATAATTACTAAAAATAGATTTATACTCATTCCATTTTTTTTCTCTTTCTTCATCTTGCTTTGAAAACATATACGGCTGCATGCCCGCCAATTGAGCCAGGTATTTAACTGCCTCTCCAAATTTTAAGTTTTGAGTTTTCATTACAAAATCAAAAATATTGCCGTGTTCTGAGGTTGCAAAACAGTGATAAAATTCTTTTTCATCATTCACAGTAAATGAAGGTGTTTTTTCATTTTTAAAAGGCGACAAACCTATAAATTCTTTACCTCTTTTTTTTAAGGAAACAGTTTTTGATACTACCGTTGAAACTTTCAACCTGTTTTTAATTTCATCAAGATACTCTTTTGGGTATTTCATTATTTATTCAACAATTCTTTGATCATTGATCCTGCTTTAGAAAAATCGATTTCGTCTGCATGAGTTTTTTTGAGCTCACCCATAACTTTTCCCATATCTTTTAATGAATTTGCTCCAATTTTCAAAATAACATCTGCACAAATTTTCTTAGTTTCCTCTTCACTAAGTTGCTTTGGTAAAAAACTTGTTAAAATATCATATTCATTTTGCTCAACCTCTAAAAGGTCTGTTCTATTATTTTTTTTATAAATATCGATCGATTCGGCTCGCTGTTTAACCATTTTTTTCAAAAGTTTCTTAATATCCTCGTCATCGGTTTCCTTTTTATTGGGGCCTGATCTGTTAACAATGTCCAAATCCTTAATAGAGGATAATATTAACCTATAGGTTGATATTTTTTTTTTATCTTTAGATTTTAGAGCATTTTTATATTCGTTTTCGATAGTCTGTTTTAATGACATAATTTTTTAATCTACTTTAAAGAAAAAATTCTTCAAAAGAAAAATTGTTTTTTTACATTTTTATATTACATCTCTGTTGCGATAATAAAGCAATTATTGTATTAACCTTTAACTCATGAGTTGTAATTGAAGAAAAAAGCAAAAAAAACTAACTCAAAAACAAAATCCCAAATCAATACAGGCGTTTTAGTTCTTGAAAATAAAAAGGTATTTAGAGGAATTGGAATTGGATACCAAGGTGAAGCTACAGGCGAAGTTTGCTTTAATACATCTTTAACAGGGTATCAAGAAATTATCTCTGATCCATCATATGCAGGTCAAATTATCAACTTTACCTTTCCTCACATCGGAAATGTTGGAACTAATAAAGAAGATCATGAGTCTGATAAAATATGGGCAAGAGGAGTGATAATTAACTCTGAAATAACTTCACCCTCAAATTACAGATCGTTCCTACATTTAGATGCTTGGCTTAAAAAAAATAAAATTGTTGGAATTACTGGTTTAGACACCAGAGGCCTTACAAACTTTATAAGAGATAAAGGGGCACCTAAGGGAACAATATCTTATTCAAAAAATGGAAAATTTAATATTAGTAAACTAACTAATAACACAATTAAATGGAGTGGATTAAAAAATTTAGATCTTGCGCAAGTAGTTTCAACTAAGAAAAATTATACTTGGAGAGGTCTTCAAACCTGGAAAAAAGAGACAGGGTATAAAAAAAATAATAAAAATTTATTTCATGTAGTTGCAGTTGATTATGGAATAAAAAAAAATATCTTAAGATATTTCTCCGACTTCAACTGCAAGGTTACTGTTGTTTCTTGCAAAACAAATGCACAAAAAATACTAAGTTTGAAACCAAATGGAATTTTTTTATCTAATGGACCGGGAGACCCAGCTGCAACTGGAAAATATTCAATCGCAATAATTAATGAGCTTATAAAAAATAATTTACCTATATTTGGTATTTGTTTAGGTCATCAGATTTTGGCATTAGCTTTAGGCGGCAAAACAAAAAAAATGAAGTTGGGACATAGAGGTGCAAACCATCCTGTTAAAAATTTAGTTCATGACAAAGTTGAAATTACCAGTCAAAATCACGGGTTTGTAGTAGTTGAAGAAACTTTACCAAAAAAAATTAAAGTAACTCATAAATCTCTTTTTGATAATACTATTGAAGGAATAAAGCTTAAAGATAAACCAATATTTTCAGTTCAATATCATCCAGAATCTAATCCTGGACCCCAAGATAGTGTTTATTTGTTTCAAGAATTTATTAACAACATGAAAAAAAATGCCAAAAAGAAAAGATATTAAAAAAATTTTAGTCGTGGGTGCTGGTCCAATAATTATAGGACAAGCATGTGAATTTGATTATTCAGGTACACAAGCTTGTAAAGCTTTGAAAGATGAAGGTTATAAAGTAGTTTTAATAAACTCAAATCCTGCAACCATTATGACAGATCCAGATGTTGCAGATAAAACTTACATTGAGCCAATTACAATAAGTGTACTAGAAAAAATCCTCAAAAAGGAAAAACCAGATGCAATTCTACCTACTATGGGTGGTCAAACTGCTCTTAATATTGCAATGGAAGCTGAGAAAAAAGGAGTTTTAAAAAAACACAAAATAGAATTGATTGGAGCGAATTCAAAGGCAATTTCTAACGCTGAAGATAGAAAAAAGTTCAGAAAAAATATGATTGATATTGGTTTAGATTTACCAAAATCTGAAATCGTCAATAATAATAACCAAGCATCAAAAGTACTAAAAAAAATTGGTTTACCTGCAATTATAAGACCTGCATTTACACTTGGTGGACTCGGTGGAGGAATAGCTAAAACTAAAAAAGATTATTTTAAGATTGTTAAAAATGGATTGCATGAGTCTCCTGTAAGTCAAGTTCTTGTTGAGGAATGTTTGGAAGGTTGGAAAGAATTTGAAATGGAGGTTGTAAGAGATAAGAAAGATAATTGTATCATAATTTGCTCCATTGAAAATATAGATCCGATGGGAATTCATACTGGTGACTCAGTCACAATTGCCCCTGCTCTCACTCTTACTGATAAAGAGTACCAGGTAATGAGAAATGCATCTATTGCATGTTTAAGAAAAATTGGAGTTGAAACTGGAGGATCAAATGTTCAGTTTGCTATCAATCCTAAAAATGGTCGAATGGTTATCATTGAAATGAATCCACGTGTATCAAGATCATCAGCACTTGCATCAAAAGCAACTGGATTTCCAATTGCAAAAGTGGCTGCAAAATTAGCAGTTGGTTATACTCTGGATGAATTAAAAAATGAAATAACTAAAGTTACACCTGCATCTTTTGAGCCAAGTATAGATTATGTAGTAACAAAAATTCCAAGATTTACTTTTGAAAAATTCTCAACCTCTCCTGTAACTTTAGGAACATCTATGAAATCAGTGGGTGAAGCAATGGCTATTGGAAGAAACTTTAAGGAGTCTATGCAAAAGGCGCTAGTATCTCTTGAAACTGGTTTTTCAGGTTTAGACAGAATTTTTAATTTAAATAAAAAACAAATTGAAAAGAAGCTTAAAGAAACTATTCCAAATAAGATATTACTAGTCGCTGAAGCAATTAGAAAAAAAATAGACTTAAAGAAAATATATAATTTATCCAAAATTGACCCTTGGTTTTTAGATCAAATTAAAGAGATAGTTGATTGTGAAAAACAGATTAAAAGCAACGGACTTCCCAGAGATTTTGTAGAATTTAATAGAATAAAATCAATAGGGTTTTCAGATAAAAAACTTTCAGAATTAACTAAAACTTCTGAAGACGTTGTTAGAAGAAAAAGATCAGCACTTAAAATACTTCCGGTTTACAAAAAAGTAGATACTTGTGCGGCTGAATTCAAATCTTTTACTCCATATATGTACTCAACTTATCAAAGAAATTTTTCAATTAACTCTGACTGTGAAGCTGATCCATCTAATAAGAAAAAAATAATTATTCTTGGAGGAGGACCAAATAGAATTGGCCAAGGAATTGAGTTTGATTATTGCTGTTGTCAGGCTAGTTTTTCATTAAAAGACGCTGGTTTTGAAACAATAATGATAAATTGTAACCCTGAAACGGTATCAACAGACTATGATACAAGTGATCGATTATACTTTGAACCTTTAAAAGAAGAGTACGTTTTTAATATAATTAAAAAAGAACAAGAAAAAGGAAATCTAATAGGTGTGATAGCTCAGTTTGGTGGTCAGACACCAATTAAACTTGCTAAATTCTTACATGACAACAAGCTTCCAATTTTAGGAACACAATATACATCGATCGATTTAGCAGAAGATAGAGACCGATTTAGAAATTTATTAAATAAATTAAAATTAAAACAGGCAGAGAGTGGAATTGCAAAGACGTTTAATCAGGCAATAAAAATTGCGGATAAAATAGGGTTGCCATTAATGGTGAGGCCCTCTTATGTTTTGGGTGGAAGAGCAATGGAAATTGTTCATGAAAAAAGTCAGCTAAAAAAATTTGTTGAAGAAGCATTTAAAGCTGCAGAAGAAAATTCAATTTTGATTGATAAATTTATCGATCATGCAATGGAAGTAGATGTGGATGCAATATCAGATGGAAAACAAGTTCACGTTGCAGGAATTATGCAACATATAGAAGAAGCTGGAATTCATTCAGGAGACTCAGCATGTAGCCTACCCCCTGTATCAATTAAACCATACCTTCTAAAAGAAATAGAAAATCAAACCAAAAAACTTGCTATAGCTTTAAACGTCAAAGGTTTCATGAATATACAGTTTGCAATTAAAAAAGATAAAATTTATGTGATCGAAGTTAATCCAAGAGCAAGTCGAACAGTTCCTTTTGTATCAAAAGCTAAAGGTCTTCCTCTAGCTAAAATTGCATCAAGAGTAATGGCCGGTGAAAAGTTATCTAGGTTTAATCTAAAAGATAAATCAAAAGGTATGTACGCAGTTAAAGAGGCTGTATTCCCGTTTAATAAATTTCCAAACAGTGATTTATTATTAGGACCTGAAATGAAATCAACAGGCGAGGTTATGGGATTTGATAAAAACTTTGGAATGGCATTTGCTAAAAGTCAGATCGCAGCAGCTAACTCATTACCAAAACAAGGATTAGCTTTTATATCTTTAAAAGACTCACACAAAGATGAAGGAATAGATTTAGCAAAAGAGCTTCTTAATCTTAGATTTAAACTATGCGCAACTAGAGGAACTGCTGAATATATTAGAAAACATGGAATGAAATGTAAAATTATAAATAAAGTAAGCACTGGATCTCCTCATATAGTAGATGTCTTGGACTCAAAAAAAATTGCACTCGTCATTAATACGGGTGGTGGAAACAGAGAGCATAGAGTAAGTGATGCTATAGCGATTAGAAGAGCGGCACTTAAAAATAAAGTTCCTTATTGTACTAATATGTCTACAGCTCAAGCGTGCTTGGAAGCAATTAGATCTCTAAAAACAAAAAAATTAGAAGTAACTTCGCTTCAGGATGTTTAAGAGTTTACCTTCCAATCAGTTTCAAAAGTAACATAATTTACCTGAATACAACGTCTTTCTTTAACAATTTTCTTCTTTTCCATACCATGCCAAGTATTTGGGCCACTAGTAAACATATAACCGTAGTTATTTTTATAAGGAACCGTTTTAACTTTTTCTAACTTTTCATTATAAAAATCCGTACCAAGATCCTCGGATTCATTGGCATTATTAACAAATATTAATCCTGACATTAGTTTTTCTTTTATGTCACAATGAGGCTTCAGCCAAAAACCCTCTCTATCACAAATAACTTCAACTCTAACAAATGAATTAGATAAATCTTTATAAATCATTTTTGAGATAGTTTGATAGACCTCTTTAGATCTTAATTCATTAATAAATTTAACCAGGTTTGGAAATTGTTTTTCATTTTCTTTTGTCACAAAACATCTGAATTTTATTGCTTCACCGCCAGATGCTATCCCTTCTCTAAATTCAGCTGTGCCACCATCAATTGCTCTAGTGCCGTCATAGCTAAGATTATGCTTGCTTACATCTGGAATATCGGCCTTAATTATTTCTTCTATTGCTCCATCTGTAAGCGCATTATGATACTCCCAATGGATAAATGGAGTTTCGTATTTTTTTGATTGATTTTGAATTGAATTTAAAAATGACATTACAAATTTATTTTTTGTTTAATAATACTTGCTACTCTATTAGTTTCATCAAGTTTTTGATAGTTCCAATTTTCTATTTCTTCACCTAAATTTCGAGTGATATTTAATTCTCTGAATAATTTTCGAAATTTTTGAAACCTTCTGTCGTTCCTTTTAGGTAAGATACTAGCTATATAAATTGGTTTGCCAGTTAAAGCTGCTTCTGAAATCATTGAACTTGAATCACATGTAACAACAATATTTTCAGCTATTGCAAGAGCTGATAAATATGCTTTTTTATCAACATCCATTATGACAGTGTGACTATCTCCGAAAAATTCTTTAGCATAATGAATAGTGTTAATTGGTGTTCTCATAGAGGGAATCACAACTAATTGAAAGTCATGCTTTTTTAATAATTTATATAGACTGGTAAAAATATGCTTCATATTCTTAGTTGAATAATCGTAATATTTATTTGGACCACCCATAATTAATGTCCAAATTTTCCTTTCGTCATTTTTAATAAATGATTTTAGGTAATCTTTATTTTCATTAATTTCGTTCTCAGTGAGGTAATGAATGGCACCCTTAGTACTAATAACATTTTGGCCATTTAACGAGTCGTGCTCTGGAACTACAACAAAATCAAAATGATTTAAATCTACTTTTGGATCTTGAATATGGATATTAAATGTTTTTTTATTAGCAGTATTTTTTAAATGAATTGATGGAATTACACTTTTACGACCGCAGGAAATTATTACATCAAACTCTTTATGATTTATTTTGTTATAAACATTTTGAGAAATAGGCGTATACTTTGGCGGTATCATTTTCCAAAAACTACTTAGTTCAACCTTGTGGTGTGTGAAATCCAAATCTAAAGCTTTAGCTAAACCTTCTACCTGGCTTATCATACCATGCATTCCCTGGGTTAATAAAATACCTTTTAATTTAGACATTAATCACTATATAGCTTTCATATGAGTCAAAATCCAACTAAACACACAAAAGTGTTGATAATTGGATCCGGCCCTGCCGGATACACTGCAGCAGTTTATGCTGCTCGTGCAATGTTAAATCCCATTTTGGTTTATGGATCTGAGCCAGGAGGACAATTAACGACTACAACTGATGTTGAAAATTATCCAGGATTTTCTGAGGTTATTC
This sequence comes from uncultured Pelagibacteraceae bacterium, assembly GCA_902592935.1. Lineage (GTDB taxonomy): Bacteria > Pseudomonadota > Alphaproteobacteria > Pelagibacterales > Pelagibacteraceae > Pelagibacter. The sequence continues at coordinate 55,803 of CACJGD010000001.1, read as the reverse complement.
AAGGACCATGGTTAATGGATCAAATGAAAGAACAGGCAAAAGCAGTTGGAACTGAAATGATTGAAGACCATATTGGATCTGTAAATTTAAAAAGCTCACCGTTTGAAGCAATTGGTGATAGTGGTAAGAAATACACTGCTGATAGTATTATTATATCTACTGGGGCACAAGCTAGATGGTTAAATATAAAATCAGAACAGGAATTTAGAGGTTTTGGAGTTTCAGCATGTGCTACTTGCGATGGTTTCTTTTTTAAAGATAAAGAGGTTGCTGTAGTTGGTGGGGGAAATGCTGCCGTAGAGGAAGCAATGTTTCTTACGAAGTTTGCTTCAAAAGTAAAATTAATTCATAGAAGAGATAGTCTAAGAGCTGAAAAAATGCTTCAAAAAAAATTAATGGAAAATAAAAAAATAGAAATTATTTGGGATTCGGTAGTTGAAGATGTAATTGGAGATAAAGATCCTAAAAATGTTAAAGGTTTAAAAATTAAAAATATAAAAACAAATAATGTACAACAATTAAAACTAGATGGTGTTTTCATTGCAATTGGTCACGATCCTGCAACTAAACTTTTTAAAGATCAGTTGGAAATGGACAATGAAGGTTATTTAGTTACTAAACCAGATTCTACAGAGACAAATGTTCCTGGTGTTTATGCTGCTGGAGATGTTAAAGATAAAACTTTTAGACAAGCCGTTACTGCTGCAGGAATGGGGTGTATGGCAGCATTAGAAGCAGAAAAATTCCTATCTCACTAATTTGAGATTAAAACTAAACGGAGGTTAAATATTATGACAGATAAAGTATTATTAACCGGAATAAGTGGATGGATAGCAAAGCATACAGCAATAGAACTATTAAATAAGGGTTATGAGGTATTAGGAACTGTCAGAAATAAAGATTTAATCGATCAAACTAAAGAAACAATAAAAAAACATGCACCAATAGAAAAATTGTCTTTTATTGAATTAAATCTTTTGAAAGATGAGGGTTGGAATAAAGCTGCAGAAGGATGTAAATATATTTTTCATATTGCTTCACCATTTCCTATGAAAGTTTCAAAAGATAGAGAGTTTTTGTTACCTGTTGCCGTAGATGGAACTTTAAGAGTTTTAAATGCTGGTATTAATGCTGGAGTCGAGCAAATAATTAAAACATCCTCAATTGTTGCAATGTTTAGAAAGCCTAACAGAAGCAATCCTTACACATTTGGTGAAAATGACTGGACAGATGAAAATTGGATAGAAGGAGTTAATGATTATTTTTTATCAAAAACAAAAGCTGAAAAAGCTGCTTGGAAATTAATGGAAAACAAAGGATTAAGAAACAAATTAACTACTATTAATCCGGGTGGAGTATTTGGTGATGCTTTAGATACAAAAGGTGGAACTTCCATAGAATATGTTAGACAATTTTTGAAGGGTAAATTTCCAGGGGCACCTAAATTTGCAGTTTTAATTTCTGATGTGAAGGATATAGCAAAAGCTCATGTTGCTTGTATTGGAAATACTAAAGTTGGAGGGAGAAGATTAATTGTTGGAAAAGAAGTTAAAAAATTAGTTGAGTTATCTCAATTAATGGCAGAGGCAATGCCTGGGTATGCAAAAAAACTTCCTAAAAAAGAATTGCCAAATTTTATGGTTAAATTAATTAGTTATATCGACTCAAGTGCTAAAATGATGATTCCTGATCTTGGAATTTTAATGCAAACAGACACCTCTTATGCAGAAGAATTATTAGGTTTTAAATTTAAACCTGCAAAAAATTGTATTAGTGAGAACGCAAAATCAGTTGTTGAATTGGGATTAGTTTAAACTATTACAAAAATTAGAAATTTTTTCCATTGCTTTCTTAAGATTATCCATAGATGTTGCGTAAGAAATTCTGAAAAAACCTTCTAAACCAAATGCAGATCCTTGGACTACAGCAATTCCACTATTCTCTAATAATGATTGAACAAAATCAGTATCAGATTTAATTTCATTTCCATTTGGATCTTTTTTGCTCATTAAACCTTTGCAACTTGGAAAAACATAGAACGCTCCATCTGGATTCAAACATTCAATTCCATCTATCGTATTTAAAGCATTAACCACAAAATCTCTTCTCTCCTGAAAAGAATTTGCCCTTTCTTTAATAAAATCTTGTGTTCCACTAAGTGCCTCAACTGCAGCTGCTTGGCTAATAGAAGAAGGATTGGTTGTTGATTGTGATTGAATTTTAGCAATAGCTTTGACAATGTCTTTTGGACCAGCTGCATATCCTATTCTCCAGCCTGTCATTGAGTAAGCTTTGCTTACACCATTCATTGTAAGCACTCTATCTTTTAAACTATCAATTTGAGCAATTGTAAAAAATTTGAAGCCCTCATAAGTGACATGCTCATAAATATCATCGCTTAAAATATACACATGATTATGCTTTTCCAAAATAGCTGCAATAGCTTTAATATCTTGCTCTGAATAACATGCTCCAGTTGGATTTGAAGGAGAATTAAGAATAATCCATTTTGTTTTTGGAGTTATAAATTTCTCAAGATCATTTGGATTTATTTTAAAACCTTGTTTTTCATCACATTCCATTATTACTGGTTTTCCACCCGCTAATAAAACTATATCAGGATAAGACACCCAATAAGGAGCGGGCACTATAACCTCATCTCCTTCATTTAATGTGGCCATCATTGCATTGTAAATTACATGCTTTCCACCAGCGCCAACTGTAATTTGATCATTTGTATAATCTAAATTATTTTCTTTTTTAAATTTTTCTACGATTGCTTTTTTCAATGCTGGAGTGCCATCTACCGCAGTGTATTTAGTATCACCATCATTAATAGCTTTTATAGCTGCTTGCTTAATATTATCTGGAGTATCAAAATCTGGTTCCCCTGCACCAAGTCCAATAACATCTTTTCCAGCAGCTTTTAATTCTCTTGCTTTTTGAGTGACAGCAATGGTAGGTGATGGTTTAATCTTCTTTAAACTGTCTGATATTATGCTCATTGAAATATAAATAAATTCTACTACGTTGTTTAATATATGGAAAATACTTATCAAGATTTAATTACAGATATTCAAAGTAAAAATCCTAAAATTGGTGGAAAACTAGAGGGTGGAAAAAAATTCAAAATTAAATCTGATTTTAAACCTGCAGGAGATCAGCCTGAGGCCATAAAAAAATTAGTAAACGGTGCTAACAAAGATCAATTTAACCAAGTTTTACTTGGCGTAACGGGGTCTGGAAAAACTTTTACCATGGCTAAAGTTATTGAGGCTACCAATAGACCTGCCTTGATTTTAGCTCCAAACAAAACCCTTGCTGCTCAACTTTATGGGGAAATGAAAACCTTTTTTCCTGACAATGCTGTTGAATATTTCGTTTCATACTATGACTATTATACTCCTGAGGCTTATGTTCCGAGATCAGACACCTATATCGAGAAAGAAGCATCTATAAATGAACAAATTGATAGAATGAGGCACTCAGCGACTAGATCTCTTTTAGAAAGAGATGATGTATTAATTATTGCGAGCGTTTCTTGTATTTATGGCCTTGGATCTGTTGAAGCGTATAGCAAAATGACTTTAACGCTCCAAAAAAATTATGATTATAATAGAGAAGAAATAATTAAGTCTTTAGTTGCTCTTCAATACAAACGTAATGATCAAAATTTTTATAGAGGAACATTTAGAGCAAGAGGAGAATACTTAGAAATTTTTCCATCACACTTAGAAGATAGAGCTTGGAGATTGTGTTTATTTGGAGATAAGCTTGAAGAGATAGAAGAGTTTGATCCGTTAACTGGTAATAAAGTAAGAGAATTAAGTTTGGTAAAAGTTTATGCCAATAGTCACTACATCACCCCAAAACCTACAATTGAGCAAGCAGTAATTAATATAAAAAAAGAATTGGAAGTAACTTTAAAGAAACACCGTGCTGAAAATAAATTATTAGAAGCACAAAGATTAGAAGAAAGAACTAAATTTGATCTTGAAATGATTGAAGCGACTGGTTCTTGTGCAGGTATTGAGAACTATTCAAGATTTTTGTCAGGAAGAAAACCAGGAGAGCCACCTCCTACACTTTTTGAATACTTTCCTGATAATACTTTGATATTTGTAGATGAGTGCCATGTTACAGTTCCTCAGCTCAATGGAATGTATAAAGGAGATAGATCGAGAAAAAGTACTTTAGCAGAATATGGATTTAGACTTCCTTCGTGTATGGATAATAGACCATTAAAATTTGAAGAATGGGATTTAATGAGAACTCAGACTGTTTTCGTTTCAGCAACTCCAGGTCCATGGGAACTAGAACAAACTAAAGGTAAGTTTATAGATCAGGTAATTAGACCAACAGGATTAATTGATCCTCCTGTAGAAATAAGACCTGCCAAAAATCAAGTGGATGATTTAATGCATGAATGTAAACGAGTTATAGAAAATAATCATAGAGTATTAGTAACAACACTTACTAAAAAAATGGCTGAAGATTTAACTGAATATCTACATGAGAACGGTATAAAGGTAAGATATCTACACTCAGATATTGATACGCTAGAAAGAATTGAAATCATGAGAGATTTAAGAATGGGTGTATTTGATGTTTTAGTTGGAATTAACTTATTAAGGGAGGGATTAGATATTCCTGAATGTGCGTTAGTTGGAATTTTAGATGCTGATAAAGAGGGTTTTCTAAGATCTGAAACATCTTTAATTCAAACAATAGGAAGAGCAGCAAGAAACGTTGATGGCAAAGTAATTTTATATGCTGACAAAGAGACAAAAAGTATAAAAAAAGCAATTGCAGAAACTGACAGAAGAAGAAAAATTCAATTAGTTTACAACAAGAAACACAAAATAGATGCAAAGTCTGTAAAAAAAGAAATAAACGATATTCTAGAAAGTGTGTATGAGAAAGACTACGTCAAAATAAGCGAAGGCTCAAATGTTGGAGGGAATCTTAAAAAACATCTCAAAGCACTAGATAAAAAAATGAAAGAAGCAGCATCTAATTTAGAGTTTGAAGAAGCTGCTAAAATAAGAGATGAAATAAGAAAATTAGAGAGTACTGAATTAGAAATTACATTAAATCCAAAAATAAGGCAGTATGATGTAAAAAATAAGCTTTATCCAAAAGGTAGATCAACTATGGGTATGCCGGGTACTAAAGTTACAAAAAAAAGAGATAAAAAATGGAAGCACGGAAAATAATTATTACTGGTGGAGCAACTCGAATGGGTGCTGCGATTGCAAGAAAATTGTCTGGCCCAAATATAGAAATTTTAATCCATTATAACAAATCAAAATTTAAAGCAGAAAAATTAAAAAAAGAATTATCTTATAAAGGTACAAAAGTTTATTTAGTCAAAGGTGATTTGAGTAAAGAAAATGATGTAAATAAAATTGTAAAATTTGCAAAATCTAAGCTTAAATATTTTGATTGTTTAATTAATAATGCTTCTTTATTTGAAAATGACAAATTAGAAAATTTTACAACAGATAGCTGGGGACAACATCTTAGAACTAATTTAAGAACACCAGCATTATTGTCTAAAGAATTTGCAAAAAATGTTAAGAAAGGAAATAACAATATTATTAATATCATCGATCAAAGAGTTTTTAAATTAACTCCATATTTTTTTTCTTATACGATTAGTAAAACAGGTTTGTATACTTTAACCAAAACTAGTGCTATGAGCTTAGCTCCAAGTGTAAGAGTAAACGCTATTGCACCTGGACCCACTATCAAGAATCAAAGACAATCTGAAAAACATTTCAAAAAACAATATTTAGCAACACCCCTGAAAAGACAAGTTGATGTAGGGCAAATATGTAATGCTGTTGACTTTTTTATTAAAAATATATCTATTACTGGTCAAGTTTTAGCTATTGATAGTGGTCAAAATCTTAACTGGCAAACACCAGATGTAATGAGCAAAGAATGAAAAAAAATAATTTGAAAATTGTCAAAATAGACAAAAACAAAAGCCTATTTAATTATGAGAAAAAAATCCTAATTAATGAATTAATCTTAGATTTAAAACTTGGTTATTATGATTTTGAAAAAGAAAAACCGCAGAAGGTTAAATTTAGTCTTGAGATAGACTATGAGAACAAAAAACCTACGAGTGATAAAGACATAAAATCCATTGTTAATTATGGAACTATAGTAAAATTAATTACGAAACTTGTGAAAAAGAAACATTATAATTTCCTAGAAACTTTAGCAGAAGCTGTTTTTGATGAATTATTTAAAGACAAAAGGATTGCTAAAATAATGTTAAAAATTGAAAAATTAGAAATCTTAAAAAAATGTTCATCTGTTGGTATTCAAATTACCAAAAAAAGAAGCCATGATAAGCTCTGAAATAGGAAAAGAAGTAATAAAAAAAGAGTTACCTCTAGTACCAAAACTTCCAGGCGTATACAGGATGCTCAATGAAAAGAATGAAATTCTTTATGTAGGTAAAGCTAAAAACTTACCAAATAGATTAAAGAGTTATGTTTCAGAAAAAAATCATATAATTAGAACTGAACGAATGTTGTCTCAAACAAGTAAATTAGAGATAACAACAACATCTAATGAGAGTGAAGCATTACTTCTAGAAGCAAATTTAATTAAAAAGTATAAACCAAAATTTAATATCCTATTACGTGATGATAAGTCATTTCCATTTATATTTATTGGTAATAAAGATGAATGGCCTCAAATAAAAAGACATAGAGGAAAAAAAACCAAAGAAGGTTTTTACTTTGGACCTTTTGCATCTGCTGGTTCGGCTAATTGGACAATTAAAATGATCCAAAAAATTTTTCATTTAAGAGTTTGTGATGATACAGTTTTTAAGAACAGAGAAAGACCATGTATTTTATATCAAATAAAAAGATGTTCCGGACCTTGTGTAGGGTACGTAAAAAAGGAGGAATATAATCAAACTGTAATGGATGCTATTGAATTTGTTTCAGGTAAATCTAGGAAAATTCAAAAAAATCTTTCTAATCAGATGGAAAAGGCAAGTGAGAATCTTGATTTTGAAAAAGCTGTAATTTTAAGAGATAGAATTAAAGCATTAAATATAATTCAATCCTCACAGAGAATTAATGAAGCAAACTTAATTGAAGCAGATGTTATTGCTGGATACAAAGAATCTGGAAAAACTTGTATTCAAGTATTTTTTTATAGATCAAAGCAAAATTGGGGTAATCAAGCTTTTTTTCCAAAACACGATCCAGATGAAAAATTTAGTGAAATCTTGAATTCATTTGTTTCTCAATTTTATGAGAATAAAAGTGTTCCTTCATCAGTAATTCTTTCAGAGGAAATAAAAGAAAAAGCATTAATTGAAAAAACACTTACACAAAAAGAAGGTAAACAGATAAATATTTCAGTTGCGAAAAAAGGATCAAAACTAAAGGTTATTAATCAAGCAATAAAAAATGCAAAAGATAGTCTTAATAGAAAACTTTATGAAAGTCAGAATAATAAAGAATTGTTCGATGCAGTATCTCAAAAATTTAATTTGGAAACCAATATAAATTTAATCGAAGTTTATGATAACAGTCATATTCAAGGTACAAATAGTGTTGGTGCTTTAATAGCATACGGAGATGAAGGATTTATTAAAAAGAGATATAGAAAATTTAATATTAAACACAAAAAAAATGAGCAAGACGACTATGGAATGATGAAAGAGGTTTTGAATAGAAGGTTTAAAAGAGCGGTTCAGGAAAAAGATAATTATCTTACTTTTCCTGATTTGGTACTAGTAGATGGTGGAAAAGGTCAATATTCAGTTGCTAGAGAGAGTCTAAATGAATTAGGACTTCACGACATTCCAATTATTGCAATAGCAAAAGGCAAATTTAGAAATAGTGGAAATGAAACTTTTTTTCACAATGGCAAGGAATATAAATTTACGAGAAATGACCCTACTCTATTTTTTCTTCAAAGAATTAGGGATGAATCACATAGATTTGCCATAAGCGCTCACAGAGCAAAAAGAAAAAAAGGTATTAGCAAATCTTTATTAGACCAAATAGAAGGTATTGGGGCTATAAGAAAAAGAGCTTTATTAAACCATTTTGGATCTGCAAGATCGGTTGAGTCTGCTAGCTTAGATGAAATTAAATCTGTAGAAGGTGTTGAAGAAAAAGTAGCAAAAAAGATATATAACTTTTTTCACGAATAACTATGCTAAAAAAAATTCCAAATATATTAACGATAGGACGAATAATTATTGTTCCCTTTTTTGTTTTAGCTTTTTATCTTCCAGGATTTTATGGTGATCTTACTGCTTTAATATTGTTTATTATTGCATCATTTACAGACTTTTTAGATGGTATGTTGGCGAGAATGTTTGGGGTAGAGTCGAAACTAGGTGAATTGTTAGATCCGATTGCTGATAAAATCATTATTGCTACAGCGTTAATACTTCTGGTTATGGATGGAACGATAAGAAATTATGAGGTAATTGCAGCAATAATAATTCTTACAAGAGAAATTTTAATTTCAGGTTTAAGAGAATTTTTAGCAAAAGGAAAAATAAAACTTCCTGTTTCAAATCTTGCTAAACTTAAAACTGTATTACAAATGGTATCAATAGCTCTTTTATTATCTGGAGATACAGGAAATAAAATAATTAATTTTCAAGATTATAACGCTCAAACAATAGGTATAATTCTTTTGTGGCTTTCTGCTGCTTTAACGCTTTTTACTGGCTATGACTACATGCGAAAAGGTATTGATCATGCAATGTCTGAAGATAATAAGAATTAAGCTGCTTTTTTCTTTCTAACTAATGCCTGATAACTTTCGTTTAAATCAATAATAGTATCACAAACTTTAAATTGATTTTCAGCAATACATGATACTGGTGTCACCTCTGCTGCAGTTCCTGTTAAAAAACATCCAGCAAAATTTGGTAATTCTGTTGGACTAATTTTTCTTTCATGTACTTTTATATTTTTTGATTTTGCAATCCCTATTACCGTTCGTCTTGTAATACCATCTAAAAAAGAATCTGGTATTGGGGTATGGATTTCTCCATTTTTGTCTTTGAAAAAAATATTTGCTCCAGTTGCTTCAGCAATATTCCCCTCATGATCAAGCATTAAAGAATCTGTATATCCTTGTTTTTCTGCCTCATGTTTTGAGAGAGTGCAAATCATGTAAAGACCTGATGCTTTTGTATCCCATGGTATTGTATTAGGTGCTGGTCTTCTCCAATTTGAAATATTTAATCTTATTCCTTCTACTTTGAGTTTAGGATCAAAATATGATCCCCATTCCCATGTAGCGATCGCAACATGTATTTTTGTTTGTTGTGCAGAAATAGCCATCATCTCACTTCCTCTCCATGCAACAGGTCTTACATAACCATTTTCCACTTTTTGAGTTGCAACAATTCTATTTGATGCATTATTTATTTCTTCCTCAGTATATGGAATTCCAAAACCCATTCTTCGTGCTGAATGAAAAAATCTTGCAGTATGCTCTTCTAGTTTGAAAATAGAACCATCATAAACTCTCTCACCTTCAAATACACAGCTAGCATAGTGCATACCATGGCTTAAAACATGAAGTTTAACTTCAGCCCAATCAACTAATTCGTTGTTGTACCATATTTTTCCAGATCTCTTATCGTAAGGTATCATGTGTGAAAATTTTTTTTATTTTTAACTAAAAAATATCTTTGTATCTTTAATATGTCAATATAACTTACCTATAATGAAAGAACTTTTATATTTAAAAGATGACCAGCTTAAAGACTTAATTGAAAAACTATTTATAAGCTACAGAGAAACATTTTCAGATTCAAAAAAAATATTAAATAGATATTCTATCGGTTTAGCTCACCATAAAGTAATCCATTTACTATCAATGTATGAAGGAATTTCTATTTCCGAACTACTAAGGAGATTAAAAGTAACAAAACAAAGCTTAAATAGAGTTCTCAAAGACTTAATTAAACTTGAAATCATCATTTTTAAAAAAGATGATAAAGATACTAGAGTAAAACATGTATTTCTAAATGATAAAGGCAAAAAGATTTTTAATGAAATTTTTAATATACAAAAAAAAAGAATTTATAATGCTTTGCTAGATTCAAGTTCTGAAGAAGTTATAAATTTTGATAATGTACTAAAGAAAATAATTAATGGATAAATTTATTGCGCATATTTTGGTGGTTGATGATGATGATGGAATAAGAGCTCTTGTAAAAAAGTATTTAAATGAAAATAATTTTTTAGTTACTACTGCAGAAAATGCGGAAAACGCATTAGAAAAAATTAACTTAGTAAAGTTTGATTTAATTATTCTTGATATAATGATGCCAGGAAAAAATGGTCTGGAGTTTATCAAAGAAAATAAAAAAAAATTAGATACACCAATTATACTTCTGACAGCTAAAGGTGAAGCAAATGAAAGAATTGAAGGTTTGGAGATTGGAGCTGATGATTATTTGCCAAAGCCATTTGAACCTAAAGAATTAATTCTAAGAATACAAAATATATTAAACAAAACCATCAAGACAGACCAAAAAAGAGTTATTGAATTTGAAAATGTTAAAATTGATTTAAATAAACTTTTAATATTTAAAAGTAATAAAGAATTTAAAATTAATGCAACAGAAAAAACAATTTTAGAAAAAATGATTAATAACCCAGGTAAAACTTTTTCAAGGGAAGATATTGGTCAATTAATTAATTTAGATAAAGAAAGATCAATTGATGTTATTATTACTCGCCTAAGAAAGAAAATTGAAATTGATCCAAAAAATCCAAAATTTTTGCAAACAATAAGAGGTACAGGATATGTTCTCTGGATTGAGTGATTTATTAAAAAAAATATTACCAAAAAGATTATTTTACAGAGCACTTCTAATTGTTGCTATACCCGTATTAGTTTTACAACTTATAATTACAATTGTTTTTTTTGATAGCCTTTGGATAAAAACTAACAAAGGTATGACAAGAACTTTAGTAAATGAAATTAGCACATTTGTAGAAGCTTATGAAAATGAACAAACCAATAAACAAGAGCTTATAGATCTTTTTTCATTATTTTTAGATTTAAATATTGAATTAACCAAAGAGGAAAAATTAAATAATACTGAAACTGAACGTTGGTTTAGTCCTATAGACAGAACATTAAGAAGAGAACTAAAATCTAAGTTTGGATCAAATAAATATTGGTTTGATACAACAAGTTATAAGGAATTGATTGATTTAAGAATTAAATATAGAGAAGGATTTTTTAAATTTTTAATACCCAAAGATAGAGTTGCAAGCTCTTCAGCAAGAATATTTGCACTTTGGATCACAGTGCCTGCTTTTGTGATGGTTATTATTTCTTTAATATTTTTAAAAAATCAAACTAGACCGATCACTAACCTAGCAAGAGCAGCAGAAAGATTTGGTAAAGGAGAAAATATCGAGGAGTTCAAACCATCCGGTGCACTCGAAATAAGACAAGCAGGACATGAATTTGATAAAATGAGAAAGAGAATTGAAAGACACATAAATCAAAGAACAGAAATGTTATCTGGAATTAGCCATGATTTAAGAACACCTTTAACAAGAATGAAATTGCAAATAGCTTTTATAAAAGACAAAGAAACTATTAAAAAATTAACTGATGACATTAATGAAATGGAGAAAATGTTAAATGAATATTTGCAATTTACTAGCTCATCATATGTCGAAAAAGCTGAAATGTTTAATCTATCTGAATTGATTTCAGAGGTCATTGAAAAATATAATAATAAAAACATTTCACAAAATTTAATACCAAGAATTTACTTTAATGGCAGAAAAAATTTAATTAATAGATGTCTAAATAATCTAATCGATAATTCACTGAAATATGCAAACAAAGTTGAAATTAATTTAAATAAAAAAAATACAAACTTATTTATTATCATCGATGATGATGGACCTGGAATATCAGAAAATGAATACGAAAATGTATTTAAACCTTTCTACAAAATAGATAAGGGTCGATCAGACTCTAAATCAAGCGTTGGTCTTGGCTTATCAATTTCATCAGACATTATTAAATCTCATGGAGGAAATATAATGTTAGAAAAGTCAAAAATGAACGGTTTAAGAGTTAAGATTTTTTTACCTGTTTAATTTTTTTATTTTTTTTTTTCTCAAGTTTACCTATTTTATTTTCAAGATTTTCAACTCGTTTTGACAACACTTCAAACTCATCTTTACTTGTAAGTTTCATTTTTAAAACAAACTCATCTCTTTTAGATTTCAAGATATTAAATAGTTCTGAAGTAAAATCTTTTGAAGATACTAAGCCCTGCTCTATTAATTTAGCAAACTTATCAATTATAAATTTAGAATTTTTCATATTTAGGATATACATTATAAGTATTATTAAAAATGTTCATTAATAATTTTGACCCAGTAGCAATAGAAATATTTTCATTAGAAATTAGATGGTATTCTTTAGCTTATATCTTTGGAATTTTATTGGGCTGGATACTCGCTAAAAAGTTATTTATCCAAAACATAGAAATTAAAAATAAATTTGACGATTATTTATCTTATTTAATTGTAGGCATAATTTTAGGAGGCAGACTTGGTTATGTTTTTATTTACAATTTAAATTTTTACATAAATAATCCATTAGATATATTTAAAATCTGGCAAGGCGGTATGTCTTTCCACGGTGGTTTAATTGGAATTATTTTTACAAGTATAATTTTTGCAAGGAAAAATAACCAAAACTCTTTTTTATATATGGATATTGTGGCTTTAGTTGCTCCAATAGGAATATTTTTTGGACGAATAGCAAACTTTATAAATTCAGAATTATACGGAACAACAACTAATGTGCCCTGGTCAGTAACATTTATTCAAGTAGATAATCTTCCAAGGCATCCATCACAATTGTACGAAGCACTATTAGAAGGTATATTTCTATTTTTAATACTTATTTATTTTAGAGGTAAATTTTTAAACAAACCTGGTTTAATTTCTGGATTATTTTTAATATTTTATTCAATATTCAGATTTTTTGTTGAATTTTATAGAGTACCAGATGAACAGCTCGGATTTATATTTTTAAACTTAACAATGGGGCAAGTTGTAAGTTTAATATTTATATTATCAGGAGTAATTTTATTTTATTTGAAATATGAAGCTCGCTAAATTGAATAATCTACCACTAGACCAATTTATAAATTTAGCTCTTTACGATAAGAATAAAGGCTATTATATGAAAAAGAATCCTTTTGGCAGGGGTGGAGACTTTGTCACTGCTCCCAATATTACAAGGCTCTTTTCAGAAATAATTGCAATTTGGACAATAACTTTTTGGAAAAGTATAGGCTCTCCGAAAAAATTTAATTTACTAGAACTAGGAGCTGGAAATGGTGAAATGCTTAGAGTAATGGATGAAACCCTTTTAAATTTTCCTGAATGTTACAATGCTTGCAGTTTTGTGATTCATGAAAAAAGTGATTTTTTAATTAATGAACAAAAAAAAAATTTAAATTCTGAAAAATTTTCGTGGATAAAAGATATAGAAAAAATAAATAATAACCCTACAATTTTTTTAGCTAATGAATTCTTTGATGCTATTCCTATCAAACAATTTTTCAAAAAACAAAATAGTTGGTTTGAAAGATTTGTAAATTTGAATGATCCAAAAAAAGCTGAATTTAAAGAAGAAAAAATTGATATAGAAAAAATTGAAAAACAGCTTAATTTTGAAATATCAAAAAATCAAAGTGTTATAGAATATTCACCAGACACATTTAAATACTTAAGAACAATTTGTAATTTTATACAAAAAAATGAAGGAGGGATGTTAATTATTGATTATGGTTATGCAGATAGCAAAATGCATGAAACTCTTCAAGCGGTAAATAATCACAAATATTCAAACATTTTAGAAAATATTGGAGACTCTGATATTACTTATAATATAAACTTTCATTCTTTTGAAAAATTTATAAATCAATTTAAAGAAGTTAATTCTATTTTTACAAACCAAAAAAATTTTTTAACCAGTATGGGTATTCTTCAAAGAGCAGAAATAATTAGTAAAAATATAGAATTTTCTAAAAAAGCAGATTTATTTTATAGAGTTAGACGTTTGATAGATGAAAAGCAAATGGGCGAATTGTTCAAAGTCATGCTTATAAAAAATAAGAAAAATAATTTTAAAACAGGTTTTCAAAATTGATAAAATCAAAAAAACTATCAAAAATTAAAATTGTAAAGCATGGATTTTTCAATAAAACCGGTGGAAAATCTATAAAAATTTATAAAAGTTTAAATTGTGGTCCTGGATCTAAAGATAATCCTTCAAATGTTAAAAAGAATTTACAAATAGTTAAAAAAAAAATTAAAAGCACTGCAAAAAATGTTTTTTTACTTCATCAAATTCATAGTAATAAGTTTGTTTATATTAATGAAAAAAGTAAATTTAAATCAAAACCAAAAGTAGACGCAGTAATTACAAACCAAAAAAATACACCTATTGGTGTTTTAACTGCTGACTGTGTACCCATTTTAATCTGTGATGAAAAAAAAAATTTTATTGCTGCAATTCATGCTGGATGGAAAGGTGTATATAAAGATATAATTAGTAACGTAATCCAATTTATGATCAAAAAAGGATCTAATCCTAAAAATATTATTGCAGCTATTGGACCAGCTATTTCAGCTAAAAATTATGAAGTCAAAAAAGATTTTAAAAGAAAATTTATTAAAAAGGATAAAAAAAATAATAAATTTTTCAAAATTAAGTACAAAAGGCTTTATTTCGATTTACCTAGTTATGTAAAATCTTGTCTTTTAAAGAACAAAATAAAAAATATTGAAACTATTAATATTGATACATTCGATATTAAGAATAATTTCTTCAGTGCTAGAAGAGCTTTAAGACTAAATCATGATGATTATGGTAGAAATATTTCAATAATTATGCTTAATTAGGTTTTTTTAATGAAATTATTATCCGGAAACAGCAATAAACCTTTAAGCAAGAGCATTGCAAAATATCTTAAATCTAAACTAGTAAATTCTAGTATTAGAAAATTTTCAGATGGAGAAATATATGTTGAAATAAATGAGAATATTAGAGGAAATAGTATTTTCATAATTCAATCTGTATCTTCGCCAGCTAATGATAATTTAATGGAACTCTTATTATGTATTGATGCACTAAAAAGATCCTCTGCAAAAAATATAACTGCTGTAATTCCATATTTTGGTTACGCAAGACAGGATAGAAAAGTAGTGCCTAGAACCTCGATATCTGCGAAATTAGTTTCAAATTTGATAACTAAAGCTGGAGCAGATAGAGTTGTCACAGTTGATTTGCATGCGGGACAAATACAAGGTTTCTTTGATATTCCAGTTGATAACTTATTTGCTACACCTATTTTTGCAAGACATGCAAAAAAAAAGATAAAAAGTAAAAATCTTATTTGTGTTGCTCCAGATGTTGGAGGAACAGAAAGAGCTAGAGCACTTGGAAAACTTTTAAATGCTGGATTAGCAATTGTAGATAAAAGAAGACCAAAACCAGGTCAATCTCAGGTAATGAATGTAGTAGGAGATGTGAAAGGAAAAACTTGTTTAATTGTTGATGACATAATAGATTCTGGAGGAACAATAGTAAACGCTGCTAAAGCTCTTAAAGACAGAGGTGCTAAAGAAGTTTACGTTTATATAACTCATGGTGTTCTGAGTGGAGAAGCGGTAAAAAAAATCAAAAATTCTGTAATTAAAAATTTAGTTATTACTGATACTATTGACAACATCAGTAGAACTAAAGGTGCTAAAAACATTGAGGTTCTCTCAATTTCGAGCCTTATGGGAGAAGCAATTAAAAGAATATCTAATTCAACCTCCGTATCAGATTTATTCAAATAAAAACCTTGAGTTATTAAGGAACTTGGGCTAAAAACCGTTGTTTTTATGAATTCATTAGATGCTAATATCAGAAAGACCAAAACTAAAGGTGAACTAAATTCACTCAGAGATAATGGTGATGTGCCTGCAATTATTTATGGCGGTGAGGCTCAAAACGAAAAGATTTCTATATCTAAGAAGATACTTAAGACACAAATCGAGAAAGAAAACTTTTTATCAAGCATCATAACTTTAAACGTAGATGGAAAACCTCAAAAAGTTCTTCCAAGAGAAATAAAATATGACATTATTTCAGACGATCCAATTCATGTAGACTTTCTAAGAATTGTTACAGGAATAAAAGTTAGAATTGAAGTACCAGTAAAATTTTTAAATCATGAAAAATCTCCTGGTTTAAAAAGGGGTGGAGTTTTAAACATAGTAAGAAGAAAAGTTGAACTAAAATGTCCAAGTGAAAAGATTCCTGAAAATCTAGTTATTGACCTTGATGGAGTAGATATTGGAGAGAGTTTTAAGATTTCTTCTATAAACCTTGATAGTGAAGTGACTCCTACAATTCAGGGAAGAGACTTTGTAATTGCAACTCTAGCAGCTCCGACTGTTATGAAAGAACCAGAAAAACCTGCTGAAGCTGAGGCAACCGAAGGGGAAGGTGCTGAAGGAGCAGAAGCGGCAGCAGCAGAAGCTGGAGATAAGCCAGCTACTGAAGGTGAGAAAAAAGAAGGTGAAGATAAAAAGCCTGCTGAAGAAAAAAAATAAGTTTATAATTTGAATTTTATCCTCCAATATTAATATTTTATGCTTCTACTTGTAGGATTAGGTAATCCAACCGCAGACAGTGAAAACAACAGACATAATATTGGTTTCAAAATAATAGATGCGATTAATAAAAAATTTGGACTTTCAAAACAAAAACCAAAATTCAAAGGACTTCTTACAACTGGTAATGTTGGGGGTCAAAAAGTTTATGCAATAAAACCCTTAACATTTATGAATAATTCAGGAATTTGCATAAGAGAATTAATTGAATATTTTAAAATCGATGCTGAGGATGTAATTGTATTTCATGATGATCTAGATGTTGATTTTGGAAAAATAAAAGCAAAATTTGGAGGATCTAGTGCAGGACATAATGGTATTGCATCTATAGATAAATTTATTGGTAAAGATTATTCAAGAGTGCGTATAGGCATAGGAAAACCAAAAGATAATATGGAAGTAAGTGATTTTGTTCTTCAAAACTTCGATGAGGACGAAATGGTTGGGTTAGAAAAAATTACAAAAAATATTACAGATTCTATTGAGATACTTATAGAAAAAAAATTAGATCTATTTTCTAGCACTGTAAATAACAAATAATGAGTTTTAAATGTGGAATTGTTGGTTTACCTAATGTGGGCAAGTCTACATTATTTAATGCTCTTACAAGCTCTAGTAAAGCTCAGGCTGCAAATTTTCCTTTCTGTACAATAGATCCTAACGTTGGAGTAGTACCTGTGCCAGATGAAAGACTAAATAAATTATCAAAAGTTTCAAAATCAAAAAAAAAAATTAATACAACTATTTCATTTGTAGATATAGCTGGTCTTGTAAAAGGTGCTTCTAAAGGTGAGGGATTAGGTAACAAATTTCTATCTCACATAAGAGAAGTTGATGCAGTTATTCATATGATTAGATGCTTTGACTCAGATGATATCCAAAATGTTAATCCAGACGTTGACCCTGTAAGAGATTTTGAGATCATTGAAACTGAAATGATGCTAGCCGACCTTGAATCTATTCAAAAAAGACTTGAGAAAAATAACAAAAAAAATATAGACGAGGATCAGCTTAAGATTTTAGAGATTGCATTAGACTGCATTAATAACGACAAGGATATATCAATAGTAAAATCTGAATTTGATACAAAACAACTAAATCAAAGTGGCCTTTTGTCAATAAAACCAAAGATTTTTGTTTGTAATGTAGATGAGCAAAGCGTCCAAGATGGAAATAAATACACTAAAAACTTTATAGAGAAATATGGAAAAGATAACACTCTAATTGTTTCTGCAGACATAGAAAACCAAATAAATGAATTAGCAGAAGATGAAAAAAAAAATTATATGGATATGATTGGTTTAAAAGAGACAGGTCTGAGTAAGTTGATTCAAAAAGGATATAAAATTTTAGGACTTGATACGTATTTTACCTCTGGACCTGAAGAAACAAGGGCTTGGACTATACAAAAAAATTGCACCGCTCCTAAAGCTGCCGGAGAAATTCATACAGATTTTGAAAAAGGTTTTATTAGAGCCGAAACTATATCTTATGAAGATTTCGTAGCCAATGATGGATGGGTAAATTCCAAAGCTAGCGGAAAAATGAGATTAGAGGGCAAAGACTATGTTGTGAAAGATGGAGACGTATTAAACTTCAGATTCAACACGTGACCAGATTTTTTTCATACTAAAATAAACCAAAACAGTAAGGATAATCAAATATACAATTGCTTTAAAGCCCATCTGATGTCTAGCTTCTAAATGAGGTTCAGCAGACCACATTAAAAAGGTCGTTACATCTTTTGACATCTGTTCTACTGATGCATTTGTTCCATCACCATACTCTACTAATCCATCAGTTAATGGAGCAGCCATTCTAATTTTATTACCATACATATATTTATTATAATAAACTCCATCATCTAAAGATACGTTGCTAGGAGCTTCTTCATATCCTTGTAATAAGGAATAGATGTAATCAACACCTCCACCTCTTGCTTTTACTAAAACAGACATATCAGGAGGATAAGCTCCCCCATTTGCTGCTTGAGCTGCTTTTACATTTTCATATGGCATTACAAATTTATCAGATAATTTACCTGGTCTTGTAAACATTTCACCATCAGAATTTGGGCCATCAGTTACTTCAAATGAAGCTGCTATAGCTTTAGCTTGAGCTTCAGAAAATTCTGGCCCACCTGGCTCTGCTAAATTTCTATAACTTAAATACTTCATCGAGTGGCATGAGGCGCATACTTCAGTATAAACTTGATAACCTCTTTGAAGAGAAGATCTGTCAAATTTTCCAAATAAACCCTTAAAACTCCAATCAGTTTTTAAATATTCTACCTTTTCAGCAGCTAAAGAATATGAATTTGAAGCAATAATTATGATTATTATAGAAAATAACTTAAATAAATTTTTCACCTTATTCTATTTTACTTTCTTTGTTTCTGGCGGCAGCTAAATTTGGTGAACCACCAAGAACAGGTTCAGTAATACTTAGAGGCACTGGTAACGTTTTTTCTTTAAAACCTAAAACAGGAAGAATAACTAAAAAATGCAAAAAGTAATACGCCGTAGCAACTCGTGCTATCAACAAGTAAAGTCCTTCAGCTGGCATTGCACCTACATAACCAAGTATCAAAACGTCTGCAACAAGTATCCAGTAAAATTGTCTATATAAAGGTCTGAATACTGCAGATCTAATTTTTGAGGTATCTAACCAAGGTAAAACTGCTAAGATTAATATTGCAGATAACATGGCCACAACTCCTAGTAATTTATCAGGAACTGATCTTAATATTGCATAAAAAGGTAGCAAATACCATTCAGGAACAATGTGTGCAGGTGTTACCATTGGGTTAGCCTCTATATAATTGTCTGCATGTCCTAAAATGTTTGGTGCATAAAATACAAAGAAAGCAAACACAATCATAAACATTAATAAAGCAAAACCATCTTTAATAACAATATAAGGATGAAATGGAACTGTATCCTTTGAAGGTTTTTTAATATCTATTCCAACTGGATTATTATTACCTGGAACATGTAAAGCCCATATATGTAAAACAACTAATCCTAAAATTAAAAATGGGATTAAATAATGCAAAGTAAAAAATCTAGTTAACGTAGGGTTGTCAACTGAATAGCCACCCCATAACCAAGTAACTATTCCCTCTCCTACTAGAGGAATAGCGCTAAATAAATTTGTAATAACTGTTGCTCCCCAAAAACTCATTTGACCCCATGGCAACACATAACCCATAAAGGCTGCAGCCATCATTAATAAATAAATTATTATTCCTAAAATCCATATTATTTCTCTTGGAGATTTATAAGAACCGTAAAACAAAGATCTAAA
This sequence comes from uncultured Pelagibacteraceae bacterium, assembly GCA_902592935.1. Lineage (GTDB taxonomy): Bacteria > Pseudomonadota > Alphaproteobacteria > Pelagibacterales > Pelagibacteraceae > Pelagibacter. Next base: position 35,770 of record CACJGD010000001.1, on the reverse strand, counting down.
TATATGGATATAAACGGCTAAAAAAAACATTGATGCACCATTTGCATGAATATATCTAATTAACCATCCATAGTTAACATCACGCATAATATGCTCAACACTCTCGAAAGCCATGTCGGCATGAGCAATATAATGCATTGCAAGTGTTAGTCCTGTTACAATTTGAGTGATCAAACAAAAAGTTAATATTCCGCCAAAAGTCCACCAGTAATTTAAGTTTTTTGGAGTTGGATAATCAGTTAAATGATTTGCAAGCGTTAATAGTGGCAATCGATCATTAAACCATTGTCCTACTTTCGATTTTGGTCTGTAATCATGATCACTCATTATTTTCTCTATCCAATTTTAATTGTATTTGCATTTACAAATTCATATTTGGGAACTTCCATGTTCCAAGGTGCTGGTCCTTTTCTTATTCTTCCAGACGTATCATAATGCGATCCATGACATGGACAGAACCATCCGTTATAATCACCTTTGTCATTTAGAGGTACACAACCTAAGTGGGTACATACACCTAACATAACAAGCCACTCAGGATTTTTTGCTCTATCTTCATCTTTCTCAGGATGAATTAATTCCTCCATCTTTACGGCTCTTGCTTCATCAATTTCTTCTTGAGTTCTTCTTCTTATAAATACTGGTTTACCTCTCCACAAAACAGTTAAAGTATTTCCAGGTGTTAATGAACTTACATCAACTTCTGTGCTTGCTAATGCTTTAACAGAAGCATCTGGATTCATTTGATCTATCATTGGCCATACTACTGCAGCCGCACCAACAGCTCCTACAGCTGTAGTAGCTGTAAATAAAAAGTCTCGTCTTTTTGTTTTTTTTTCAGACACTTTTAGTAGCTTTTGTTATTATCACTTTTTGATTTAAAATAGTTAATATACGAATTCATATAATATAAAATAATTATTTTACTACTGAAAGAATGACACATAATTCAACAATTTTAGGACCCAAAATAGCTTTGTATGAGCCTGATATACCTCAGAATACTGCTGCAATCATTAGAACTTGTGCTTGTTTAGGTGCTAAATTAGAAATAATTGAACCATGTGGCTTTCTATTATCAGACAAACGCTTTAAAAGAGTAGTTATGGACTATATGGACTATAGTCAAATTGAATTTTATCAAAGTTCAGAAAAATTTTTTGAGGCAAAAAAGAAACAAAGAATCGTATTGATGACAACTAAGGGTTCAATAAATTATACCAAATTTAAATTTAAGACCGATGATACTATTTTGTTTGGAAGAGAAAGTGCTGGAGTACCCGAAAAGGTTCATAAATTAATAAAAAATCGTTTAAAAATACCAATGAAAAACCAAGTAAGATCTCTTAATATTGCATCATCTGTTGCCATTGTTTTGGCAGAAAGTTTACGACAAATAGAATTAATATAAAATGGATATCTCAATCAAAAAAGACTTGGCTAGTAATTGGTTTAAGCTATTGCAAAATGCAATATGCGACGACATTTTAAAAATTGAAAAAAACAAATTAAATTTTCAATCAACTTCTTGGAAAAGAAGCAATACAAAAGATGAAGGTGGTGGCGAGTATAGAATCCTTAAGAATGGAAACATTTTTGAAAAAGTAGGAGTAAATTTTTCAAAAGTTTATGGAAAATTTCCTAAGCAATTTCAAAAGAACATACCAGGCGCAAGTAAGGATCCTAGATTTTGGGCATCAGGGATATCAATAGTTATGCATATGCAAAATCCTCATATTCCTGCAATGCATTTTAATACCAGATTTATTTCTACAACAAAGAATTGGTTTGGTGGGGGAATGGATGTAACCCCAGCAATAAAGGATGAAAAAGAGAGAAAAAATTTTCACAAAATTTTAAAAGCAATGTGCGATAGACATAATAAAAATTATTATAAAAAATATAAAAAATGGTGTGATGAATATTTTTATCTACCTCATAGGAAAGAGGCAAGAGGCATAGGTGGAATCTTTTTTGACTATAAAAATGATAATTTTGAAAATGACTTTAAATTTGTCAGAGATGTTGGTGTTACATTTCAAATCCTATTTAATGAAATAATTAAAAAAAAAATAAAAAGAAAATGGACTTTAAAAGATAAAGAGTTTCAGTATATTAAAAGAGGTCGATACGCAGAATTTAATTTGCTCTATGATAGAGGAACGAAATTTGGGCTGCAAACTGGTGGTAATGTTGAAGGAATTTTAATGTCATTACCTCCGATTGCAAAATGGAAATAAAAAAATGGATAAAGAACCAATAACATTAAACGGATTAAATAAGCTAAAAGAAGAATTAGTTTTTTTAAAAGAAAAAAAAAGACCTAAAATAGTCGCTGCCATTTCTGAAGCAAGATCCCATGGTGACCTTAAAGAAAATGCTGAATATCATGCAGCTAAAGAAGAACAATCTCATAACGAGGGAAGAATAACTGAAATTAACGACATTATTGCAAGAGCAAATGTTATCGACATTACAAAACTAAATAATGAAGGAAAAGTAATTTTTGGATCTACAGTTTATTTAGAAGATTTAGATACTGGTGAAAAAATTAATTATAAAATTGTTGGAAGAGATGAGGCAGATTTAAAACAAAAACTAATTTTCTTTCAATCACCAATTAGCAAAGGTTTGATTGGAAAAAATAAAAGTGATTTAGTTGAAATAAATACACCCTCAGGTGTAAAAAATTTTGAAATTAAAGACGTAAAATATATTTAACTTTTAACTATTTGTTGTACTTGCTTATCTGAAATTTGAAATCCGTTTTGAACCCAAGTTTCTTCGATCTTTTTTAATTTATTACCTAAAGTTTTACCCTCAGGAATTTGAAATTTAGACATCAATAGATCAGCTCCTATTGGTAAAGTTGGAATTACTTTATCTTTATAAGTATCTAATAGTTTGATTAGTTTTTTTTCTACTTTGTTTGAGGTAAAAATTTTAAAATTAATTATATCTATTACAGCCTGTCGCCCATTAAAATAAAAAAAATTATTCAAATTTTTCTCTGTAAAATTGTTTAGAGTTACTCTTTCTCTATAAAAAAGATCTATCAATTTTAATCTTTTCTTATCTTTGTTGGATATTTTAAATTTATAAAGAAAATAATCGGCATTATCAGTTCCATCAATTACTAAAAGCGCAATTAAGAATATAAAGTCAATTTTTAAAAAGTTCTCTGTAGCATAAGAATTTTGTTTTTTAAAATTTTTAATATTCTTTAATTGAGGGAAAATTATTTCTATTAGTTCTAAACTTTCTTTATCTTTAAACAGTTTTAAAAATCCATTTGAACTCGTTATTTTTTTTAGTTCATCAATTAACCTTTCAGATGATATATTTGAAATTCCATCAATATTTTTTTTTATATTTTTTATTATTTCTGACTGGTGCTTACGATTTGAGTAATTTAAATAAAATCTTAAATACCTTAAAATACGTAAATAATCCTCTTGAATTCTTTTTTCCGCATTACCAATAAAATTAATATAACCCTCCTCTAAATCTTTTTTACCGTTAAATGGATCAAATAAATTACCATCGCCATCTGCATAAATAGAATTGATAGTAAAATCCCTTCTAGAAGCATCTTCCTTCCAATCCAAAGAAAATTCTACTACAGCATGCCTACCGTCAGTTGAGATGTCCTTCCTTAAAGAAGTAATTTCAAATTTATATTCGTCAATTATTACAGTTATAGTTCCATGTTCAATACCTGTTTCGTAATAACTTATTTGTTTGTTTTTAAGAGCCTCACATACTTCCAGAGGTGTTAGATTTGTTGCTAGGTCAATATCATCAACATTTTCTTTTTTTATCACTTTTCTTACACATCCACCCACATATCTGATTTCACTTTTCTCTGAAAAATTATTAATTGCTTCAAAAATTTTATTTGCAGGTGTTGTTAAAGTAATTTGTTTTAAATTTTGACTGATATAATCAAGATTTTTTGATCGGGAAAAAAATTTATCTAAAAAATTTTTCATAAATGGCTGGGGCGCTAGGATTCGAACCTAGGATGCAGGTACCAAAAACCCGTGCCTTACCGCTTGGCTACGCCCCAATACTAGCTTCCTATAACATAAAAATATAAAATTCATATAGTTTTTGCTGTAACACACCAATAATTTTTATATTTTCTTTTAAATTTAGCTTTTGCCAATTTACAACTCTTTAATGAATTATAATAGGCAACAATTGTTGATCCTGAACCAGTCATTCTTACGAATAATGGATTATTAATACTCTCTAAAAACAACTTTATTTTTTTAAGTTTTGGATATTTTTTAAGTGCTACTAATTCAAGGGCATTTTGTTGATCAATCAAATATTTTACTCCAAACATGTTTTTTTTAGGTTTGTTATACTTTGATTTTGTATACTTTCGAACAGCAGAGTATATTTTTTTAGTTGAGCACCCAAAATCAGGCTTTACTAAAGTAGAATAATATCTTGGAGCATCATTAATCTTTTTAATTCTACCCCCTGATGACAACACACAGCTGGATGAAATGGTTCCTAAAATAACATCAGAGCCAACCAAGTCACAGATACTTCGAGTTTTTTGATGATTAGGATTAATAATTTTTTTTTGAACCAGATAATTAAACACAGTGGCTGCATTCATCGATCCCCCACCCAAACCAGCTTCTTGAGGGATTAATTTTTTAATTTTAACTTTGAATTTTTTATTTTTTAATAAATTTTCTTTGTCTAGTATTTGAAATAATTTTTGAACAGTATTTTTTTTTCCAATATTTTTAGAAAACTTTCCATAAAAAGAAATATGATGTTTTTCTCCATTATATTGATTTATCGAAATAAGATCATGTAGATCTATGAAACCAATTATACTTTCAATTTTATGTAAAACCTTTTTTTTTCCAGTAATATTTAGTGCTAAATTTAACTTTGCATTAGATTTAATTTTATTAATTTTCATTTAGGAATTTTTAAGACCCTCAATTACTTTAATATTAATTTTTTCTCTCATATCGTCTTCGGTGTCATCAAAAGTTAATACGTTGTTCCAAAAATATCTTGCTTGAATTTTTCGATTTAATTTCCATAAAATATCTCCGTAATGATCATTCACGATTGGGTCATCTGGCATTAATTCTACTGCTCTTTTTAAATACTTTTCTGCTTCTACATAATCCTCTATTAAAAAATACGCCCATCCAATTGAATCAATAATGTATGGATCATTGCTTTTTAAATCATATGCTGTTTTCAACATATTCATTGCTTCATTAATTTTATAATCACGCTCTAACCAAGAATAAGCAAGGTAATTTAAAATATATGCATCACTAGGATCAATTTTAAGCGCATGCAGTAAATCTTCATCTGACTTTTCATAATTGCCCATTCTTTCATAGCTGCCACCTCTACGATACAATACATCTGATTTAATAAGTGAATTGTCATCCAGTGTTAAAATAATTGCTGTATAACGATCTATCGCTTTTTCATAATTTTTAGAATTTTTATAAAAATTGGCTAAATCAAAAATCATTTTTATATTTGGATTTTTAATTTTATTAAATTTTGAATCTATGTATTTAATTCCATTTTCATAATCTTGCTCTTGAACTATTATTTGAGCTTCTTTTTTTAATCTAAACCAATAATAAAATTCATCTTCTTTTTTAAAGTTCTTTAAAATCCTTTGTACTTTATCAAATTCATCATTTAGATAAAAATTTTCTGCAACCAACGACAGATTAAATTCAAACTTAGGATTTAAATAGTTTGATAAATTTAAGTAAAAATTTGATTTTTCAAAATTATCCTGAGAAGAATAAAGATTGGAGATTAAAAATAAAAACTCACTTACAAGGTCATTATGATCTTTGCATGAAAAAATTTTTCCAAAATTATCGAATTTTTCTTTGTCTACCCAACTTTTACTTTGTGAAAGCAAAAGTGTTGAATTTATATAATCAATTTGTTCGACAACTAATCTTGCTTCATTTAATTTGTGGTTATCAATTAAATAATTAAGATAAAAGAAAATATATCTCGAATAGTCACCTTGTTGATTATTTATTAAATTAATAAAAAATGATGAGGTTCTTTTATCCTCAATATAACATCTTTGAAATGTCTCAGCTATAAGAGATAAGTTTCCAAAATTTTTTTTGTTATCTAATACTTTTTTATTTTTAAATGTATAAATGTACTGTTTTAGAGTTTCGAATATAACTAGATTTATCGTATCTTCATCTTGAAATTTTAAACTTTGTGTTAAATATTCATCAGCTTTTTTAAATTTATTTTTCTTTAAACTGTCAATTATTAAAATTATATACGCATCATAAAAATCTGAATTAGATTTATTTGCGTTATTATTTAGTATATTAATTGCTTGAGGTACTTTGTTATCTAAAACTAAAGAGTTAACATATCTTTTTAAATAACCGTCATGTTTGTTAATTAATACTTTGGTTAGGTTAAAAAATTTTAAAGCTTCAGAATTAACTCGATTTTCAAATGCAACAATTCCAGAAAAATAATTTGATAAATCTCTTGAGTTGAAATCATTAAAAGTAGCACTTTTAGAATACAAAGGTGTCTGATAAGATATGAATATTAATAGTACTAATTTTAGAAATTTTAGGAACATATAACTATACTATGACTAAAAAAGTGATAAATCAAAACACCAAATTAAACCAAGAACTAATTAATACAATTGAGCCAAAATTTATATTCGCTGATAAGCCAATAAATAGATTTAACATTTTAGAAACGAAAAATGGCACTCTACAAATTAATAAAGAGGAATTACTAAAAAATTTAAAAGATCAAATAAATTCAATTGAAAATTGTAAATTGAAAGAAAATTCAAACAAAATTATTTTAGGTGAGGGAAATATAAATAGTCCTTTAATGTTGATTGGAGAGTCTCCTGGGGCTGAAGAAGAAAAATTAGGCGTTCCATTTAGAGGTGAAGTTGGCGAAATTCTTAACAAAATGCTTATAGCCATCGATATTAAGAGACAAAATATTTACACTAGTTATGCAATCAATTTTAGACCACCTGATGACAGAAAACCAACCTCAACCGAAATTAAAAGATACTCAGTATTTTTGAAAGAGCATATATCAATTATAAACCCAAAGATTATTGTTTTGATGGGTAGTTCAGCAATGGAGGCTGTAACAGGAATAAGTGATAAAATAACTACTGAAAGAGGACATTGGAAGGAAGTGATTTTAAAAAACAAAACATTCCCTTTAATGATAACTTTTAATCCATCTTATTTAATCCGTTTTCCAGAAAATAAAAAACACTCATGGGAAGATTTAAAGAAAATTAGAGACAAAATCAAAGATCTGAAGTTAAAAATTTGATGAAGATAATTGCTGGGGTTGATGAGGTTGGTAGAGGAAGTTTAATTGGGCCTGTTTATGCTTCAGCAGTAATTTTAAAAAAATCAATTAATCCAAAATTATTAAAAGACTCAAAATCCTTAAGTAAAAAAGAGAGAGAGTATTTATGTACATATATAAAAAAAAATTCTACTTGGTCTATAGGGAAAGCTTCTGTCAAAGAAATAGAAAAGCTGAATATACTGCAAGCAAGTTTGCTGGCTATGAAAAGAGCAATCAAAAAACTTAAGAAAAAACCAACACACGTTATGATAGATGGAAACAAAACTCCAAAATTAGAAAATTACAATTTAAAATCAGTTATTAAAGGAGATAAAAAAGTCCCCTCTATTTCGGCAGCTTCTATAATTGCAAAAGTATCAAGGGATAAGTTTATAACCGCCTTATCAAAAAAAAATAAAGGCTACTATTGGGATAAAAACTTTGGGTATGGAACAAGACAGCACTTAAAAGCTTTGAAAAAATTAGGTATTACAAAACATCATAGAAAAACTTTTTCACCAATATCTAAAATAAATTAACACTACATCTAGTTACCTTTTAATTTAGAAACACTAATAGAATCCAAATTTTTCAATCTCAGGTTGACCGTAGAATCCTTTTGGAGTCTAATTAATTTTTACAAATGAAAACTGATTTCAAAAATAAAATAATTAATGGAGATAGTCTCGAAGAATTAAAAAAAATTCCACGTGAAACTTTTGATTTAATTTTTGCTGATCCTCCTTACAACTTACAATTAAAAAGTGAATTAACTAGACCGGATAGATCAAAAGTTAGTGCGGTAAATGATAATTGGGATCAATTTGAAAATTTTAAAAAATATGATGATTTCACTTATGAATGGCTTAGTGAATGTAAAAGAATTTTAAAAAAAGATGGAGCTATTTGGGTTATAGGAAGCTACCATAATATTTTTAGAGTTGGCACAGCAATCCAAAATTTAGGTTTCTGGATTTTAAACGATGTCATTTGGAATAAAAATAATCCAATGCCAAACTTTAGAGGGACACGTTTTACTAACGCTCATGAAACTTTGATATGGGCTTCTAAAAATGAAAAATCAAAATACACATTCAATTATCAATCTTTAAAATGTTTAAATGATGATTTGCAAATGAGATCTAATTGGGATCTTCCAATATGCAATGGTTCTGAAAGGCTAAAAAAGGACGGAAAAAAAATTCACTCCACACAAAAACCAGAAGCACTACTACATAGAATTTTACTAGCTACATCTAATAAAAATGACCTTATACTTGATCCTTTTTTAGGATCAGGAACAACAGCTACAGTAGCAAAAAAACTAGGAAGAAATTATTTCGGAATAGAAAAAGAAAAAAATTATTTTAAAGCTGCTGAGCAACGCTTAAAGACTACAAAGCCTATTGAAGATGATTTGTTAGATACGCTAAAAAATAATAGATCAAAACCTAGAATTCCTTTTGGTTCATTAGTTGAGCTTGGAATAATTAAACCTGGAACAAATATTTTTGATAATAAGAAAAAAATAACAGCCAGAATTATGGCCGATGGTAGTATAAAACATAATCAAGCAGAGGGCTCTATACATAAAGTTGCAGCTACTATTTTAGGAGCTGAAAGTTGCAATGGATGGACTTTTTGGCACTGTGATATAAATGGACGAACTTATCCGATTGATTATCTAAGACAAAGATTAATTTCTAAAAACTAACTTTTATAAATTTTACCCAAATAACTTTGTAAAAATTTTTTATTATTAGTTAAAAGTTTTAAAAAAATATTCCTAAATGTGATCATAATTGGATTTGATAAATGGAAGGCAAATTGATTGAAATTAGATCTGCTGTTAATCATTTTTATTCTCTTTAATCTGATATCATAAAAATTATTATTATTTATTAAACATTCATATAATTCATTAGCTCCCTCAATTGATTGGGAAGCTCCCTGCGCAAATGAAGGTGAAAAAGCAAAAAATGCATCTCCTACAAGGAATATATTTTTTGGAGGATTATATAAATTTTTACTTACAAATATTGGAAATAATTTAATATTTTGAAGACTTTCCAAAAAACTTTGAGAAACTTTTTGAGATAATTTAAATTTAATATTTTTTATAAAAGAACTCTCGGTAAAAAGATTATAGTTCTCTAGCTCAATTGAATTTAATTTATGTTTTAAAATGCCAATAAAATTTAAATTTTTATCATTATTAATTGGATAAACAACATAATGAAAATTAGGTCCTAAAAATAAAGAAATATTTTCTTCATTTATATTTTGCAGATTTTCTCTCGATATACTGCCCCTAATAGCAATCGTATCATTATAGATTGGTTTTGATTTATTAGTTGAAATTAGTAACTTCCCCTTAGAAAATACACCGTCTGAAATAATTAGATAATCGCAAGTTATTCTATTTTTATCAAATATTAATTTTATAGAATCTTTATCATAATCTATCTGTTCAATACTGTGGTTATATTTAATTATATCTTCGTTTAGTGGTTTTTTTAAAAATTGAATTAATTTTGATCTTTGCAATGTTGTATATTTACAATCTTCAGAATTAAATTTTGTAATATCTAAGTCACAAATTTTTTTTGAATTTTTAATTTCATAAAAATCAATTTTTTTTGGACTAAATTTTTCCTCCTCATTGAGAGAAGCGAAGCCTATTTTATTTAAAAGCTTCACGCTATTTACCGACAACTGAATTCCATAGCCCTCATCTATTTCTATTGAATTCCTTTTTTCATAAATCGTAACCTGATAATCCTTATGATCTTTGAATAAATTTGCAATATACAAACCAGAAATTCCAGCACCAATTATTGCTATTTTTTTCATTTATGACTTTCTAAAAATTTTACTATCTTTTTTGTAAATGTTGGCAATGTATAGTTTTGAAGCTTTGTTGGATCAATCCAATAATTATTTTTATTTAAATTATGTTTATTTTTAAATTCGATTTTAATATTCATACTCATATTAGACATTTTAAAATTCAAATCTTTATCAAAATTTTTTGGATTATTTACTTCCTCCATCGGGAAGATATTAAAATTTTTCAAAAAATTAAATTTGTTATTTTTGATTAATAAATAATGATTATTTTTTTTATAAACATTTAGCTTGTAAAAAGTTTCCTTATCTTTTTTTTTAATTTTTACTAAATCAAAATTTTTATTTTTAAATGATTTGCATTTTTTTACTAATGGACAGTTCTTACAATTAGGACTAATAGGTTTACAAATTAGTGCTCCTAATTCCATTAAAGCTTGAGCATAATCACTAGACCTTTTGATAGATGTTCCAAAAATTTTTTTCTTCTCGTGTAAGTTTTCTTTATTTATTTGATCTTGTTTTTTTAAAAATAAGTATCTCTTTAGCACTCTTTCAATATTGCCATCTAGAGGAATTATCGGTTCATTGAATGCAATTGCAGAAATTGCACTTGCTGTATAATCTCCAATTCCTGGAAGAGACTTTAAATCTACAAAATTTCTAGGTATTTTTTTATTAAAATTTTTAACAACTATTTGAGCTGTTTTTTTTAAATTTCTTACTCTTGAATAGTATCCAAGACCCTCCCAAAGTTTAATTAATTTTCTATCATCATATTTAGATAATTTTTCAATTGTAGGAATATTTTTAATAAATCTGTTAAAGTAAGGTATTACTGTTGCAACCTGGGTTTGCTGTAACATGAATTCACTTACTAAAGTGTGGTATTGCTTTTTTGTTTGAGAAACATTCTTTCTCCAAGGTAAAGATCTTTTATTTAAATCGTACCAATTAAGAATATTATTTGTTATTATTGGATCTTTCATATGCAATATAAAAATAATACTAAGCAGAGAAACGCTAGCATTCAAGGATTAAGATCTTTCAAAGACACTTTGCCAAAAAATGTGAAAAAAATAATTAATAAAAAAGGTCATGTATATTCAGAAACACTCAGCAATTGGAAATATTTAGTTGGAAGTGAATTATTTAAAATTTGCTATCCAAAAACATTTAAAAACTCAAATAAATTTGGTGTTAGCACCTTAATGGTTATGGTTAAGCGTGGACATGAGGTTGACGTAGAATATTCTAAAAAAGATATTTTAGATAAAATGAATAAGTTTTTTGGCTTTTCTGTTGTTGAAAAGCTTAAACTTATAAGTTTTGATGATGAGCAAGAAATGACGAGTTTAAGCGATGCTAAGGTTAAAAATGTGGCAATTAGTAAATACCAAGATAGAATTAAAGATGTTAAAAACGAAAAAATTAAAAAATCATTAACAGAGTTAACCAGGGTTTTTAGAGAGAAATGAAAAAAATTATATTCTTATTAATAATATTTTTTACTTCAGTTTTAAGTGTACAAGCTGAGGAAATTAAAAGGATAACTGTTGGAAACAAAGATGCAAAAATAATTATTATAGCTTTTGAGTCATTAACTTGTAGTCATTGTGCTAATTTTCACAAAAATGTTTTCCCTGAACTAAAAAAAGAATTTCTTGATACTGGAATAGCTAAGATTGAATTTAGACATTTTCCATTGGATATTGCGGCCTTCAATGCATCAAAAGTTGCTCAATGTAAAAATGATGGAAACTCTGATATTTTGGAAAGCTTATATGCAAATCAACAGAAATGGGTCAGAGGAAGTTCGATACAGGAGGCAAATAAGAATCTCCAAAAATTTTTGAAAAATGAAGGTTTTAGTATTGATTTCGATTCATGTGTAAACAACAAAGAAATTGAGGATTTTGTTTTAAATGATCGAATCGATGGTACTAAAAACTTCAAAGTGAGCTCAACTCCTACGATAATTATCAACAACAAAAAATTTGAAAAAACTCTAACTTATAAAAATTTGAAAAAAGCATTAGAAAAACTGATATAAGTTAATGCATGGAGTTTAAAAAAATCCAACTAAACGGATTTAAATCTTTTGCAGAAAAAACCAACTTTTTAATTGAAGATGGTCTTACTGGTATAGTTGGTCCAAATGGCTGTGGAAAATCTAACATAGTAGAGTCTTTAAGATGGGTAATGGGAGAGACATCTGCAAAAAGTATGCGTGGATCAGGTATGGAGGATGTAATTTTTTCAGGAACATCTAATAAAGCATCAAAAAATATTGCAGAAGTTTCAATTGAAGTAGAAAACAAAGATAAAGAAGGTCCTGTCCAATATCGTGAATTAGAGCAAATACAAGTTAGAAGAAAAATAGAAAAAGATAAAGGATCTAAGTTTTACATAAATGATAAAGAGGTAAGAGCAAGAGATGCACAAATGTTTTTTGCAGATCTTTCGACTGGTGCACACTCTCCATCTATGATTAGTCAAGGAAGAATAGGTGCATTAGTAACTGCGAAACCAACAGATAGAAGAGCTATATTAGAAGAAGCTGCAGGAATTTCAGGTTTACACGTTAGAAGACATGAAGCTGAATTAAGATTGGGTGCTGCTGAAAATAATTTAAAAAGAGCAGATGAACTAAGAAGACAACAGGAAAAACAACTAGCAAATCTTCAAAAACAGGCTGAAGAGGCAACGAAATACAAGCAAATTTCCGATCAAATTAAAAAAATTGAAGCAGGATTATATTATTTAAAATTAATAGAAATAGATAAAGAAATTAGAATAGAAAATGAAATCAATACAGAGGCAGAAGGAGAAGTAGAAGGATTTAATAATAAAATATCTGAATTAGAAAACTCAATTAAAACTTTTACTGATAAAGTAAACCCTTTAAGAGAAAAAAATATAGAAAACCTGTCTCGTATTCAAAGGCTTAATCTAGAACTTCAAAGTTTAGATGAGGAAAATACAAGAATTCAAGATGAGATAGAAAGCATCAAAAAATCAATTCAAACACTTGATGATGATATAACGAGAGAAAAAGGGATAATCATAGACGCTAACTCAAATGAAAAAAGATTGAAGGAAGAAAAAAATGAATTAATTGAGACAGACTCGAAGTATTTTGAAACAGAAAAATTATCTAATGAAGAGTTAGAAAGTGCAAAAAATAAACTTAAAGAGGAACAAAAAGCTGTTGATGACGTTGTAAACAGTTTAGCAGAAGAAACTATAAATATAACTATTGGTCCAATAAAAAATGTAAAAAATACAATATCAAGAGTAAAAGAATTAATAGATAGCAATGAAATAAATCAAGCAATAACACTTCTAGATAGATGCAACATGGAGCTAGATAGTTTTTTAAATGATTTAAAAAATGAGAGATCTAGAAGTGAGTTATTAGGAGTTAGTGAAAAATCAGAAAATATAAAATTACTTCAAGAAAAATATGCTGATGCATATAGTAAACATCAATCAATTAAAAATGAGTCTTTTAAAAGAAATGAAAGAATTAAAACCATTGAAACAGAAATTGAAAGTTGGAAAAATTTGTTAATTAACTCAGAAAAAATGGTCAATGAACTAACACAAAGAAAAGAAAAATTATCAAAACAATTAAGTGATTTAGAAAACCAACCTAGAGAACAGGCTGAAAGAAAAGGTCAAATTTCTGAAAATTTAAGAATTTCAGATAAAGAAAAAATTGATAATGAAGCAATTATAGATGAAACAGATCAAAAAATTGAAATGTTAAGAACACAATTGAATGAAATACAAGAGCAATCAATTCAAATCAGAGAAAGAAAAGCAAGCTCAGGAGCCACAATTGAAGGTCTACAAAAAAGAAAAAATGATCTGCTTGATAGAATTAGTTCTGAGCTAAATTTAAATGAAGATAATATTTTAGAAAATTCAAATTTAAACGGAGTAGAAGAACTTCCAAATCCAGTTGATCAAGAAGATGCTCTGGACAAGAAAAAACAAGAAAGAGAAAAATTAGGATCTGTAAATTTAAAAGCAGATGAAGAAACAAGTAAATATGAAGAAGAGATAAAAAAAATGGAGCAGGATCGTGCCGATCTTGTTACCGCTATCGTGAAACTGAAAGATAGCATCAATGAACTTAATCAAAAAGGAAGGGAAAGATTGATTGAGGCTTTTGAAAAAGTTAATAGAAAATTTAATGAAGTTTATACAAAACTTTTCAATGGTGGAAATGCCAAATTAGAATTAGTGGACTCTGATGATCCACTTGAAGCAGGTTTAGAAATGTTAGTTAGTCCTCCTGGAAAAAGACTTCAATCTATAACTTTGTTATCTGGGGGTGAACAAGCATTGACTGCGCTCTCTTTAATCTTTGCAGTATTTTTAACAAACCCCTCACCTATATGTGTATTAGATGAGGTTGATGCGCCACTTGACGATGCTAACGTAACAAGATTTTGTAGTCTACTTGAGGAATTAATAAAAATAACCAATACCAAATTCATAATTGTAACTCATCATGCTTTAACCATGTCAAAAATGAACAGACTATATGGGGTGACTATGCCTCAAAAAGGAATTAGTCAGCTTGTGGCTGTTGATTTACAAAAAGCAGAGAGTATGGTTGCTTAAACTATATAAATGCCAAAAGACCCTTTCAAAAATCGCTTAGAGATTGCAAAAAGCAAGATTTCAAAGAAAAATCTCTACAATAAGAAGAATGACCCCTCACCTATAGGTACCGCATTCAAATTGAGCACAGAACTTGTTTCTGCAGTGGCTGTGGGGACAATTATTGGGTTTATTTTTGACAAGACCTTTGGTACTAAACCCTGGTTTATATTAATATTTTTTTTTGTTGGTGTAGTTGCTGGAATAACCAATGTGATTAGATCTGCAAAAAAAATGCAAAAATAAATAAGTATTATGGCAGCAAATCCTATGTCCCAATTCGACGTTTATAGAATTGGACCTGAAATTAAAGTTGGAGCATTCGATATATCGTTTACGAACGCAAGTTTG
The DNA here is from genome assembly GCA_902592935.1 of uncultured Pelagibacteraceae bacterium. Lineage (GTDB taxonomy): Bacteria > Pseudomonadota > Alphaproteobacteria > Pelagibacterales > Pelagibacteraceae > Pelagibacter. Next base: position 20,512 of record CACJGD010000001.1, on the reverse strand, counting down.
TTTATGATTTTAAGTACTGTATCTATTTTGTTAATCTTTAATATAGGATCAAAAAAAAATTCAATATTACCAAATAAAATTCAATTATTAGCAGAACTTAGCTATACCTTTGTATCCAAAATGATTAGCGATACAGCTGGATCAAAAGCTAAACCATACTTTGCATTTATATTTTCTCTATTCATGTTTGTTTTATTTTGCAACATGTTTGGAATGATACCTTATACTTTCACTGTAACCAGTCATATCATTGTAACATTTGTGCTTGCAGCGTTTATATTTATTGGAGTGACTGTGATTGGGTTTATTAAGCATGGATTTGGGTATTTAAAATTATTTGTTCCAAGTGGAGTACCTGCAGTATTGCTCCCTTTGATTGTTGTTATAGAAATTATTTCTTATTTAAGTAGACCTATAAGTTTATCAGTTAGATTATTTGCTAATATGATGGCTGGTCATACAATGATGAAAGTTTTCGGGGGCTTTGTAATAAGCCTTGGAATAGTGGGTGGATGGCTTCCACTAAGTTTTTCGGTTGCGTTAACAGGTTTGGAGATCTTAGTTGCTTTTCTTCAAGCTTATGTTTTTGCAATCTTAACCTGCATCTATTTAAATGATGCATTAAATTTACACCATTAATAACAGAGGAGGATATAATGGAATTAGAAGCAGCAAAAATGATCGGAGCAGGTTTAGCAGCAATTGCTTTAGCTGGAGCCGGTGTTGGTATCGGAATAATTTTTGGAAATTATTTGTCAGGTGCAATGAGAAATCCATCTGCAGCACAAAAACAATTTCCTAACTTACTTTTAGGTTTCGCGCTTGCGGAAGCTACAGGATTATTCGGATTGGTAGTTGCGTTAATCATTCTCTTTGCGTTTTAAATTGATGGTTAAAAAAATATATTTTCAGTCAATATTTTTTAGCTTCTTTTTTATTAAAGAAGCTTTTGCAGCTGAAAGTGGAGGTATGCCTCAATTAAATCCAGAGTTTTGGGTTTCTCAAATTTTTTGGCTAATACTTACTTTTGGTATTATGTATTTAGTTTTATCTAAACTAATACTACCAAAAATTAGTAACAACTTAGAATCGAGAAAATCTCAAATATTAGAAAATATTGAGGCTGCTGAGAAACAAAGAGAAGATAGTGATGCAAAACTAAAAGAATACGATGAAATTATATCTAAAAGCAAACTTGAGGCTAATAGTATTTTCAATCAAGCAAGAGAAAAAGCACTAAAAGACATTGGTGCAAAAAGAGAAGTACTTGATAGGCAAATTGATAATGAAATTGCTGAGGCTGAAAAAGAAATAGATGCATTAAGAAAAAATGCGCCAGATAAAATAAATAAAATTGCTATTGAGACTTCATCTGAGTTATTGCAAAAACTAATTGGAGCTGAAGTAAATAATAGTAGTATATCTGCAATTGTTGACGATCTATCTAAAAGAAATGGAGATAAATACTATGGCAATTGATGCAACATTTTGGGTAGCCGTATCATTTATTATTTTTTTTGGAGCGTTAATTTACCTGAAAATTCCTCAAAAAATTTCTGAAATGTTAGATAAAATGATATCTGATATTAAAAATGAAATTGATGAAAGTGAAAAATTAAGATCTGAGGCAAAAATACTATTAGATAACTCGCAAAAAAAATTAGATACAGCTCAATCTGTTAGTAATGAAATTCTTGAGAACGCCAAAAAAGATGCGGATAGATTAATAATTGAGATGAATGATAAGTTTCATAAATCATCAGAAATTAAAAAAAATTTAGCTGAAAATAAAATAAGTCAGATGAAAGAAGCGGCTTTAAAAGAAATTAAGGACACTTCAATAAAGATTGCTGTGGACTCAGTTAAAAAAATAATAACTACATCTGTAGACAAGTCAAAATTAGATACTGTGTTTCAAAAAAATTTAGATGAAACTAAAGCAGAGTTAAAAAAAATTAACTCATAATACACTTACAATTTTTCAAAAAAGCTATAAATTATTAAAATGAAATCTATAGTAATTGGATCAGGGTTTGGTGGAATCGCAGCAGCACTAAGACTAAAGGCAAAAGGACATAAAGTAAAATTAATAGAAAAACACCCAGACCTAGGTGGTAGAGCTAGAGTTTTTAAAAGAAATGGATTTATATTTGATGCTGGACCAACAGTAATTACAGCACCCTACTTAATTAACGAATTGTTCGAGTTATTCAACAAAGATCCAAAAAATTATATAGAACTAACTCCACTTAAAATTTGGTACCAATTTATTTTTGAGGACAAAACTAAATTTAATTACTCTGGTGATGAAATAGAAATGAAAAGCCAAATTGAAAAGCTTAGCAAAGAAGATGTAAATGGATATGAAAAATTAGTTAATTTTACAAAAAAGATATTTGATAAAGGTTTTTTAGAACTTGCAGATGTACCATTTGATAAACCTTTTGTAATGATGCAACAATTGCCTGCTCTATTAAAACTTAAAAGTTATAAATCAGTTTACTCACTTGTTTCATCTTATATAAAAAATGAAAAATTAAGAAGAATGCTTAGCATGCATCCTTTGCTAGTTGGGGGAAATCCTTTTACTACCACTTCTATTTATGGATTAATTCTTTATTTAGAAAAAAAATGGGGAATACATTATTCGGTTGGAGGAACAGGAAATATAATTAAAGGTTTTGAAAAGTTAATGAATGAAGTTGGTATTGAAATAATAAAAAACAGTGAAGTAAGGGAAATTATAACAAAAAATAATAAAATAAGTGGTGTAAAATTAAATAATGAAAATGAAATTGGTACAGATAATGTTGTTTGTAATGCAGATCCGCCTGCATTTTATGAGAAAATGTTAAGCAAAAGCAACGAGAGTTCTATGTTGTTTAATTGGAAAAAAAACCGAATGGAATATTCTATGGGTTTATTTGTTTACTATTTTGGAACAAAAAAAATTTATGAGAATGTTGAACATCATACAATAAAGTTTGGAAACAAGTATAAGGAACATCTTGATGACATATTTGATAAGAAAAAATTAAATGATGATATTAGCTATTATCTTCACAGACCTACTGCGACTGATAAAACTATGGCCCCAGAAGGGAATGATTGTTTTTATGTCTTGGTGCCTGTTCCTAACAATCAGTCAAAAATAAATTGGGAAACTGAAGGTGAAAAAATGAAAAATCATGTAATTAAAAAAATGGAAAAAGACTTAATGCCGGATCTTAAGAATAATATAGTTGAGGATTTTTATCTAACACCTGATTACTTTGAAAAGGAATTAAATACAAAATTTGGATCTGGGTTTTCAATTCAACCTAAATTTACACAATCCGCATACTTTAGATTTCATAATAAATCAGAAATATATGATGGTTTATACTTTGTTGGTGCAGGTACACATCCAGGGGCTGGTGTTCCAGGTGTTCTCTCTTCAGCAAAAGTTTTAGATAAATTATTTTAATGTTAACAAAGAATTATTTAGCAATTTACGCAAAATCTTTTAATTGGGCAGGTTTTTTTTTACCAAAAAAAACCTATGAAAAATGCTCTGCGCTTTATGATTTTTGCAGAGAAGCAGATAATATTGCTGATGATGAAAACAAGATTGAAGTAAAAAAAGATAATTTCATTAAATTTAGAAATAGTTTTGTAAACAAGAATTATGATGATCCAATCATAAAAAATATGTGGAAACTTATTAATGAATTTAGTATTTCCGCTAAAATTGTAGACGATTTATTTGAGGGTATTAATTCTGATATAAAAGAAAATGTTAAACTCAATTCAAAAAAAGAATTACTAATATATTCCTACAGAGTGGCTGGAACAGTTGGATTGATGATGGCTAAAATATTGAATGTTAAAAAAGAGCAATCTTTAAAATCAGCTATTGATCTTGGGATTGCTATGCAATTAACAAATATTTCTAGAGATGTTATGGAAGATAAAAAAAATAATAGATTTTATATCAATGAAAGTTTTGAGGAAATAAAGAATACAATAAAGCTATCAGAAAAGTTTTATGAAAACTCATTTTACTCAATTAAAGAAATACCATTAAGTTTTAGATTTTCTATTTTAGTTGCAAGAAGAGTTTATAGAAAAATAGGATATAAAATTTTAAATAAACAAAACATAGAAAATTATAAAAGGTCCGGAAAAATTTATGTTTCAAATATTGAAAAAATTATTGAAACTTTTTTATCTATTTTTGACTTAATTAAGTTATCAATTATAAGCAAAAACGATGATAATATTAATCATGATCACAATTTAATTAATGAAGAAATAAATTTAAATGAAAGAATTTGATTACATAATTATAGGTGGAGGTTGCGCAGGTCTTTCATTGGCATATGAGCTGGAAGTTAATGAAAAATTAAAAGATAAAACCTTAGCAATCATTGAGCCAAGAGAAGATTATAAAAGAGATAAAACTTGGTCATTTTGGAAAGTTTTTTCACATAACTTCGATGACTGTGTAAAAAAGAGTTGGAATAATTTTACGATAAATACACCCAATAATACCAAATATGTAGATTGCAAACCTACACCATATCAAACAATTGATAGTGGTATGTTCTACGAAAAAATACTTTCAAAACTTAAATTAAATAAAAATATTCAGTTCTTTAAAAGTATTGATCAAATAGATAAATCAAATTCAGTTATATTCAATAGTGTGCCTAGTTTTGATAATAAACAGAGTGAGTTATGGCAACACTTTTGTGGAGTTGAAATAGAGACAGATAAAGACTTTTTTGATGACGAAATATTCAATTTGATGGACTTTGCTTGTGATCAAAGAAACAAAGTTCATTTTTTTTATACGCTACCATTTACAAAAAGAAATGCATTAGTTGAAACTACATGGATATCTGAATTAAATGATGAAAAAGTAAAAGATTATGATGAACAAATTGATGATTATTTGAGTAAACACCTAAATATTAAAAACTGTAAAATTAATTTCAAAGAAATTGGTGCAATCCCTCTTTTTAGACAAAAAAACGTAAATAAATTAAATGAAATTTACATAGGCTCAGCAGGAGGCATGACTAGATTAAGCACGGGTTATACTTTTCTAAATATTCAAGAACAAAGTAAATATATAAGAGAAAACATAGAAAATATAAAAAATGTAAATCTATTTAAAATTAGTTCAAAATATGATTTTTTAGATAACATCTTATTAAAAGTACTTAAAAATAATTCCAATGAAATGGGCAACATATTTTTCAAAGTTTTTAATTCAAAACCTAGAACAGCTATAAATTTTTTATCAAATAAAAGCAGTTTTTTTGAAGATTTAGAAGTAATTCTAAAAATGCCAAAGTGGAAATTTTTAAAAGAATTAATTTAAAATGAGCAATAAAATAAAAAAAATAAATCTAAATCATTCATTTATTTTTTTCTTTATAATAAATATTTTTTGCATTTTGCTGTTTAAGTTTAACAATTTAGATATTTCATCGATTTTATGTTTACTTTTAATTTTAATTATAGGTGTTTCCCATGGTTCATTAGATCATATTAAAGGAAAAAAACTATTAAGTTTATTTAATGTAAAATTTACTTACATATTCTACATTATATATATTTTAATTTCGGCAGCAGTTGTAATAACTTGGATATTGTTGCCATCAATAACTTTAATTATTTTTTTAATAATCGCTTCCTATCACTTTGGAAAAGAGGATACACAATTTTTGATTAATGATAGATCTTATTTCACTCAAATCCTTTATTTTTTTAAAGGATTTTTGATCATACTTGCTCCTTTGTATTTTCATTTTCAGGAAACTATAGCGATTTTCAAATTATTATTGATTGATAATGAAGTATTTTATTCAAGTTTAAATTTTGTTGAGACAAATAAAATAATTCAAATAGGAATAATCAGCAGCTCTTTGTCTAGTATTTTTCTTTTCTTAAAGAATTTTGAAATCAAAAAATTTGTAATTTTTTTAGATTACTTTTCAATTTTAATTTTAAATTACTATTTATCTCCGCTACTAGCTTTTACTATTTATTTCTGTTTTCTTCATTCAATAAGACATTCAATTTCACTAGCTATTGAACTTGATCCAAATAGTGTAATTAATGGATTTAGATTATTTGTAAAAAAAGCTTTACCTTTAACAATTTTAACAGCTATTTTTTCTTTTATTGCTCTATATCTACTGAATAATTCATATAATTTGGATAGTGCGATTTTAAAAATAATATTTATAGGTTTGGCGTCTTTAACCTTTCCACATATATTGCTGGAATATTTTTTAGAAAAAAATGAAAAATAAAGAATTAAAAATATTATTATCTGCACCTCGTGGATTTTGTGCTGGAGTAGAAAGAGCAATTGAAATAGTAGAAAAATCTATACAAAAATTTGGATCTCCAGTCTATGTACGTCATGAAATTGTACATAATAAATATGTCGTAGACGATTTGAAAAATAAGGGTGCAATATTTGTTGAAGAACTGGAGGAGATAAAAGATAAATCAAGACCAGTAATTTTTTCAGCACATGGTGTTCCAAAAAAAATACCCAAGGATGCAAAAAATTATAAAATGACTTATGTTGATGCAACATGTCCACTTGTTTCTAAAGTTCATAGAGAAGCAGAAAATCTAAATAAAGCTGGTTACCATATAATTTTAATTGGTCATGAAAATCATCCTGAAGTAGTTGGAACTATGGGTCAATTAAATAAAGGTTCTATAGATCTAATCCAAAATGAGGAAGACGCTTTAAACTATCAAAATAAACTAGACAAAAAATTAGCATATATTACTCAGACTACTTTGTCAGTTGATGATACAAAAGAAATAATCAAAATATTGAAAACTAATTTTCCTAATATCAAAGAACCAATGAGAGAAGATATTTGTTATGCAACAACCAATCGTCAAATGGCAGTAAAAAATATTGCGAAGAATTGTGATATGTTTTTTGTTATTGGAAGTAGAAACTCTTCAAATTCTGTTAGACTTGTTGAAGTAGCAAAAAAATCTGGCTGTAAAAATTCGATACTTATTCACTCAGAAAGCTCAATACCATATGACCAAATAGAAAATTGCAATATTATTGGTATATCATCAGGAGCATCTGCACCAGAAATATTAGTTGAAAATTTTATTAATGATTTAAAAAATAAATTTTCTATAAGTATTCATGAAGTTGAAATAATTAAAGAAGATGTAATATTTAAAGTTCCCAAAAAATTAAATTAGAAATGGCTGTTTATACAAAAATAAATCAAAAGGAAATTAATATTATTAATGAAAATTTTAATATTGACAAAATTAAAAGTTTTAAAGGTATCAAGCAAGGAATAGAAAATTCAAACTATCTTCTTAAATCAAAAAAGAAAAAATATATTTTAACAATTTTTGAAAAAAGAGTTTTACAAAAAGAAGTACCTTTTTTTATGAAATTAATGGATAATTTAAATAGTGCAAAAATAAATTGCCCTAAACCACTGAAAACTAAAAATAACAAATATCTAATTAAATTAAAAAATAAGACTGCATGTATTGTTTCATTTTTGGAGGGTAAAGATAAAAAAAAATTAAAAACAAATGATTGTTATGGAATTGGAAAAGCTATAGCTCAAATGCATATAGTCACAAAAAAAATGAAGCTTAATAGAAAAAATTCAATGGGGGTTAGAAATTTAAAGCCTTTATTGGAAAGTATTAAATTTAAATCAAAAAAATTTTCAAATTTAAAAATATTTCTGAAAAACAACCTAAAGGATATTAATAAAAATTGGCCTAAACAATTACCTAAAGGTATTATCCATGGCGACTTATTTATAGATAATATCTTCTTCAAAAAAAAGAAACTTTCTGGAATTATTGATTTCTACTTTGCTGCTAATGATTATTTTATGTATGAAATTGCTATATGCATCAATGCTCTTTGTTTTGACTATAAAAAGAGAAAATTTGAAATGAATAACAAGAAAATCAAAAATTTAATCAAAGGTTATGAAAGTGTTAAAAAAATCTCATTGAAAGAAAAAAAATCTATAAATATTTTATGTAGAGGAGCTGCTTTAAGATATTTGTTAACTAGACTATATGATTACTCAAATACGCCAAAAACAGCATTGATTAAAATTAAAGATCCTAATGAGTATTACCAAAAATTACTCTCACATAATAATTTAAGTTCATTTAAAGATTATTTTAATTAATGATTACAATTTATACAGATGGTTCTTGTTTAACAAATCCAGGTAACGGTGGATGGGCTGCAATTATAAAATATGGAAAAGAAATAAAAAAAATTAGTGGTAACGAAAAAAATACAACAAATAATAGAATGGAATTGTTAGCTCCAATTAATGCACTTAAAGATATGAAGCCTGGTGTTGAAATAAAGATATACACTGACTCTCAATATGTAAAAAATGGAATAACTGAATGGATTAATACTTGGTTAGCTAATAATTGGAAAACTTCAAAAAAAGAAGATGTTAAAAATAAAGATTTATGGATTGATCTATATAATTTAAATAAATCGCTTAATATTCAATGGAATTGGGTTAAAGCTCATGATGGAAACCCTTTAAATGAAGAGGTGGACTTACTAGCTAAAAAAGCAGCAAATTTAGATTAATTTTAAAAAATTTTGAGCTGCTGAAATTTCACAAGTGGCAGTATCTTCTTCTGCTTGTATTTTCTTTACAACATTGTCGTCAATTAACATTGTATATCTTGCTGACCTCATTCCCTGACCCCGATCGTGTCTATCTATTTCTGCTCCAATTGATTTAGTAAATTCACAATATGGGTCTGCAGCCATAAATATTTTATCTTCAACTTTTTGAATATCACCCCATGCTTTCATCACATTTGGATCATTAACTGAAACACAAATAATTTTTGTAACCCCTTTATTCTTTGCTTCCTCGTAATTATTAACATAACCTGGAAGATGTTTTGCGGAACAAACTTTTGTAAATGCTCCAGGAACACCAATCACAATTGTTTTATGATTTTTAAAAACTTCTGCTGTAGTTATTTTTTTTGCTGCTCCACTTGAGTCTAAATAATAAAATTCTGAATTTGGAAGTTGTTCCCCTTCTTTAATCTTCATTTTATTTTACCTATAATATAGTTTTTAATTTTTTCTAAATTATTTTCTACTATATCATAATCTTCTTTTTCATTCAAAATAAACTCAAGTTCTTTTGGTAAATCAGATTTTAAATTAATAGCTTTAGAAACAGCATCAGGAAATTTACATGGATGTGCAGTTGCTAGTACAATATTATTTCCTCTTAGATTGTGTTTGTCGAAAGCACCATATCCAATTGCTGTGTGTGGATCTAAAACTACAGAAAATTTTTCATACACCTTTTTAATAACCTCCAAAGTCTCATTCTCACTCAGACTAGCTGATAAAAAATTTTCTCTAATTTTATTTAATTTATCCTCATCAATTAAATATTTTCCATTCTCTTTAATATTTTTCATATCTAATGAAGTCTGTTTATCATCCTCATTATTAAGATCGAATATAAGTCTCTCAAAATTACTAGCTATTTGAATATCCATACTAGGAGAAATAGTTTCTGAAACCTTTTCCGCCTCATAACTACCTTTTGATATTGCCCTGTGTAAAATGTCGTTTTGATTAGTTGCAACAATTAATTTATTTATAGGCAAGCCCATTTTTTTGGCTAAATATCCAGCATAAACATCTCCAAAATTTCCTGTTGGTACTGAAAAATTTGTTGGTTCTTCTGTATTTTCAACTAATAAATAACTATAAAAATAATAAACACTTTGAGCAATAATTCTCGCCCAATTAATAGAATTTACCCCTGACATTTTGATATCATTTGAAAACTGCTTATCTGCAAACATAGATTTAACTAGGTTTTGACAATCATCAAAATTTCCCTTTATAGCTATATTAAATACATTCTCATATTTACCTGTCGTCATTAATTTTCTTTGCACTGGTGAAACACGATTATCTGGATGAAGCACAAAAATATTAACATTTTTTTTACCTTTAATTGCATCAATTGCTGCAGCACCAGTATCTCCAGATGTGGCAACAACAATATTAATTTTTTGATTTTCATTGTTTAGGTAATATTCGTAAAAATTACCTAAAAGTTGCATGGCAACGTCTTTAAAAGCTAGGGTAGGGCCATGAAATAATTCTAATACTGTTTTGTCTCCAAGCTTTATGAAATTTACAACGTTATCTTTTCTAAATGTAGAGTAAGATTTATCAATAATTTTACTCATTTCAGATTCAGACATAAAATTACCAATAAATGGATAAACAATTTTTTTTGCTAACTCTGAATAACTAAGTTTTTTTAAATCTCTAATTTCATTTTCCCCATATTTCACTAATGCTTCTGGAATAAATAAACCTCCATCATCGGCAAGACCTTTAATGAAAACGTCTTTAAATTCAAAGGTTTTTGATGTGTCTCTTGTACTTACGTATCTCATTTAATAATTTTTTTTCCTAAAATATAAATATATTAAAAGAATTGAAATCGCCATAGAAAACCAAGTAATTGCATACTTCTTATGATTATTTGAAATTTTAGCAGTAATCACTCTTGGTTTTGGAATTTTATAATCACCGTTTAAATAAATGACATACTCTGAAAAATTTCTACCAGTAAATTTTAAAATATCTTCTCTATCCAAAGTAAACCAATAATTTTTTTCAATATCATTTTCAGGCTTGAATGTACTTGGTTTAGTTTGTAGCATAAGAGTGCCGACTATTTGATTTTGATCAACTAAATTTAGTTCAGGTAGGTCTTTTTTTTCAAAAGGTATCCATCCCCTATTCACTAAGTAATTTTCATCACCAATTTTTATTGGATTAATTACCTCAAATCCAGGTTTCCCTGCATCATTTAAATTGTACAAGTAAATTTGTTTGTCAAAATCAATATCTCCACTTGTCTTTATTCTAAGATAGTTTTTTTTTTCAATGTTGGATAATTCCACTGGGTCGTTTTTTAAAGAATTTTCTATTTGCTCAATTAATTCTAATTTCCAATTTAATCTATAAATTTGCCAAAACCCTAGGGATAGAAGAGTTAAAATAATAAAATAAACAAATACTGAAAATAGAAATTTATTCTTCAAGGATAAATATTAACTTCCCCAAATATATATTGCAGCAAATAAGAAGAGCCACACGACGTCAACAAAATGCCAGTACCAAGCAGCTGCTTCAAATCCAAAATGATGATCTTTTGTGAAATGACCAAGTCTTCCTCTCCACAAACATACAGCCAAAAATATTGTTCCAATTATTACGTGAAAACCATGAAAACCTGTAGCCATATAAAAGACTGCACCGTAAATATGGCCCGAGTATGTAAAAGTAGCATGATGGTATTCATATGCTTGCAGCAATGTAAAAAAGAAACCAAGAATAACTGTTAATGTTAGTCCCTGAATAAAACCTTTTCTGTCATCTTCTAATAATGAATGGTGTGCCCAAGTTACAGTTGTTCCAGAAAGCAACAATACTAATGTATTTATAAGAGGTATATCCCATGGATCAAAAGTTTCTATGTCTTTTGGTGGCCATACATTTCCAACAAATTCGTTTGGAAATAAACTTATATCAAAGTATGCCCAGAACCACGCAACAAAGAACATTACCTCTGAGGCAATGAACAAAGTCATTCCATATCTGTGATGAATTTGAACAACTGGCGTATGATGCCCTTGATGCTCAGCTTCAATTACAACATCTCTAAACCACATATAAGCACCATAAATTAATAAAGCCAAACCAAGATACATTCCCCAAGAAATCCCGTTATGCATATAAAAAATTGCACCTATTGCTAATACCAAACATGCAAATGATGTATAGATTGGCCAAGGGCTTGGATCAACTAAGTGATAATCGTGTTTTTTTTCTGCTGACATTTTGCTGATTATGATTGTTTATAGTAATCTGTCGAGAAAAAAGTATACGACATGGTTACATCTTGTAAATTTTTTGTTGTGGGATCATTAACTAGTTCAGGGTCTAAATAAAAAGTCATTACGAAAGTAGCTTTCTCACCAGCTTTCAACTCTTGTTTTTCAAAACAAAAGCATCCTAATTTGCTGTAATATTTACCAAAACTAGCAGGTGAAACATTGAAACTCGCTACTCCGTAAGTAGTGTCATCACTATAATTTTCTACTTCAAACTCTATTTTGTTTACCTGACCAACTTTTACGTCAATAACATTTGACTTTGCCTTAAAATCCCATTCAAGATTATTAACATTTGTATCAAACCTAACGCTTACAACCTTATCTAATACTACTTTTGGGGCTTCTTTAGATACCTGAGTAGTTCCACCAAAACCAGTAACTCTACAAAACAAATCATACAAAGGAACTGCTGCAAAAGACAATCCTAACATTAAGACGAAAATTCCAGCCAAAAGTAAAGGAGTTAATGTTTTACTTTTCATCATATCTGTCTATCAAATACTCCAACATTATATAAAGTAAAAACAAATAAAAATACCATAAATGCCAAAATTGCTATTGCAGTTAGAATATTTTTTTTCTTTGTTTTTTTGTCAGGTGTTATCATAAAATTTTATCAATTAAAAAAAGAACAAAAATTAAAAACAAATATAAAATTGAATATCCAAAGATTGATTTTGCTTTTTTTGCATCAAATTTGTTTTTTTTAAATTTATAAAGCTCGAAACATAAATAATTATAATAAATTGTCAAAATTAATGATGGAATTAAAAAAGTTATACCCACAAAACCAATTACATAGGGTAAGATAATTACAGGTAACATCGTTAAAGAATAAACAAATATATTTAATTTTGTGCTCTCAACACCACTTGTTATTGGAAGCATTGGAATTTTGGCCTTTTTATAATCATCAGATTTATACAAACTTAAGGCCCAAAAATGTGAAGGTGTCCAAAAGAATATTATTAAAAAGAATGTGATTGGTTCAAAAGTTAAAGAATTAGTGGCTATAGTCCAGCCAATCACTGGAGGCAATGCTCCTGCAGCTCCTCCAATTACTATGTTCTGTGGAGTTTTTCGCTTCAACCAAATTGTATAAACGAACACATAAAACAAAATCGTGAAGAGTAATAAACTAGCTGATATTCTGTTTGAATAATAATCTAGTGCAATTACAGAGAATATTGAAAGAGAAATGCCAAACATTAATGCTTGATTTTTATTAATTTTACCTGTCGGGATCGGTCTTAAACAAGTTCTCGTCATTAATGCATCTAAATCGGACTCGTACCACATATTTAAAGCTCCAGCTGCTCCTGCACCAATAGAAACTAAAATTATCCCAATAATTGCATCTTTTGTTGGAATAACATTCGGAGCCATTAATAAACCAACTGCGCATGTGAAGATAACCAAAGACATTACTCTCGGTTTCATTAATTTGAATAATTCAGATAAATTAAAGGCGTCTTCTTGAGTTAAATTTCTATTTTTTAATTTAGACTTAATCATTTATTCAAAGTTAAAAAATCTTATTACTCTTAGCTAGTAGATTTTTCAACACCCTCTTCATCTTCAAACTTTGGTAATTCTTCAAAAGTATGAAAATTAGGCGGAGATGGTACTGTCCATTCTAAAGTTGTAGCGCCTTCTCCCCATGGGTTTTGTGCTGCAGCCTTTTTCTTATAAAAAGCATAAATAAGATTAGCAAAAAATACTACCAAACCTATTACTGAAATATATGAACCAATTGATGAAATATAATTCCATCCTGCAAAAGCATCTGGATAGTCAGCATATCTTCTTGGCATTCCTGCAAGTCCTAAAAAATGTTGTGGGAAAAAAACTAAGTTCACTCCAATAAAAGTTAACCAAAAATGTAGCTGTCCCATCCACTCTGAATACTCATAGCCAGTCATTTTTCCAAACCAATAATAAAAACCTGCAAAGATCGCAAATACAGCTCCCAAAGATAATACGTAGTGGAAATGTGCAACGACGTAATATGTATCATGCATTGCTGTATCAACTCCAGCATTTGCTAGAACTACTCCTGTAACCCCACCAACAGTGAATAAGAAGATAAAACCTAAAGCCCAAACCATTGGAGTTTTAAATGAAATCGAACCACCCCACATAGTTGCTATCCATGAAAATATTTTTATACCGGTTGGAACCGCAATGATCATGGTTGCGGCTAAGAAATATGCTTTTGTGTCTGTACTTAAACCAACTGTATACATGTGGTGAGCCCAAACAACGAAACCAACTATACCGATTGCAACCATTGCATAAGCCATTCCTAAATATCCAAAAACTGGTTTTCTAGAAAATGTTGAAACAATATGACTGATCATTCCAAAACCAGGTAAGATTAAAATATAAACTTCGGGATGACCAAAAAACCAAAATAAATGTTGGAATAAAACTGGGTCTCCTCCGGTTTGGGCATCAAAGAAAGCTGTTCCAAAGTTTCTATCTGTTAGAAGCATTGTAATTGCTCCTGCCAAAACTGGTAATGATAACAATAATAAAAATGCAGTAACTAATATTGACCAAGCAAACAACGGCATTTTATGAAGTGTCATGCCAGGCGTTCTCATGTTTAAAATTGTAGTAATAAAGTTTACCGCACCTAAAATTGATGATGCTCCAGCTAAGTGTAAACTTAAAATTGCAAAGTCCATTGCAGGGCCTGGTTGACCAGCTGTAGACGATAAAGGAGGATAGATAGTCCAACCACCACCAACACCTGTTTGACCTGGAGGACCATCCATGAAAATTGACATTATTAATAATATGAATGATGTAGGTAATAACCAAAATGAAATATTATTCATTCTTGGGAATGCCATATCTGGTGCACCAATCATAATTGGAACAAACCAATTACCAAATCCACCAATCATTGCTGGCATTACCATAAAGAAGATCATGATTAAGCCATGACCTGTAACTAGGACATTATATAAATGATAATTTCCACCTAAAATTCCATCACCAGGATGCATCAACTCCATTCTCATTAAAACTGAGAATGCTGTACCAATCACGCCTGCAATAATTGCAAATATCAAATACATTGTTCCAATATCTTTGTGATTAGTTGAATAAGCCCAACGCTTCCAACCAGTTGGAGTATGATGATCGTCGTTTTGTTCCGTTTGTGTATACATATTATTTACTCGCTAGTTTTTTAAATTGATCTTCTTCTGTAATTTCTTTTGCAAATTTTATTTTAGCATCTAACAACCACTCTTGATATTCTTCATCAGTAACAACTCTTACTTCAATAGGCATAAATGCATGTTTAATTCCACATAGTTCAGAGCATTGCCCATAATAAGTTCCAACTTTTTCTGCTTTAAACCATGTTTCATTTATTCTTCCAGGCACAGCGTCTCGCTTAACCCCAAATGAAGGAAGTGCCCACGCATGTAAAACATCATTTGCAGTAATCATTACCTTCACAACTTTATTTACTGGAACAACCAATTCATTGTCTACAGCTAATAATCTTGGTTCATTTTCTTTTAAATCTTTAGTTTCGATCATATATGAATCAAAATAAATATTTTCATCTGGATACTCATATCCCCAGTACCATTGATATCCTATAGCTTTAACAGTTATATCTGCCTTAGGAATTGCATCTTGTTTATACAAAATTTTAAATGATGGAACTGCCATTACGATTAAGATTAAACATGGAATTAAAGTCCATAAAACTTCAACTGCAACATTATGAGTTCTTTTTGATGGAACTGGATTTGCTGAAGCTCTAAATCTTATGCAGGCGTAAACCATCAAAAATAAAACAAAAACACTGATTGCTATAATGATTGGTAATAATAATTTATCATGGAAATTAACAATATCTCTCATAGACTCAGAAGCAGCCTTCTGAAAGCCCAACTGCCAATCAAAAGGTTGATTTGCAAATGCGCTTGAAGTGAAAAAAATTGTTGAAAATATATATAAAAATTTTTTCATTTTTTAACCCTATATAGAGCCTCTTTTAAAAAAATACACTTTTACTTTTAGCGACAAAATATCAAATAATAGCGTAATTTATGATCGATAAAGCAGAAATAACAGCCGTTTCAGATCTTAAGATGTTTTCATTGATTTTAATAGGCTGAACACCGTTATATTTGAGAATCTCTTCTCTTTCCTCCTCAGAAAAATCTCCTTCAGGTCCTATGATTACGCAAATGGGCTTTGCCGTTAACTTTTTAAGATCAATTTTTGTATTTGCAGTATTAAGGTCAGTAAATATTAAATCCATATCATTACATAGAAAATTTTTTAATTTCTGAGGCTCCTCAATTACTGGAACAGTTATTCTGTTTGATTGTTCAGCAGCTTCTATGATTACTTTTTCCAATCTCTTTTTATTTATCTTTCTAACAATCGTTCTATCAAAAATGATTGGTGAAAACTTAGTTACACCAAGCTCTGTAGCTTTTTGTATCATGAAATTAAAGTAATTTGATTTAATAGGAGAGAAAGCCAGCCAGAGATCTTTGGTATTTTCTTTCTGTCTTAATTGTTTAGTAACATTAAATTCAACTATACTTTTTGTGATATTTAAGATTTTCGCTTCCCATTCTCCACTAATATTAAAAAGAGAAAAAAATTCTTTCTCTTTAAGTCTCATAACTTTTGAAACATAGTGAGATTGAGATCTATCAAGTTTATCAGTCAAATTAAGAGATAAACTTTTTGAATAAAATAATCTAATGTTACTCATTATGATAAGTTAGTTTATGAAAAATATTAAAGCAATAATTTTTGATGCTTATGGCACTTTATTTGATGTCAATTCAGCTGCTGAGAAATGCAAAGATAAAATTGGTGATAAGTGGGAAGGTTTTGCCAATTATTGGAGAACTACACAATTGGAATATACCTGGCTTCGAAGTTTAATGAAAAGACATAAAGACTTTTGGCAAGTGACAGAGGATAGTTTAGATAAATCAATGAAAGCTTTTGAAATAGACTCTTCTATGAGAAATGAATTATTAGATCTTTATAAAATTCTTTCACCATTTAAAGAAGTACCTAAAGTTTTAAAAAAACTTAAAGAAAAAAACTTAAAACTTGCAATTCTATCAAATGGCACTCCTGCCCTTCTTACTCAATTAGTTGCGAGTAATAATTTAGAAAATATATTTGATGATCTTTTTTCTATTGAAGAAGTTGGAATTTATAAGCCAAACTCTAAAGTCTATGATATGCCAATTAAAAAATATCAAATTCAAAAAAAAGAAGTGGTATTTTTAAGTGCAAATACTTGGGATGTGTCTGGCGGTGGAAACTATGGTTATAATTCTATTTGGGTAAATAGAAATAATAATAATTTTGATAATCTAGATTATTTACCAAAACATCAAATCAAAGACCTTAGTAAGTTACTTGATATAATATAAAAAATTCTTATGTATGAAATATGAAAAATATTGAAGTCAGTAAAATTGTCGACCCTGTTCCAACATCTGACGGTGCTGGAGTAAAATTAAAAAGAAGTATTGGTGTTGAGCCAAATTACTTTGACCCTTTCTTAATGTTAGATGAGTTTGGATCAGAAAATAGCAAAGATTATATAGCTGGTTTTCCACCCCATCCTCATAGAGGAATAGAAACAGTCACTTATATGTTAGCTGGAGATTTTGAGCATAAAGATAGCACAGGTGGTAAAGGAAAAATGACTGCAGGAGATGTTCAATGGATGAAAACAGGAAGTGGAATTATTCATTCAGAGATGCCAGCTATGAAGGAAGGTAAACTTCATGGATTTCAATTATGGATAAACATGCCTGCAAAATTAAAAATGAGTAAACCTGAATATATTTATATTGATGCAGATAAAATGAGTATTCATAAAGATAATGATAAACAAGTAAAAGTAATAGCTGGTAAATTTGAAACAGCCGAAGGACCAGTAAAAAGTCATAATGTTGAACCAGTTTATTTTGATGTTGAGCTTAAAAAAGACAAAAAATTTAATTTTAAATTACCAGCTACCCATAATACTTTTATTTATTTAGTTAAAGGTGAAATTGAAATCGGTAAAAATAGACATGATAAAGTTATAGACAGTACTTTAATTTTACTAACTAAAGGTGAAAACTTAAGTATTAAAGCTAAATCAAATACTAAATTTTTATTAATTTCAGGTAAGCCAATTAATGAAGAAATAGCTAGAGGAGGACCATTTGTGATGAATACTAAAGCAGAAATCTTGCAAGCAGTTCAAGATTATCATAATGGTACCTTTGTAAAATAAATTATGAAAGCTGTAGAAATTAATAAAACTGGTGGACCTGAGGTTTTAGAGATTAAGGATATTTCTTTAGATAAGCCGGGACCTGATCAAGTAACCATTGAACAAAAGGCTATTGGTCTTAACTACATTGATACTTACCATAGATCAGGGTTGTACCCATTAAAACTACCAATTGGTTTAGGTTTAGAAGGTGCTGGTATCATTACTGATGTTGGTAAAAATGTAAAAAATTTTAAAGTTGGTGAAAAAGTTTCCTATGCAGGTATTCCATTAGGTTCTTATAGTTCTCACAGAAACTATCCTACTGAAAATTTAGTAAAAATACCAGATGGTATTGATCTTGAGATCGCTGCAACTTTAATGACAAAAGGATTAACAACCTTTTATCTTTTACACAAAACTTATCCAGTTAAACCAGGTGAAACAATTTTATTTCACGCGGCTGCTGGTGGTGTTGGTCAGATTTTTGGACAATGGGCAAAAAGCTTGGGTTGTAGTGTTATTGGTACAGTTGGTTCTGATAAAAAAGTGAATATAGCTAGAAAAAATGGTTATGATTACGTAATTAATTATAACAAAGAAGATTTTGCAAAAAAAGTTATAGAAATTACTGATGGTAAAGGCGTTCCAGTTGTTTTTGATGGTGTTGGTAAAGATACACTAGGTGGATCTATTGAATGTTTAGCAGTTAGAGGAATGATGGTTTCATTTGGAAATGCTTCAGGCCCATTATCTGAAATAAATGTTCCAAAAGTTATTCAACCAAAAGGTCTTTATCTTGTGAGACCATCAATGCAACAATACCTATCAACAAGAGAAGAGTTAGATGAAGCATCGAAAGTAATGTTTGAAAAAATTAGCTCTGGTAAAGTTAAGATTAAAATTTTTAAAAAGTATAAGTTAGAAGAAGTTATTCAAGCTCATCAGGATCTTGAAGGAAGAAAAATTTTAGGACCTGCTGTAATAATTCCTAATTAACGTCAACATCCATATCTGACATATGTAGCTTAAGTGCATTTGTTGAAATTTGAATTTCTCTAATAAAAAAAATTATAGATATAATCATAGATAGACAGCAAGATCCAAAAATTACACGAGCCAAAAAAACCTCATCAAGATACAAAGCAAATACAGTCAACATATTAAAAAGAAATCCAAATGAGGCAAAAAGTATTGTCCATCTTAAGAGAGTTATTCTGCCACTAAGATTAATAAACTGCTTTTTCCATTCGGGAGGAATATGTTTTTCATAAACATGCTCATCATGGAGCTGTCGAATTAATATACTCAAAGAATGAAACCTGTTACTATAAACAGCCATCATCAGAGGAATTGCAGGAAACATTAATGCCGTGACTGTGTAATCTATATTCATACGAATCAGTTTGATTATGAAACTAGCCTTTGTTATTTACAAGGAAATTATGAACCAATTAAACTTATTTATAGAACTTACTAGACTTAAAAAACCAATTGGCTTCATGCTTTTATTTTGGCCATGTATTTGGGGATTAACAATTGTTTATGATTTTAATAAAAATTTATCATCTTATTTTTTTTTTAGTTTTCTCTTTTTATCCGGATCTATTTTAATGCGTTCTGCAGGATGCATTGTTAATGATATTGTGGATAAAAATTTTGATAAAAAAGTTGAAAGAACAAAAAATAGACCCATAGCATCTGACAAAATATCTATATCACTGGCAACTTTCTACGCATTAAGTTTATGTGTTATCGCTTTGCTAGTACTCGTTAATTTTAATAAATTTACAATATTAATGGCTTTGTTATCTATGCCATTAGCTTTTACATACCCTCTAATGAAAAGAATTACGTATTGGCCACAATTGTTTTTAGGTATAACGTTTAATTACGGATTAATTTTAGCCTGGATATCGGTATCAAATGAAATTTCTTTAACACCAATCATTTTTTATATTGGGGCCATATTTTGGACACTCGGGTACGACACAATTTATGGATTTCAAGATATTAAAGATGACGAAATTATAGGAGTAAAATCAACTTCAATTAAGTTTAAAAATGATCCAAAAAAATTTTTAACTATTTGTTACTCTGTATTTATAATTTCACTAATCTATGTGGGGTATTTAATGAAATTTGAAATTTATTATTTTATGTTTTTAATAGTTCCTTTTTATCATCTTTTCATATTTCAGATTAAAAAATTAAATATAAAAAACACTTCGAGTTGTTTAA